>JAEUGZ010000611.1 GCA_016794725.1 Opitutaceae bacterium | reverse complement strand
GAGGAACGCGGATCGCGTTTCTTCTCCCTGAGGCTCTTCCCGAAACCCAAACACGAAAGGCTTTCAGCCTTCCGCTACTTCCGATGTAGAGGAACGCGGAACGCGTTTCTTTTCCGTCCGGCTCTTCCCGAACCCCAAACACGAAAGGCTTTCAGCCTTCCGCTACTTCCGATGTAGTGGAACGCGGAACGCGTTTCTTTTCCGTCCGGCTCTTTCCCGAACCCCAAACACGAAAGGCTTTCAGCCTTCCGCTACCTCCGATGTAGAGGAACGCGGAACGCGTTTCTTCTCCGCTCCGGCTCTTCCCGAATCCCAAACACGAAAGGCTTTCAGCCTTCCGCTACTTCCGATGTAGAGGAACGCGGAACGCGTTTCTTTTCCGTCCGGCTTTTCCCGAACCCCAAACACGAAAGGCTTTCAGCCTTCCGCTACTTCCGATGTAGAGGAACGCGGAACGCGTTTCTTCTCCCTCCGACCGGGCGCGAAACCACTGTCAGGGAACCTCGTACACTTCCACGATCAGCACACCCGTCGTATCGCTTCCACTGCGCGCCAGCGCGGTGTACGTACCCGGCGAAACCCACACGACCAGCGCGGCACTCTTGGATCCTGGCGTCAGGGCAAATGCACCCAACTGAGCAGAGACCTCATGGATGACATCGTTCTGCGTGCCCCAATCGTCATTGGCCGCCACCTCCGTGGTCTCACCATTGGAGCTGCGGACCAGGCTCAACATCGGATTGGGCAGGGAGCCCGCGACGCCAAAGGCCGCCAGCTCAGGTCCGATAGCCCGAATCAACAGGCGCTTCGGACGGTTGCCACTGACATTGAAGCCCGTGATCACCACATTGTCACCTGAGCCAGCTTCGGTGCGGATGGACAGATTGACCAACCGGGCCGAGCTCATTTCCGACGAGTTGTCGGCATCGTAAAGTTCAATCAAAGCGGAACCGCCACTGCCGTTGACGCTCGTCAGCTGGGCAGTGTAGCCACCCGCGGCAAACGGCACAAACAGCGCAGCGTCCTTGCTGCCCGCTGCCAGCGGGAACGCACCCACCGCCTGCGAAATGGCCGCCACCTCGGACTCTACCCAATTGTCATTCACCGCTACGGGTGCGTCCGCACTCCCCTGACGGTTGATGGTCATGATCGGATCGCTGAGCACGCCCGACACGCCGAACAAACCAAGGGTCGGACCGATCGCACGCAGCAGCATGGACTTGGTGCCCGAACCACCAACCGTGAATCCGGCGATGATGCCGCCCGATCCCTCGCCCGCCTTGGCACGCACCGACATGTTGACCAGGCGGCCCGGCGAAACCACGCCATCCCTCAGTCCACCCACCTGACGGACCTGTGACTGCGCCGTCAAGGTTCCGGCGACGCGGCCGTCGACCGTCAGCGCCAAACCGAGGGTCCGACCGTCGCGGAGCATCACTCCCACTTCGCCGTGGGCAGGCAGACTGGCGGCGCCGCCCACCAGATTTCCACGTTCCTCAATCGCGGCAAAGACTCGTCCCGACGGCCCCGCCAGTATCCACAGCGAGCCGTCGGCCGAGAACACCACCGCACCGCGATACACGCCGGCGAGTGCCGACGTCGCGCCACCGGCGCCATCCTGGGTCCCGGTGAAGGGGATCGAACCGGCAATCACACCACTGACCGTCGAACCGGAAATCTGACCGCTGACCGTGCCCACGCCCGACACCTGGAAGGAAAAGGCACCGGCAGGGGAAACCGCGACGTCCACACTCTTGGCGCCGCTGCCGAGCCCGGCTGCATCGGCCAGGAAGATACCGGTGCCATCGGCGCGCACCACCAGGCCAAAATTGCCGCCCGTGCCCGCCGAACCGACGCTTCCAAAGAAGAAACGGTCCTGGGCGCCCACCGACACCACCGCCGCCTGGCTGGTGGCCGAGCTGGTGGCGGAACTGACGCGCACCCAGAAGCGGGTCGTCGCGAGAATCGGCCGTGTCGTCAAGGTGCTGCCTGTGCCGCCCACCACCGGCGCAGACACATCGCCACGATCACCCTCATACCACTGATAGCTCAGCGGGGCCGGACCCGTCGCCACCACCTGAAGCGTCGCCGAGCCCGAAGCCGCGACGGCCGCATGCTGCGGCTGCTGCGTGATCTCCACGCCGACCGTCGCCGGCGTTTCCGTGGATCCGCCGGTGCCGGGTTTCGCCGGTTCATCGCCAGTGCCGGGATTATTCGAGTTGGGCGACGACGTCGAGGGCGTCACCGTAAGAACAAAACTATCCGTCGTGCTGAGTGCGCCGTCGCTCACCGTCACCGTGATCGTGGTGACACCCGTGCCCCCCGCCACCGGGGTCACAGTCAGGGTGCGGTTGTTGCCCGTTCCGCTGAAGACAATCGCGCTGCTGGGCAGCAGTGCCGCATTCGACGAACTGCCCACAACCGACAGGCTGGTCATCACCGTGTCGACATCGTCGATGGTAAACCCAATCACCTCGCCGCCGCCATCGGCGCTGATCGAGCGATCCGTGAAGTCACTCATCGTCGGCGCCAGATTCACGGGCAGGACATTCACGACAAACGTGTAGCTGCTGCTGGTCCCGCCATCGCTCACCGTGAGCGTGATCAGCGCACTGCCCACCTGGTTCGCCGCGGGGGTGACCACCACAGTCCGGCTGGAGCCGTATCCACCCAGTGCGATGCCGCTCACCGGAATCAAGGCCGGATTCGAGGAAGCCGCGGTCACTGTCAGGTTGGTCGCCGGCGTGTTGGCATCGTCCACCACGAAGCTGATCAAGCCCGTGTTGCTGTTCGCATTGATGGTGCGGTTCGCGATCCGGCTGATCGTCGGCGTGTTGCCGGCGGGCAGCACGACCAGAGAGAAGCTGCTGGACGAGGACAACTTGCCATCGCTCACCGTGAGCGTGACAACGGCGGTGCCGGTGCGGTCGGCGAGCGGGGTCACCAAAACGGTGCGATTGCCACCCGAACCGCCAAACACCAGGCTGCCGGGCCCGATAAGCGCCGTGTTGGTCGAGGAGCCGGTCACCACGAGACTGCCCGCGGCGGTCTCGGCGTCACTCACCGTAAAGGTTACGCTTGTATTGCTGTTCACCAGCACCGTGCGGTTGGGGATGTCGCTGATCTTCGGGACCGTGCTGGTCGCCGTGACCGTGAGGACAAAGCTGGTACTGGCATTGGCCCGTCCGTCGCTCACCGTCACGGTGACGGTGGTGGTGCCGATCTGATTGGTGGCGGGCGTCAGCACGACGGTGCGATTTGCACCGGAGCCGCCAAAGACGATGTTTCCAAAAGGCAGCAGGGTCTGGTTGGAAGACGACCCGGTCACATAAAGGCTGTTCACCGACGTCTCTTCGTCGCCGATGGTGAACTCGATCGCACCGGAGTTGCTGTTCACCACGGTGGAGCGGGCGGACAGGGGACTGATCGTTGGGGCCGTGTTCGGGCGGTTCACGGTCAGCACGAACGAGGTGCTGCTGGACAGCGCGCCGTCGCTCACGGTCAGGGTCACGGTCGTGGTACCGATCTGGTTGGCCGCGGGCTGCAGGGTGAGGGTTCGGCTGCCGCCGGATCCGCCGAGGGTGATCCCGCCGGCCGAGAGCAGAGTCGAGTTGGACGACACCGCCGTCACCGTGAGGCTGCCGGCCGCGGTCTGGCCGTCCGAAACCGTGAAGCCGATCGGCACGGAGGTCGCGTTCGACTCCATCGTGCGATCCGTCAGCGTGCTGATGGTCGGTGCCGTGTTGACCGCGGTCACCGTAAGCACGAAGTTGATGCTGGAGGTGAGCGAACCGTCGCTCACCGTCACCGTCACCGTCGCCGTGCCCGTCTGATTGGGAGCCGGGGTGACCGTGACGCTGCGGTTGGCCTCGGTTCCGCCAAAGACAATGTTGCCCGCCGGCAGCAGGGTGGAATTGGAGGAGGCGCCCGAAAGCGTCAGGCTGCCCACCGGGGTCTGGGAGTCACCGACCGTCAGGGCCAGCGGCCCGACCGAACCGTTCGCCTCAATCGTGCGGTTGGAAAGCGGCGTCAGGGTCGGCGGCGTATTGGGAGCCTGGACAGTCAGGACGAAGCTGGTACCCGTATCCAGAGTTCCGTTGCTCACGGTCACCGAAAGGGTGGCCGTGCCGGTCTGGTTGGCGGCCGGCGTGACCACCAGGGTCCGGCTCGAACCGGATCCGCCGAGCACCAGCCCACCCGAAGGAACAAGGGCCGGATTCGAGGAGGACGCCGAAACCGTGAGGCTGCCCGCGGCCACCTGGGCGTCGCCCACGGTGAAGGCAATGGCCGGCGTCGAGGCGTTCATGGCCACGGTGCGGTTGCCGATGGCGGTGATCGTCGGCGCGTTGACCAGGGCCTCGACCGTGACGACAAAACTCGTCGCATCGGTGAGGGCACCGTCGCTGACGGTGAGCGTGACCGTGGAGGAGCCGGTCTGGTTGGCAACCGGGGTGATGGAGACCGAGCGGTTCGCGCCCGAACCCGAGATGACCACGGATGTGACCGGCACGAGAGCCGGATTGGAGCTTGTGGCGGAGACGGCCAGATTGGAAATGGGGGTTTCCGCATCGCCGACGGTGAAGGAGATGGCACCGGTCGAACTGTTCGCGTTGATTGATCGGTTGCTGATCTCGGTGATGGTCGGGCTGCTGTTGGCCGTCGACACCGTCAGCACAAAGCTGGTGCTGCCGGCGAGGACGCCATCGCTGACGGTGACGGTCACCGTGGCGGTGCCGGTCTGGTTGGCGGCCGGGGTGGCCGACAGCGTACGGTTGGCACCCGTGCCACCGAAGACGAGATTCGCGGCCGGCAGCAGCGTCGGGTTGGAGGATACGGCCGTCACCGTGAGCGCCGTCGCCGGCGTGTCGGTGTCGCCAATCGTGAAGGGGAACGCGCCCGTTGTGCCGTTGGTGGCGATCGACCGGTTGAGAAGGTCGCTGATCGTGGGAGCCGTGTTCACCGCGTTGACCGTCAGCACAAACTGCTCGGTCGCACTCAAGGAGCCGTCGCTCACGGTGATCGTGATCGTGGCGGAACCCTTCTGGTTGGCGGCGGGCGTGAGCAGCACGGTGCGCTGCGCCCCCGAACCACCGAACACGATGTTGGAGACCGGCAGCAGGGCCGGGTTCGAGGAATTGCCGCTGACGATGAGGTTGCCGGCGGGAGTGAGGGCATCCCCCACCGTGAAGGCGATGGCACCGGAAGCGGTGTTGGCGTTGATGGCCAGATCGGCAATCTCACTCACGGTCGGCGGTGCATTCACCGCGTTCACCGTCAGCACGAAGCTGTCGCTCGTGCTCAGATTGCCATCGCTCACCACCACGGTGATCGTGGCCGTGCCGGTCTGCCCCGCGGCGGGTGTGACGGTGAGCGTGCGCTGGGAGTCGGAACCGCCGAACACCAGCGACCCGGCGGGCACCAGGGCCGCATTGGATGACGACCCGGTGACAACGAGGGAGGACACCGCGGCCGTGGCGTGGCCCACGCTGAAAGCGATCGGACCCGTGCTCGCGCCCGCATTGATCGTCCGGTCCGTGAGGTCGCTGATCGTCGGTGCGGTGATCGGCGCATTGACGGTCAGGATGAACACACTCTGCGCGGTGAGATCGCCGTCGCTGACCGTGAGCGTGATGGTGACCAGGCCGGTCTGGTTGGCCGCCGGCGTCAGCTTGACCGTGCGGGCGCCACCCGTGCCACCCAGCACCGCGGCGGAGACGGGCAGCAGCGTGGGATTCGAGGTCGAAACCGTGACGACCAGATTCGCGGCGGGCGTTTCGGCATCACCGACGGTGAAGTTCAGCAAACCGGTGTCGCGGTTGGCCTCGAGCGAGCGGTCGGCGATGCCGCTGATCGTCGGAGCGGTGTTCACGGCATTGACCGTGACCTGGAAACTCTGCGACACCGACAGCAGTCCGTCGCTGACCGTGAGGGTGACGGTCGCGGTGCCGGTTTGATGCGTGGTCGGCGTCAGGGTGACCGTCCGGCTGGCTCCACTGCCCGCCAGTGCTATGCCCGAAACGGGCAGCAGCGTCGGGTTGCTCGAGGCCGCGCTCACCGCAAGACTGGCGACGGGCGTCTCGGCGTCGCCCACCGTAAACGGGATGGCGCTGCTGGTGGTCGAGGCATCCATGACGCGGGCGGCGATCGCGGAAAGCGTGGGCGCGGAATTCACGGCATTGACCGTCACGACAAAACTCTCACTCGCCGTGAGAACGCCGTCGCTGATGGTGACGGTGACGGTCGCGCTTCCAGTCTGGCCGGAGACCGGAGTGACAGTGACCGTGCGGTTGGCTCCGGATCCGCCAAAGACAATTCCACTGGTGGCGATCAGGGCCGTATTCGTCGACGAACCGGAAAGGGTCAGCGTGGCAGGCGCACTCTGCGCATCACCCACCGTGAAGCCGATCGCCCCGGTCGACGTGTTCGCGTCAATGGACCGGTTGGTGATTTCCGTGACCGTGGGAGGCGTGTTCACCACATTCACCGTGAGCACAAAACTGTCGCTCGCGGTCAAGGTACCATCGCTGACCGTGATCGTGATGGTGGCGGACCCGGACTGATTGGCCGCCGGGGTCACCACCACGGTGCGGCTGGCTCCGCTGCCGCCAAAGACGACATTGGACTCGGGGACCAGCGTAGGATTGGACGAGGTCGCAGTCAGAACCAGCGAGCCGGCCGGCGTGAGCGCGTCCCCGACGGTCACGGCGAGGGTGCCGGTGCTGGAGTTGGCGTTGATCACTCGATTCGGCAGGTCGCTGATGGTGGGCGGCGTGTTCACCACGTTGACGACCACGTCGAAGGCGTCGCTCGCGGACAACGAACCGTCGGACACGGTCACCGTGATGGTGGCGGTTCCGGTCTGTCCGGATGCGGGCGTGACAGCCACGGTACGACTGGCGCCGCTGCCGCCCAGGACGATTCCAGAGAGAGGGACCAGCGCGCTGTTCGAAGTGGAGACCGTGAGCACCAGATTCGCCAAAGGCGTTTCCGCATCCCCCACCGTGAACGCCAGGGCGCCCGTGCTGGTGTTGGCGTTGATGGACTGGTTGGAAATATTGGTGATCGTCGGCGCAGCGTTGGGCGGCGGTGTCACCACCGGCGTCGCAGTCGTCGCACCCGCCGGCGTGGTGTAGTCGGACGATCCGGCCGAGTTGTAGGCGCAGACCCGGTAGACATACCGGGTCGAAAAGAGCAGACCCTCGTCCACGTAGGTGGTCACGTTGGGGGCCACCGTGGCGATCTGGGAGAACGTGACGCCATCCGTGCCGCGCTCGATCCGGAAGCCCGCTTCGTTGTTCGAATTGTCGGTCCAGGACAGCGTGAGACTGGCCGACGGGGCGGTCGAAGCGCTGGCCACACCCGGGAGCAGGGCCGACGCAGCCAGCACCACCATCGCCGCGAAACGTCCGACCACCGCCCCGAGCCGGGAGACACCCCGGACCACCGTTCCCAGCTCAGAGCAAAAGGCGCGACCGTGCCCGAGGGACTGAGAAGACGATGTTGGGTGCTGCAGCATGGCGTGAAGTGGAGAGAACGAATACGAACGGAATCTGGACTGGAGACCGGCTCCCGTGACCCCGTTATCGGATGATGAAAGTGCACTCACTCGCACAGCTGATTCGTCCATTCGGCCCCCTCCATTCAGGTTTTCATTCTTTTTTCGCAGCCCCATGGCCAAGCCTTTGCCTTAGATCCCGGGTAGTATCATCACTGCTTGGATACATGATAAACCGCACTGGGGGATTGCCCCAAGGAATCCGGGAGTAAATCCGGCCGGGCCGGCGGCCGCGCAGGCGCGGTTTCAAGAGGAGAAACCCGCCGGAGTCATTTTTCCGGACGGTGCGCCCCCCAAGTTCGATCCGCCCACTGGGTTCCGCAACCAGTTGGTAGTTTTATTTCTGATACACCTTTCCACGAATAGGGTGTTTCACCCCGCTAAACCGGGTGCAAAACCGGGGTAAACCCGGGACCCCGCCAAGGTTGGCACGGGATTTGCAGAGGCTGGACCGGGTGATTTCAGAACGCGTCGCGGGAGGGGGACGCAGCGGCCCCGGGTATCCGTCGAGAACGGAGGATACAGTCGACCGCACGGGGCCGGACCCTCCCCTCGGGGATGGACCGGAGGATGCCCGCGGATCAGCCCTTGAGGGCTTCGCGATCCAGACCGAGCTTTCCCATCAGATCGTAGAGCGACGGACGACTGACGCCGAGTTCGCTGGCAGCCATCGCGATGCGGCCCCCATGGCGCTTCAGAGCGTCGCGAATCAGGTTACGCTCCAGGTCCTCGCGGGCCTCCTTCAAGGTCAGCACAGTGCCCTCGCCTCCGGCCTCGAGTTCGAGGTCTTCCGCGGAGAGCCGAGGCCCCTCCCCCATGATGACCGCCCGGCGAACCCGGTTCTGCAGCTCACGCACGTTTCCGGGCCAGGGGTGGCGCAGGATGGCGCGAAGCGCGTCCTGTCCGAAGGTCAGGCCGCTGCGGCCGTTCTCAGCGGAGAAGCGGTGAAGGAATGACTGGGCGATCAGCCGGAGGTCCCCGTCGCGCGCTCGCAGCGGGGCGAGGACGAGCCGGACCACCGCCAGCCGATAGAAGAAATCCTCACGAAAGGTCCCTTCACGCATGCCCTTCTCCAGGTCGACGTGGGTCGCGGCAAGAACTCGGGTATCCACCCGGATCTCCCCCTTCCCGCCGACTCGCTCGATGGTCTGCTCCTGCAGAAAGCGCAACAGCTTCACCTGCACCGGAAGGGGCACCTCTCCAATCTCATCGAGAAAGAGCGTGCCACCGTCGGCCTGCTCGATCCGACCCTTGCGTTGGGACTGGGCTCCGGTGAAAGCGCCCTTTTCGTGTCCAAAAAGTTCACTCTCCAGCAGGCTCTCCGGGATGGCACTACAGTTGATGGCGACAAACGGTCCCGCACGGCGCGTGCCATGCTGATGGATGGCCCGGGCGGCGATCTCCTTGCCCGTTCCGCTTTCCCCCAAAATGAGCACCGGGGCTTCGGTGGTCGCAACCTTGCGGATCGACGCAAAGAGGGCCTGCATCGGGGGGCTGTTTCCGACCATGCCGGCAAAACCGTCGACCGACAGCCGCCGCTGCAAATCACGGTAGTCGCGCTCCAGGGAGGCGACGTGGAAGCACCGGGCCAGTCTGGCCTTCAATTCATCCAGGCCGACCGGCTTGCAAAGAAAATCGTAGGCGCCCGCCCCGACCGCACGCAGGGCCACTGCCCGTTCGCTCTGGCCCGAGACGATGACCACCTTGGTGCGACACTCCAGATCGAGTATTTGCGTCAAGGCCGCGAGGCCCTCCTCCGGTGTGCCCGGGTGCGGCGGCAGTCCAAGATCGAGCAACACCACTCCCGGTCGATGCGCCTGGAAGAGTTTGATCGCCGTCGACCGATCGGAGGCCTGCAAGACGGTGTAGGACGACACCAAAGCCCAGCGCAGCTGCGCACGGATCTCCTCATCATCGTCGACCATGAGCAGAACGGGTTTGTCACCCGGAACAGCTCCTTTGGGTCGGAGGTCCAGCGACGTGCGACCCTCCGGCGGAGCCATGATCGCGGACGACTCGGTTCTCGGCTCGGACGTCACGAACGAGGAACGCCCATCCAGTGCGTCCCGTTCCTCGAAACTCGTCGATTTGCCGTTGATCATGTCGATGGCGCAAGAGGATGCGCTGCCGAGTGAAACGGCCGATTCGGCGACGGATTGAGGAAATTTCTCAGGGAGATCTCCGCGCGCCTCTGGGACACACGATCCCGCGGAAAGCTCTAGAACTCCAACAACTCGCTTTCCAACAACTTCTTAAGGCGCCTCGTACATCTCCAGCAGCACGACCCCTGCCTTTCCATCCGAGCTCCGCACATGCGCGGTGTAGACGCCGGGGGCTAGCCACAGCAGCAAGACGGAGCTGCGCGTGCCCGGGTTCAGCGGAAACGCCCCCAATCGGCTGCTGACCGCAGTCACCAACGTATCCTGAAAACCAAAGTCATTGTTTTTAGCAATCTCCAGAGATTGCCCATCTTCGTTCCGGTAAAGGGTAATGGCTGGGTCCGACAGTGCTCCGGGGACCCCAAAATCGGCCAGTTCCATGCCGATCGCACGCATCAGCAGCCGTTGGGGCGCGTCACCGGAGAGCGCAAAGCCCGCGACAATGACATCGTCGCCGACGTCGATCTTTCCGCGGAGGGACAGGTTGGTGATGCGAGCACCACCTTGGTCGGGCTTGTTGTCCGCATCGTAGAGTTCCACCAGGGCGATTCCGTTGCCTTCGCCGGCATCCGTGACACTCGCCGTATAGCCTCCGACGGGCAGGGGGAGAAAGAGAGCGGCGTCGCGACTGCCCAGTTGAAGGGGAAACGCGGCCGAAGCCACGGCTGAACCGGGGATATCCATCCAACTCCAGTTGTCATTGAGCGCGTACGGAGCCGCTCCCACGTCCGCTCCCCGACGTTGCAGCGTCACGAGCGGGTCGGGAAGTGCATTGGCCACGCCGAAGCTACCCAGAGTGGGGCCGACGGCCCGCAGCAGGATGGCCTTGCTGCCCTCGCCGCCGAGCGTGAAGCCCGAGATCATCGAATCGGCCCCAAAACCGGTGCGCGCGCGCACGGAGATGTTGACCAGGCGGGTATCGTTGGGGAGGTCGTTGCGCCGGCCCCGCAGGTCGAACCTCCGCGAGCCCAGCATCCACTGTCCCGTGACGACCGCCCCGTCATTTCTGACCGTCAGCGTCACCCGCTCATCGGTATCGGGAAAACATGAGAACTGTCCCTGGGCGTCGAGGACACCCGCCCCTCCAGAGTACACGCCCCGCTCGGCCACCGCGACCAAGGCCCGCCCGGATGAACCGACCACCGCATGAAATTCACCCACCGTGGAGCCGGCAATGACGCCCTGAAAATAACCGGTCTGGCTGTCGGGCAGCAGGCGCACGCTTTCCTGCGTGCCGGACATCCGCAGACCCGAGGCGCCGAACACGCCCGCAACGGTCACGTTGTCAACTTTGCCGCGCACGGTGCCGATGCCCGGAATCTCGGCCGCAAACTCGCCCTCCACGCTGAGCGTAAGCCGCGTCATCACCGTCCCGCTTGGAAACGATGGCGCAACCGCAATCAAAACCGCGGAGCGATCCTGCTGGACACAGAGGCCGAACTGACCGCCTGCATTGCCTACCGTGCCAAAATACAGTCGGTAGCCGAGAGGCGACACCACGCCGGAAACCTGAGACATCTGCACCGGCGGGGTCGTGGCGCCGACCGTAAGCACGAAACTCGAGCTGGTGCTGCGGGTTCCGTTGCTGACCACCAGGGTGATCACGGCGCTGCCGGCACGATCGCGGGCCGGAATGGCGATGAGTGAGCGTGCACCGCCCGCTCCGCCAAAGATCAAATTGGCCGCGGGAAAGAGCTGAGGGTCGGAGGCGCTGGCCGAAACCAGCAGCGTGCCGGCGGGCTCCGCGGGGTCCGCCACTTCAAAATAGATTGGGCCCGCACTTTCGTTCACGGCCACCACGCGACCGGCCACGGCGGAGAGCGTGGGCGAGGCCACCGACTCCGCCACGGCGCCCGCCACGCCGCTGGCGGCCCGCGAGTGGTAGGAGGCGCCGCTCGCATTGTAAGCACGAACCCGATACAGGTAGGTCTCACCCGGCGTCACCGTGATGTCCGTGTAGGACGTGACGTTGGCCCGCGTGATGGCGATGTCGGCGTACGAGGCTCCGAGCGTCCTCCGCTGCACCACAAAACCCTGTTCGTTGTTGGAGTTGTCCGCCCAGGTGACCGTGAGCTGGGCCGCCCTCCCTGCAGACGCAAAAACAATGATCCCGGCCACGGCCAGGATCATTTGCCTCACCAGACCCCTGACCAAGCCCAGGACAAGACCACGCGACGACGGGGGAGGCGCGATCATGCCATACGGGCCCGGCGCGATCATGCGGGGGTGGCAATCAGGCTGATGTAAAAGGGGAACATAGAAATTCGGATACTACGTGGGCTCGCCCATTCAGGTGCGGGGGTACTTGGGAGCACAACTCCAATTTTTCCAATCTAGCGGGCACGGATCGACAGTCCTGAAAAACTCGCCCTGACCCGATCCCCCGCCCGGGCGGGCGGACCTGCCACCCTCCCGGCTCCGGACAGACTCAGTAGGCCGACGGAGGCGGCATTACGATCTGGCGGATCGTGTTGAAAATGATCCGGATATCCATCGCCAGCGACCACTTTGCGACGTAGTGGGTGTCGTAGCGAACGCGCTTCATGAGGAGCGACTGCTCGGCAATCTCGCCGCGGAAACCTTTGGACTGGGCCAGACCGGTGATGCCCGGCTTGACGAAGTGCCGCTTGCGATAGCTGCTGATCACCTGCGCAAACTCCTCGTCATGCTGGGTGAGGTGAGGGCGAGGTCCGCTGACGCTCATCTCGCCGCTCAAGACATTGAGGAACTGCGGGAGTTCGTCGATACTGGTGCGACGGAGAAACTGTCCGAAAGGATAAATCCGGGAATCACCCCGCGTGGCTTGCTTCGCAACATGCTGACCATTGTCGACATGCATCGTGCGGAGCTTGTAGATGTAGAACTTCCGGCGGTTCATGCCCGAGCGGATCTGGCGATAGATCACCGGACCGGGGGACTGCAAACGCTGCATGATCGCAGTGACGAGGAGGACGGCAGGAAGGACAAACAACACCACCGGAAGGGAAACCGCGATGTCGAGCAGGCGCTTGGCAGCCCGGTTCATCGGGTTCTCAAGCGGCTCGGAAGTGAATGAAGCGAAAGCATAACGCTCGTCTCTTTCAATCGCCACCGAGGCGGACGGGAGCATCGAAGTGATGTCAACGAAGCAGCGGGCGCGGCAGCCCATTTGCTCGCAACGCTCGGTGATCAGGCGCGCTTCGGTGTGGGAGACGCAGCTCTGGTCAAGAAGCACCTGGTCAACCGCATGTTTGCTCACCACGTCCATGAGCTGGTCGGGCCGGCCCATCCATGGAAGCGTCGTCGCAACCTTGGCAGGTTTTTCGGATACGTAACCGATCACCTCGACCCCGAGGCTGCGGTACTTGCTGATCCACTTGCCGATACGAACGGCCTCCTCGGGGGAAGCGAGAACCGCGGTGCGATAAGTCGTATTGCGAAAAAACAGGAAGCTCAGGATGCGGGGGAGATAAAAATTGGCCGCGAGCAGGAAAACACCGGAGACCGAAAGGAAGGTAAGCAGGAACAGGCGGGACACCGCGAGATCCTTGGTCAGGAACGCCAGCGTGAACATTGCCAGCATGAGGCGCATCATCTGGTGAACCGTCAGACGAAGCGTCTCGATTTTGGTGAGCCGGCCGTAGCGGCTCTTGACGGACTCGCTGCTGAGGTTGCGGTGCACCCAAGCCATCGCGGCAAGCACACCAAAGAAATAGAGCCCAAAGTTGACTTCACCATTGAACGTCACGACTCCCAACAAGGGGAGGAGCATCATCGTAGCCAGAAACAGAGCGGCTACCGTCATGGAAATCACAGCACTGTGGATTCCAAGGAGACCTTCGATTCGATTGCGGAGCATGGTGGATTGCGTTGGTTCTTCGGTTCGGTCGGACACTTCTGCTGACGGACCCCACACTAGGCTTCGGCGAACACCCTAGTCAACTGGGTAAACTACCCCAAAAATACGCAGGGTGATTCTACGCACGAATCCCAGCGATCGACACGAACCATCGCCCTGGAGGCATCCTGCCTCCACCCTCCCCTCCATGTAACTGCCCGCAGCCCGAGGCCACCGGAAGCCAATCATGGAATTCATACATCTTAAACTGCTATTTTCAAACACTTTAAGCTGTTTTATTTACATCGCACGACGCATTTGAGACCTTCAAATGACGCAATCGCACCCTGGACCGCCGCGAGCGCGGCAGGGGCGAAATCGACGCCGCCGCCAAGCCGTCGTTAGTAGTAACGCGTAGGCCAAATTGCACGACGCATGGGGTGAACACCCCAAAATCACCTGGGGGATACGGCGTTTCCCGGCACACGATTCGGTTGTTGTCGGGGAAACCCTCGCTGCGGATTCCCTACCCCGCCACCGGGGATTCACCCTGTCCCGCGACTTCAATTGAGACCAACGAGGGGACCTGCCTCCCCCACCTGCTTGGGGACACATCCCCCGTTTCATACTCTTTTCAACTCCCGCCTCGGGGCGGCAGGGTCGATACTAACCGCTATCTTTCGCAAGCTTACGCAGACACCCGTCCATCCCTTTCACTCGCCTACCGTCCTTATTTCATCTCCGATGATTCTGCTCTCCCATCCTACCGGTAATGCTGCGGTGCGCCATGCGGCGCTCGGCCTGCATCGGGCGGGTTTGTTGGGAGAATTCTGGACCGGTTTGCATCTACCGATTCCCAACTGGGCCAATCGTTGGCTGCCCAATGGTCTTTCGCAGGACCTCCAGCGGCGATCCTTTCCCGAAGAACTGCGCAAAAAGATCCGCAGCCATCCGTGGCGTGAAGCCACTCGCTTGCTCGCAGGGCGTTTCGGACTGGGCGGCCTGACGCATCCGAATGGCGGTTCGTGCTCCCTTGATGCCGTCCATCACTCACTGGATCGTCAGGTCGCCCGGCGATTGAGCGAATCCCGGTTTACCGGAGTCTACGCGTACGAACAAGGCGCTGAACACGCTTTCCGCACGGCCCGTGAATTCAATCAACTTGC
The DNA here is from genome assembly GCA_016794725.1 of Opitutaceae bacterium. Lineage (GTDB taxonomy): Bacteria > Verrucomicrobiota > Verrucomicrobiia > Opitutales > Opitutaceae > UBA6669. Next base: position 4,443 of record JAEUGZ010000611.1, on the reverse strand, counting down.
GATCTACGAACAGACCAGCGGTCACTGGAAATGCCTGCAACGCATTCTCGATCAGGAGGCCCAGGAGCAGCCGGAATGGGCTGCCACCTTGGGAGCTCGGCCTGAGGCCTCGGCCCTGACCGAGCGCCTGGACACCGAATTGAGTCTGGCCCATGTGGTCATCGTTCCCACCGCCTTTATCAAGCGAACCCTCGAGCAGTCTTCGGTGATGCGGGCGCGCGTGGCGGTCATTCCCCACGGAATCACTCCGCCAGTTCCTGCCGGTGCCTGGCCGGAGCGATCACCGTTTCAGGAACACGGCCGTCTCCGGGTGCTCTACGTGGGCGCCTTGTCGCAACGCAAAGGCATCCGCTACCTCTTCGACGCCGTGGCCGCCTTGGGGGGATCCGCCGAACTCACGCTCGCCTCGCGCCGGGCGAACTCGGGATGCGCGGCACTGGATCAACACGTAAGCCGCTGCCGTCAGGTGGCGGTCCACTGTCAGGCGGATGTCGTGCGACAGATGTTGCGGCACGACGTGCTGGTGTGTCCCTCACTCTTTGATCCGACGTCCCCGGAAATCGCGCTCGCCCTCGCTGTGGGCCTGCCGGTCATTGCCACTCCGCATACCTCGGGACCCGACTACCTCACCGACGGGGTGGAAGGGTTCATTGTTCCGGTACGGTCCGCCACCGCCATCGCGGAAAAACTCACGCTGCTCCACGAACAACCGGATCGCTTGATCGAGATGGGCCGGGCCGGCAAGGTGCGGGCAGGTGACACCCCATGGCAACGTTACGAGCAAACCGTGGCCACCCGCGTCAATGAGGGCATGGCCCTGGCAGGACACGGCACCAGTGCGTCGTTCAGTCCTCCCCTGCCCATCCCTCCCCTCCCTGGCGTTTTTCCCCGCGAGCGCGCGTAGCACGGCACTGCACCGCGGTGCGGTGCAGAGTGAAGGGCGAAGGGCGAAGAGTGAAAGGACTGTCGGACGCAGAGGAACGCGGAACGCGTTTCTTTCCCCAGCCTCGCGCCGCCGCTTTACATTCGTCCATTCGCGGACTTCCAATCCACGAAAGGCTTTCAGCCTTCCGCTACTTCCGGACTCCGATCTCCGACGGAGAGGAACGCGGAACGCGTTTCTTTCCCCAGCGTCGCGCCGCCGCTTTACATTCGTCCATCCGCGGACTTCCAATCCACGAAAGGCTTTCAGCCTTCCGCTACTTCCGGACTCCATCTCCGATGTAGAGGAACGCGGAACGCGTTTCTTTCCCCAGCGTCGCGCCGCCGCTTTACAATCGTCCATCCGCGGACTTCCAATCCACGAAAGGCTTTCAGCCTTCCGCTACTTCCGGACTCCGATCTGCGATGTAAAGGAACGCGGAACGCGTTTCTTGATGGGCAAGATGGAGGGAAAAGGCGGGTACGCGCTTTCAGGTGCCGCGGCTCACTGCTTTTCCGTTCCAAACGTCCGTTGGGCAGTCCACGCTCATCGCCATGAAGGTCAGCGCCACAACGCACGCACAGCCCGACGCCTACACTTCACCGTGGCCGCTGCGTCACCGACTGGCGCTGCTGCTTTGGGGGATCGTCTGGACGGTGGGTTGCACCTGGACACCGAAACCCTGCAATGGCTGGCGGCTGTTCATCCTCCGGTGCTTCAGGACCCGCATTCACGGCCGGCCGTTTGTTCATGGACGAGCCCGGATTCACGTTCCCTGGCACCTCACCCTGCACGATCGTGCGTGCCTGGGCGACCGCGCCAACGCCTACTCTCTCGGTCCCATCGAGGTGGGTGAAGCCTCCACCATCGGGCAGGAAGCCTACCTCTGCACGGGAACGCACGATTTCAGCCAAGCCCATTTGCCGCTGCAAACCGCCCCGATCCGAGTCGAGCGCGATGTCTTTGTCGGAGCGCGGGCCTTTGTCCTTCCGGGTGTCACCCTCGGAGCGGGCTCGGTCATCGGGGCCTGCGCGGTGGTGACACGGTCGGTCGCCGCCGGCGACATCGTCGCCGGAAACCCGGCGCGGGTCATCGGCCACCGGACCACTCCCGACCACCGCCCTCCTTCCACCTGACTTCCGCAACCCAAGCAGCCACGGTGGGCAAGGAGCACCATGGCAGACGGGAACTCCCAAGGTCAGAGATCAGCGGTCAGTGTTCCGCAAAAGTGGCTGCGGCTTTAGCCGCATCGGATGGGATCTCTGCCCCTCCCAGCCGGCGTCGCAACTGGCCGCAGGCTGCATCAATTTCCCGGCCACGGGAGCGCCGGCCGTGAGCGACCACTCCCGCCTGCCGCAGGACAGTGATGAAACGTACTTCCGTGGCCGCGTCGCTCGGCAAGTAGTTCACTCCCTGTAAACTGAGTCCCGTGGGATTGTAGCGCAACAGGTTCACGTGCATCCGGCGCTCTCCCACCAAAGCCGCAAGGGTCTGAGCCTGCGCTTCCGAATCGTTGACCCCGCGGAGCAGGCAGTATTGCAGGGTCACTGGACGACCCGTCCGGGCTTGGTACCGGTCGGCTGCCGCCAGAATGTCGGCGAGGAGAAACCGACGGCCCGCGGGCAGCAGCCGGGCCCGCGTCGCGTCATCGGGCGCGTGGAGTGAGACCGCCAGGTGCACCCCAAGACCCGAATCGGCCAGTCGTTCGATTCCGGGGATGATTCCGACGGTTGATACGGTCACTTGCCGCCAGCCGAGCCCTCCCAACTCGTTACCCGCCACCCGCCGGATCGCATCCATGACCGCGTCAAGGTTGAGCATGGGTTCGCCCATTCCCATGAACACCAGGGTCTGCAGGCGCCGGCCGACGGACGCCGCCTCGCGACGAAGGGCAAGGACCTGTTCGACCATTTCGCCGGAGGTCAGGTTACGTTCATATCCGGACTTGGTGGTGGCGCAGAAATCGCATCCCATGGCACACCCGACCTGCGACGAAAGACACCCCGCGGCCCGATCCCCGCGGTAGTCAGGCATCAGCACGCATTCCACCGTCCGGCCATCCTGGAGGCGCCGCAACACCTTGACAGTACCATCCTCCGCCACCTGGCGCAGGATCGCAGTCGAGGAGGCCGGCGGCCAGTGCGCCAGCAGGCGCTCCCGCAAACCCTCAGGCCACAAGGGGTAAGGGGGCAGAAACTCGCCTCCGTTCCGGTAGTAGTGACGCAGCAGTCCAGGCGCATGGCTCGGCTTATAGCCCCAAGCGTCAAGTTGACGCCGGACATCGTCGACGGTGGCTTCGGACAGAGCGATCACCCCCCGACCAGATCAGGTCGCCCGCCCGCTGCCAAGACACGAGCCACCCTAGGGGACCAGGCACCCGGAACTAGCGGTTCACAAAGCGCGGTAGAGTCGGGACGATCCAAGACACCCAGGCGCTGAGGCTTCTGGTCTTTCGTGAAGTGGGGGAACGTGGAACACGGTTCAAGTCGAGGGTACACGGGATCACCGAATCCGAAAACCGTTTGGACTTCCGCAAATCGAAAGCTGCTTACACCCTCCCGCATGAAGAGTGCGCTCATCATTGGACTCACAGATCACGGAGGCTCGCATCACCTGGCCGGTGAGCCGCGGTTGGAATTCAAGGGATTGGGGATGACCACGACCTTGATCTCAGCCAGCGGGAGCCCAAGCTCGCCGATCTGCCCCGGCCTTCGTTACACATGAGAATTTTCATCGCCGGTCATCTGGGAATGGTGGGCTCCGCTCTGGTGCGCCGCTTGCAGGCCGAACCCGGGGTCGAGCTGGTGACTCGTTCACGGCGGGAGGGACTCGACCTGACACACCGGCCGTCGGTCGACGCTTTCTACGCATCCGAAAGGCCCGACGTGGCGATCATCGCAGCAGCCAAGGTCGGGGGAATTCACGCGAACAACACGTACCCCGCCGACTTTCTCCACGAAAATCTGGCGATCGCCACCCATTGCATCGACAGCGCCTACCGCCACGGGGTAAAGCGCCTGCTCTTCCTCGGAAGTTCCTGCATTTACCCCAAATTTGCCCCGCAACCGATGCCGGAGGACTGCCTTCTGACCGGGGCACTCGAACCCACCAACGAAGCCTATGCGATCGCCAAAATCGCCGGCCTGAAACTCGCCCAGGCCTACCGCAAACAGCATGGAGTGGTCTACCACTCGGCCATGCCAACCAACCTCTACGGTCCAGGCGACAACTACCATCCGCAAAACTCCCATGTATTGCCGGCCCTGATTCGGCGTTTCCACGAGGCCGCCCGGCAGTCGCAATCGGTGGTGACCGCGTGGGGTACCGGCGCCGCCCGCCGCGAGTTTCTGCATGTCGACGACCTGGCCGACGCCTGCGCCTTCCTCCTCCACCTCCCCAATCCGCCCGACTGGATCAATGTGGGCACCGGAGAGGAAGTGACGATCCGCGAACTGACCGAGCGAGTCGGCCAACTCACGGGCTTCCGCGGCCGCGTCGTCTGGGACACCAGCAAACCAGAC
>JAEUGZ010000396.1 GCA_016794725.1 Opitutaceae bacterium | reverse complement strand
AGCCACGCCGCCCGCCAGCTTGGCGAGGCGTTCCTGAAGCTTCTCACGATCATAGTCCGAGGTCGTCTCGTCGATCTGGCGACGGATCTGCTTGACGCGACCCTGAATGTCAGAGGCCTTGCCAGCACCTTCGACGATCGTCGTGTTCTCCTTGTCGACGACAATGCGCTTGGCACGGCCGAGGTCGGATATCGTAACGTTCTCGAGCTTGATGCCGAGGTCTTCGCTGAGGAGCTTGCCGCCCGTGAGCACTGCAATGTCCTCAAGCATGGCCTTGCGACGATCGCCGAAGCCTGGCGCCTTGACGGCGGCGACATTCAACGTGCCACGAATCTTGTTCACAACGAGCGCGGCGAGGGCTTCACCTTCAACCTCTTCAGCGATGATGAGGAGCGGCTTGCCGGTCTTCGCGGTCGTTTGGAGGATGGGGAGGAACTCCTGAAGGTTGGAGATCTTCTTCTCGTGGATCAGCACATAGGCATCTTCAAGGATGGCCTCCTGGCTCTCCATGTTCGTTGCGAAGTAGGGCGAAAGGTAGCCCTTGTCGAACTGCATGCCTTCGACCACGTCCAACGTGGTTTCGATCGACTTGGCTTCTTCCACGGTGATCGTGCCGTCCTTGCCCACCTTGTCCATCGCGTCGGCGATGATCTCGCCGATGTCGGTGTCCCAGTTGGCGGAAACGGTCGCGACCTGGCGGATTTCCTCGCGGTCGTTCACCTTCTTCGAGATCCGGGCGAGTTCGCTGACGGCGGCCTCGACAGCCTTGTCAATGCCACGCTTCAGGTAGATCGGATTTGCACCGGCCGTGACATGCTTCAGGCCTTCCTTGTAGACGGCCTCGGCAAGCACCGTGGCGGTGGTGGTACCGTCACCGGCGGCGTCGTTCGTCTTCGAAGCGACCTCTTTCACGAGTTGGGCTCCGATGTTCTCATACGGATCGGCCAACTCGATTTCCTTGGCCACCGTGACACCGTCTTTGGTGACAGTCGGTGAACCGAATTTCTTGTCGATGACGACGTTTCGGCCCTTGGGTCCAAGGGTGACCTTGACGGCGCGGGAGAGAAGCTCGACTCCGCGAAGCACTTTTTGGCGGGCGGATTCGTCGAAGAGGAGTTGTTTAGCAGCCATGGGAATGTGTGAGTGTAATATGTTTTTGAATAACCTTGGTCATCAGGCAATGACGCCGAGGATGTCGTCTTCGCGCACCAGGGTGAATTTCTCGTTTTCGATCTTCACTTCGGTGCCGCCGTACTTGCTGATGAGGACCTTGTCGCCGACCTTCACTTCGAAGGCCACAGCGTTGCCCTTTTCGTCCTTCTTACCCGTGCCGAGCGCGATCACCTCGGCCTCCTGGGGCTTTTCTTTGGCGGAGTCCGGAATGATGATTCCGCCGCGAACCTGCTCTTTTTCCTCGATGTGCTTTACGAGCACTCGATCGCCGATGGGCTTGATTTTGACTTTGGCCATATGGTTGGGATTGGGATGGATGGGTTGTGTGGTGTTCAACGACGCGCTTTCGGAGGAATCCGCCTGACAGGCGGCCTCATGGGCGCAAATTCGTCAGAAAGGAGCGTTACTTCTTGTCGTCGTCGACGACTTCGAAGTCGGCGTCGACCACATCGGCCTTTTTCTCGGCCTTTTTGGTATCCTTGCCTGCGGCGCCAGTCGCGGCTCCGGGTTCGGCACCTTCGGAGGGAGCGGCGCCCGCCTGAGCAGCGGCGGCATAAAGTTCGGCTCCCACCTTGGAGAGATTCTCCAAGGCTGCCTTGATCTTTGCCGCGTCGTTGGACTCGAGCGCCTTCTTGGCCTCGGAGATTGCCGCCTCGATGCCCGACTTTTTGTCCGCCGGGATCTTGTCACCTGCGTCCTTGAGCGCCTTTTCCAATTGATAGGTCGCGCTGTCGAGTTGGTTCTTGGTCTCAACCGCCTCCTTGCGCTTGCGATCTTCCTCGGCGTTGAGCTCCGCCTCCTTGGTCATCCGCTCCACTTCTTCCTTGGTGAGGCCGGACGAGCCTTGAATGGTGATCTTCTGATCCTTGCCGGTCCCGAGATCCTTGGCGGAGACATGCAGGATGCCGTTGGCATCGATGTCGAAGGTCACTTCAACCTGGGGCACGCCCCGCGGTGCGGGCGGGATGCCATCCAGCCGGAAGGTGCCCAGCGTCTTGTTGTCGCGAGACATCGGGCGTTCGCCCTGGAGCACCACGATCTCCACGGAAGGCTGATTGTCGGAATAGGTGGAAAAAACCTGGGTCTTCTTGGACGGGATCGTCGTATTGCGGGAGATCATTGCGGTCGATACACCGCCCGCTGTTTCGATACCGAGTGTGAGTGGCGTCACATCCAGCAGCAGCACATCGCGCACTTCACCCTTGAGCACACCGCCCTGAATGGCCGCGCCCACCGCCACCACTTCGTCGGGATTGACGCCCTGATGCGGCGGTTTGCCTCCGAGTTGTTTAGCGATATCGACGACCTTGGGCATGCGGGTCATACCGCCCACCAAGACCAGTTCGTCGATTTGAGCTGACGTGAGATCAGCGTCCTTAAGACAGTTCTTGAAAGGGGCAATGCAACGCTCAAAGAGCCGGTCGCAGATCTGCTCCATCTTGGCACGACTCAGCGTGACATTGAGGTGCTTGGGTCCTGAAGCATCCGCCGTGATGAACGGCAGATTCACATCATAACTCTGCGCGGACGAGAGGGCGATCTTGGCCTTTTCCGCCTCTTCCTTGAGGCGCTGAAGGGCCATCGGATCCTTGCGGAGATCAATACCGTTTTCCTTTTGGAAATTCTCCACCAACCAGGAAATCAACGCCTCGTCCCAATTGTCGCCACCCAAGTGGGTGTCACCATTGGTTGCCTTGACCTCGAATACACCGTCACCGATTTCAAGGATTGAAACGTCGAACGTTCCGCCACCCAAATCGAAGACCGCGATCTTCTCATCCTTCTTCTTGTCGAGACCATAGGCCAACGAGGCAGCGGTAGGCTCGTTGATGATACGCAACACATCCAGACCGGCGATCTTGCCGGCATCCTTGGTGGCTTGGCGTTGTGAATCGTTGAAATAGGCCGGGACAGTAATGACCGCCTGCGAGATCTTCTCCCCAAGGTAGGCCTCCGCATCCGACTTCAGCTTGCCCAAAACGAACGCGGCAATCTGCTGGGGAGCAAACAGCTCAGTCTTGTCGCCCACCTGAACCTCAATGCACGCATCGCCGTTCTTGCCCTCGGCCACTTTGAAGGGGAAATTTTTGGCCTCCTCGCGCGTCTCGGAGAATTTCCGACCAATCAAACGCTTGGCCGAAAAAACGGTATTCTTGGGGTTCGTCACCGCCTGGCGTTTGGCTGCCTGGCCGACAAGTCGTTCTCCCGACTTTGTAAATGCCACAACCGATGGGGTGGTACGGGCGCCCTCTGCGTTGGGAATGACGACTGGCTCCCCGCCCTCCATCACTGCCATGCAGGAATTGGTGGTTCCAAGATCAATGCCAAGAATGCGACTCATGCCCTCTTCTTAGCAATGGCCGTACCGGGCAAACCTGTATTGAATTATACTACTATTGAATAACTACTTATGGGTATATCTGCGAAATATGGGCCCAGTCAGCGATCCAAGGAACGCGCCATCGCGACTCACCTTGTGTCCCATCCGGCAAGATGCTGTCGCGCCAGCGTCACACCGCGTGTCACACCTTGCAGGACCCCTCCAGTCGGTGTAAACTCCAACCATGGAGATGGAAATTGTAGTGCCTAACGAATTGGCCGTGATGACGCTGCCGGAAGTGGCGTTTTTTCCACAAGCACTCCTGCCCCTGCATATTTTCGAGCCGCGCTATTGCTTGATGTTGAAAGAGATACTTGCGTCCCATCGACTGTTCGCCGTGGCTGGACTCAATGCTAGCGAGGCCAGCAACGCCTTTGAGCCGGCCCATCGGATTGCTACGGTGGGCATTATACGGGCCTGCCAAAAAAATGAGAATGGCACCTCCAACCTGTTGTTGCAGGGGCTTGCCCGGATTGAGGTCCAATCGGTTGTCCGCGAAGAGCCCTACCGAAAGATCAAGGTTCGCGCTCTCACCAGCCGCAGTGGCGCGCCGGAAGAAGAGAACCTCCGACTGCGAGCCTCGCTCGCGCGTCTGCTGTCGCTGAAGCAGCGGCTGAGTGGTGACGCCTCGACCGATTTCTCCAAGTTCCTGAAAACGATCGATGATCCTGAGATCTTCGTGGATGTGGCGGCCTTCAATCTCTGCGACGACGCGCCCTTCAAACAGCGGTTGTTGGAAACTCTAAATGTCCATGAGCGCCTGCAACTGTTCGCCGAACGGCTTCGTCGGGAAATTGGCGATATCCGACTCAGGCGGAAGCTGCAGGGAGGATTGTCCGACGACGCAATCTCGAACAACTGAGGGTCAGATCCAGTATCGTGTCCGACAGGCCCGTCGCCCCACTTCGCTAACTACATAATTTGCCGGATGTTGGCAAACTGGAGCCGACTGTCGGGATTGAACCGACGACCCTCTCATTACGAATGAGATGCTCTACCACTGAGCTAAGTCGGCCGAAAGATCACGGAAGAAACTCGCCGTCGTCCGGGGCGCAAGCCTTTTGTCTCGTTCCTTCCATTTCGACGTGCCTCCGCTATCGACCGATCTCTTCGATTTTGCACTGCCTCCGCACCTGATCGCCCAAAGACCCGCCGAACGCCGGGATGCGTCCCGATTGCTGGTGGTCGATCGCGCGGCCCATCGCTTTGAACATCGGGTCTTCTCCGATCTGCCGGACTACCTTCACGCCGGCGACACCCTCTTTCGCAACACTGCATCTGTCCTCCCGGCCCGGTTGCAAGCCCGACGCGCTTCTGGCGGACAAGTCGAATGCCTGCTGCTCCGGCCCACTCCGCAACTCAACGCCTGGTGGTGTCTGCTTCGTCCGGGGAAGAAGCTACCCGTCGGGGCCCACTTCTCGAGGGAAGACGCATTCGAGGCCCGGGTGATCGAACGGGACTCCGAAGGCGCCGCCAAAGTCGAATTTTACACCGCTGGAAATGTATCGATTGTCGAAATCGCGAATCGGCTCGGGCAGGTCCCTTTGCCTCCCTATATTCTGCGGGAAGAAGACGGAAACGACAGGCAGTCAGACCTCGACCGCTACCAAACCGTTTATGCCGATCCGGCGCGGCAAGTGGCGGTGGCAGCGCCCACCGCCGGACTTCACTTCACCTCCGATCTCCTGTCGCGAATCCAGTCGAAGGGCGTCTCCACAGCCAACCTCACCCTGCACGTGGGACTCGGCACGTTTAAGCCGATTGCAACAGCGCAGATTGAGCAGCACCCCATTCATCGGGAGTGCTTCGAACTGCCCCAAGCATGCCAGCGCGCTCTCTTCAATCCGGGCCGGGGTCGTCGAATTGCGGTGGGAACAACCAGCGTGCGTGCGATCGAGTCCTTCCTCAGCCACCACCACGCTCCGATCGAAAAGGGAAACGACTACATTGCCGAAGCCTCCCTCTATCTCTTTCCGCCCTGCCACTTTCGTGGGGTGGACGCGTTGATCACCAACTTCCATCAACCCCGGTCAACCCTGCTCTGCTTGGTCTCCGCCTTCCTTTCACCCGGCTCGACCAATGGAATCAGTTGGTTGCATGAGCTTTACGCGGAAGCGATCCGTAACGAGTACCGATTCTTCAGTTATGGAGACGCCATGCTGATTCACTAGGCTGATCGGCAGAGCATTCCTTTCAAGAACCAAGGGCGAGAGCCGACCGCACCCCGTCGAGACCTAAACAGTCCCGACGCAGTTCGGCCTGAGACCGGCGTAAACCAAGTGGTCCAGGGTGTGTCCATTGGGGCCTCATCGAGGGTCCCACGGTGCCTTCCGGTTTGAGACGCAGTACCTAGGCACCTCGAGCTCCTTCGAGAGGCAACGCGATGAAAATGCCGGCACCCCTTGCGGATTCAACCCGCTTCCTTTTATTTTAATATCAAAATACCAACCGTGGAACCTCAGTCTCCGCATCGCGTTCTTGCTCCGCGACTTGTTCGATGGCTTCGCGCAGGTTCAGCAGGGGTCATAGTTGTCGCCCTTGCATTCTGGGGCGCACGCGGTGCCCACTTGGGCTGGAGTCAGAGCCGGGTTCCTCAATTGCGAGTCGATGAAGTCACCGGGCTCTCATATACAATTTACGATGAGCGCTTTATACCCGGAATCGACTTCTTGATCACTGCGCTGGCCGGAGGAGTTGGCCTCCTGATTCTGGCACATTTCTTCCGTCAAACTCAGAACAAAAAACGACCACAACTATGAACCGGACCCTCCTGATCGCCTCCTCCTTGCTTACCGCCTGTACCCTCGGGACCGCGGCTCCTCAGACCTTTGACTTCAAAGATCCGAAAGGAGTGAACGCGATCCGCTTTCACCTCGACTCCCTCCTTGAGCCCATCTCGGGCACCGCCAACGGCATTTCTGGAGCGGTGACATTCGATCCCTCCAATCCGGGCGCGACGCGTGGCACGCTCACCGTCGCCGCAAAAACCCTGGTGGTGCCAAATGCCACCATGACGGAGCATTTGCTCAGCCCGGCCTGGCTCGCGACCGAAACCCATCCTGAGATCTCTTTCGTCTTGAATGAGCTGGTCGACACTCAGGTCCAAGGGGGCACCACGTCAGCCACTGCCAAAGGAAAACTTACCATCAAAGGGGTGAGCAAGGATGTGGTGGTGCCGGTCACACTCACGCTGCTTCCGGATGCTCTCGGAAAGCGCCTGGGCAAGGCCGAATTGAAGGGCGACCTGTTGGTCATCCGCGGCGAGTTCACAATCGTGCGGGCTGACTACGGAATTCAACCGGGTAAGAATGAAGACAAGGTCTCGCCCCAGATCAAACTCTCGTTGGGAATTGTCGGGGGCTCGACGCGAACCTGACGGTTTGAGCGAACCACCCCGCTTCGTTTCAAGGACGGCCTGCGAGCCGTCCTTTCATTTTCCGCGCCGCTGTCTAGCGTCACTCGCCATGACACCCGATGCACTGCAGGACTTGATTGAAGACGCCACCGCCGATTTCGCCTTGGGCGAGAGTGAAGGTGCACTGGAAAAACTGGCCCGGGCCACCGCGGCCGACCCGCTTTCCTTCGAGGCCTGGCATGCGCTGGCTGAAGTGAATTTTTCACTACGACGATTGGATCCGGCCCTTGCGGCGGCGCAGACAGCGCACGCGATACGCCCCGGGGACTTGTTCATCAACACGACACTCTCACGCATCTGGATGGAAAAGGGAGACAAGCCGAAGGCGGAACACTTTGGGGCGCAGGCCAAAATTCTCAGTTGGAAGGAACAACTGGCGAATCCCGACGCGCACAAGGACGGAATCAGCTGATAACCCCTCGGCTGGACCACCTCCCACGGCCAAAAAAGGAGGGATCCTGGGTCGGCGATACGCGGTCAGAACCGTGATCTCCATGCCTTCCATCCTTCGAGACGGGTTTTCCTTCAGCCTCACTGTCCTCGCGGCCGTACTCCTGAGCGCTTGCGGTTCGCCGCAGTCGAAACGAGAGGCGTTCGTTGAAAAGATCGGTCCGCCGCAGACTCCGCTTTCCGGCCAGGCACGCTACTTCGCGGGTCAGATCGAAGCACAAGCACGGTTCACGGCCAGTGTTTCACCAGGCCGGGCACACCAGGGGGAATCGATGACGCCCGGCGGTGGCCCTCCGCCGGGAAGGGATCGCTTCGACCGCGGTAGCCCAGGACCCAAAGGGCCACGCGCCGAGGGTGAAGGGTTTGGAACCGGCCGTACCCGGCCGGGAGGCGGAAATCCGGGGCTGAGCGCTCCTCGCCAATCCCTCGGCCTGAGTCTGACCAACCAGGGGCCCAGTCCGGTCCGGGTGAAAATCACGGAAGTCAACTCCATCCTGGGAAACTTCGTTCCCATCCCGGAAACTGCCACCCTCGGCCCGGGAGAAACGGTCACACTCGAACCCATGCGTGGCAGCTTGGCGAACCTGGACGCCCTCAATCTCACACTCGCGCTCTCCGCCAACGGCGCTTCCGAAAAGCAGGAGATTGTACTCACTGCCAAATAACCGGGGACACCTCGGAGGGGGGCATCTTGATGTTGCGCCGAGAACCCCTTGCGGCCACTCTTCCGGCGTGGCCACCTTGGCACCGATGGTCAGCATGCCGGACCCTGTCGAACTTTTCTTCGCGGGAGAACGCCACGTTTTGCGGTGTCTGAATCTGGACGATACGGATCGTCTGATTGCATTCTTTAATTCGCATAACGAAGAGACGGTTCGGCTTCGCTACGGCTATTTCTTCAAAGAAATGACCGTGGCCCGGGCACGGGAACTGGTCGGTGTCGATCAGTGCCGTGATCTGGCCCTCGCGCTCTTCTCGTTCGGTGCCGAGGGTGAACCGGTGATCGATGCAATTGGAAGGTACTTCCTTCTGCCATCGGGGCGTTCTGCTGAGATGGCCTTCATCGTTCGCGAGACCAAGCGGCGCTTGGGAATGGCCCAAACGCTCTTGAGAGCGCTCGCTGCGACCGCGCGGGTCCGAGGACTCACCAAGCTGGTCGCCCAAGTCCAACGCGAGAATAGGGGCATGATTGCCCTTTTTCGCAAAGAAGGAGCAACAGTAAAGAGCAACCTGGGGGCCGACGCCGTTGATATCTCCCTCCCCCTGAAGCCGGTGCGTAAACGGAGTCACGCCTGAGTTCTGACTGACTGCACAGGCACCCCGCGTTTTCCGCAGGAAAAGTCGTGGACATTTTTCCGAGTCTGTCTCTTTTCTTCGACCCATGTCGTCGTCAGCCGCCCAGAAATCCGTTTCAGCTGTGAGCCTCGTCGTGGACGCCGTGCTTGTGCTCGGTTTCTTCGCCATCCTCTTTTCGTTGCTGAAGTCACACGTTCCCTCGAACGATCCCTCGATGGTGGTGTTGTGGGCGGGCTTGGCAGCGGCTTGCATGAGTGCGGTCTTTTGGTTGGCCGTGCAGATGTTCCGCGTAGTCCTGAAAGTCCAGCAGGCCGACCGTCGGAAGTAACGCGTTGACTCGGCGTGTGACCGGGTCGCTTTATCCTAGGGTGCCCGATCCTACGACCGCCACCTCAGGGGCGCCGCGAACGACTGCGGCCGTCGAAGATTATTTGGAGCGGATCCGTGAATTGATCCGCACGAAGGGTTACGCGCGGGTCGTTGACATCGCAAGCGAGCTAAAGATCTCGCAAGCCAGCGTGACCACGATGATCCAGCGTCTGGATGCCGAGGGACTGGTGAAGTACGAAAAGTATCGTGGCATGGTGCTCACCAGCGCTGGCGAAGCCGTGGCAGCCCGCATCGCCCATCGTCATGAACTTCTCACCGCTTTCCTCCGGCAACTCGGACTGCCTGAGGAGGTTATTGCCCACGACGTGGAAGGCATGGAACACCACGTAAGCGCCGAGACGTTCTCCGCAATCGAGACCCTTTCGCGCTACCTCGACAATAATCCCAGCGTAGCCGCCCAGCTTAGAAAAGGTTAGTTTCGTCGAATCCCCCGGTGCGCCGATTGCGGCCGAGGGAATCGACCTTCGACTCACGTTACGCGGCTGCGGCGTTTCGTGATGCGAGCGCCCGCGAAGATGGCGACCTCATAAAGCACATAGAGCGGACCTGCGAACATGGTCTGGGTGAAGGGATCCGGCGTCGGCGTCACGAACGCCGCGATGACAAAGATCGCAATGATCGCATGGCGTCGGTACTTGCGCAGCGTTTCAACCTCAAGGATGCCAATGTAGACCGCCAGGATGATGAGAAGGGGAAACTCAAACGAGGCGCCGACTCCGAGTACGAGCCAGGTGAGCAGCCCATAGTAGGCCGCCGGTGTCCAACGCAGGGCAAAATCGAAGAGCTGATTGAGTTCGATTGAAACCCGGATGGTACTGGGGACCAGCAGAAAAAAGCTGAAGACCGAACCCAAAAGAAAGAGCAACACCGCAGAAAGACCGACCGGAACCACCAATTTGAGCTCCCGGGCAGTCAACGCCGGAGCGACAAATTGCCCAAAGAAGTAGACGATGGCCGGTGCGGCGATCAGTAACCCACCGATCGTGCACATCTGGATCACAACCGAAAATCCCTCCATGATCGTGGTGGTGCCCAGTTCCAGCGACACTTTGGGATATTCCTTTGCAATGGTCGTAAGCGGCCACATCACAATGTGGTTAAACTCTTTAAGAAAGTAGCCGACAAGCGCGGCCGCGATCACAAAGGCAATCGCACTCTTGACCAACGTCCAGCGCAGCTCCTCGAGGTGCTCAAAGAACCCCATGGGTTTTTCACGAGCATCTGGTCCTTGGTTCGCCTCGAAGTCGGGCTCGTGCTCAGAGTGGGGAGTGTTGGGCTGGGTCACCGTGAAGGAAAAGGAAGGAGCATGTTGCGACGTTTTCTTCGGAACGCTAGCACGGACTCTCCTCGCAACCTGAGCCAGGTCAGGCAATCGCATTCACACGCTTCGTGCGTCGTTGACACGACGGCACCGCGGCGTATTGGCTCGGCGCTTTGCGTCAACGTTCGGGTCTTCTGTTTCTTCACCTCCTACACCTCCCATGGCCGTTAAATCCAAAGCGACAAAATCAGCCCCCAAGGGCAAATCCAGCGCCGCCAAGCCCGCGGCGTCGAAGTCCACCGCCGCCAAGGCCCCCAAATACGTTTACACGTGGGGCGCCGCCAAGGCCGACGGAGATGGCAGCATGAAGAGCCTGCTCGGCGGCAAGGGAGCCAACCTCGCCGAGATGACTCGTATCGGGCTTCCGGTTCCTCCCGGCTTCACGATCACGACAGAGGTGTGCACCTATTACTACGACAACAAACGCACCTATCCCCAGTCGCTTCAAGCGCAGATGGAAGCGGGCGTGGCCAACATGGAGAAGATCATGGGCACCAAGTTTGGTGCGACCAGCGGCATGCCACTCCTCGTGGCTGTTCGCTCGGGAGCTCGTGACTCCATGCCGGGCATGATGGATACCATTTTGAATCTCGGACTGAACGACCAGACCGTGGTCGCATTGGAAAACACCACGAACAACTCGCGGTTTGCCTGGGACTGCTATCGTCGCTTCATCCAAATGTATGGCGACGTGGTGCTCGGCGTACAGAAGCGGGAAGGCGAAGACCATGAACCGTTCGAGGTGGTCATCCACACGTTCAAACATGAGCGGTACCATGCAGACATCGAGGATTCGAAGCTCACGGCGGACGATCAGAAAGAACTGGTCCGGCGCTTCAAGGCGCTCGTCAAGGAGCGTACGGGAAAGGTCTTCCCCAACGATCCCTGGGATCAACTTCGCGGCGCAGCCGGTGCCGTATTCGGTTCATGGATGAACGACCGCGCCATCGTCTACCGCCGGAAATACAACATTCCCACCGAGTGGGGCACGGCGGTCAACGTCCAGGCCATGGTCTTCGGCAACACCGGAGATACGTCGGGATCGGGTGTCGCATTCACGCGTAACCCGGCCAACGGACAGAATGAGTTTTATGGCGAATTCCTGATCAACGCTCAGGGCGAAGATGTGGTCGCTGGTGTTCGCACTCCCGAGCCGGTGGCCAACCTGAAGGCTGCGATGCCCAAGTCGTACGCCGAGCTGCTCAAGGTGCGCGCCATTCTCGAGAAGCATTTCAAGGATGTGCAGGACATCGAATTCACCATCCAGGAAGGCAAACTCTTCATGTTGCAGACCCGCAACGGCAAGCGCACCGCCGCGGCTGCGCTGAAGTTCTCCATCGATATGGTGAAGGAGAAACTCATCGATTGGCAGACCGCGATCCTCCGCAATCCGGCCGATCAACTGGAGCAATTGCTCGCCCCAATTTTCGATCTGGCTGAAGTCAAAAAGGCTCAGATCATCGCCACCGGTCTCCCGGCCGGTCCTGGCGCTGCCACGGGCAAGATTTACTTCAATGCGGAGCGGTCGGTCGTGGCTGCTGACCGCGGCGAAAAGGTGCTCCTGGTCCGCGTCGAGACTTCCCCCGAGGACCTGCGCGGCATGATTGCAGCCGAGGGTATCCTGACCGCACGTGGCGGGGTGTCGTCCCACGCCGCACTCGTCGCCCGTCAGATGGGCAAGGTGTGCGTGTGCGGCGCTGCTGCTGTTTCCATCGACTACGACAAGAAAACCGCGACCATCGCCGGGCAGACCTTCAACGAGGGAGATTTCCTTTCGATCGATGGCACTTCAGGTGCCGTCTACGCTGGCCAGATCAAGACCGCTCCGTCCGAGATCATCGCCGGTCTTCTGAATGGCGACAAGGCCGCGCAGGGCACGGAAAAATACAAACAATTCGCCCAGCTCATGAAGTGGTGTTCGCAGGCGACGAAACTCCAGGTTCGTACCAATGCCGACACCCCTGAACAGACCCGCAACGCAGTGGCGTTCGGAGCTACGGGCATCGGTCTGACGCGGACGGAACACATGTTCTTCGAGGGCGATCGCATCGATGCCATGCGCGAGATGATCCTCGCCGACTCGCTGGAGAATCGGAAGGCCGCGCTGGCCAAGCTCCTCCCCTACCAACGCAGTGACTTCCTGGGTATCTTCAAGGAACTGAAGGGCTTCCCGGCTACGATCCGCTTCCTGGATCCCCCGCTACACGAGTTCCTTCCCCACTCCAAGGAGCAACAGATGGACCTCTCCCGGAAGCTCGGGATCTCGGTCGAGAAGATCATGCACCGAGTCCATGAGCTGCATGAGTTCAATCCGATGCTGGGCTTCCGCGGCTGTCGCTTGGGCATCAAGTATCCGGAAATCACCGAAATGCAGGCTCGCGCGGTGTTTGAAGCAGCGGCCGAGGCCCAAAAGGCCGGGGTGAAAGCAAAACCTGAGATCATGATTCCCTTGGTGGGCTTCAAAAAGGAGCTCGATCAGCAGGTTGCCATCGTGCACGCCGTCGCAAAGGCCGTGCAGAGCGAGCGGAAGGTCAAGCTGTCCTACTCAGTCGGTACGATGATTGAAGTTCCGCGTGGCGCGTTGACCGCCGACGAGATCGCCCAGACCGCGGAGTTCTTCAGCTTCGGAACAAACGACCTCACGCAAACCTGCCTTGGTATGTCGCGTGATGACTCGGGTTCGTTCCTGGCGCCCTACCAGGAAGCGGAGATCTTCAAGAAGAATCCGTTCGCATCCATTGATCAGACGGGTGTGGGACAACTGATGAAGATTGCGATTGAGAAGGGTTCCGCCACCCGTCCCGGTATCAAGCTGGGGATCTGCGGTGAACACGGCGGCGATCCCGATTCGGTGAAGTTCTGTCACAAACTCGGTCTGACCTACGTGTCCTGTTCCCCCTACCGGGTGCCCGTGGCCCGTTTGGCTGCAGCCCAGGCGGCCGTGACGGACCTCAAGAAGTCGTAAAAGTCCAGCGCTGCGTGCCGGTGTAACAACCGGTTCCGAAACGCTTTCGCCCCGCACCGTCACTGGTGCGGGGCTTTCTTTTTCATGCTTTGCGGATTTCCCCTAGGGGAACTCTTTCCCCTAAATCACAGCCGTTCCGGTCGATAATACCGGCGGCGGTATCATGCGCTGCCGATTACCCTTATCAACATGCCTACGATTGAACGTATAAGTGAGGTGGTATTCCGCGAGACCATCAATCGCGCTGTCCAAGACGTCGTCAAAACGATGCTGAATCAGAACGCCGTCTTCCACAGCGAGAGTGAGGCCGCGCACACCTCCAGCAGTCCCATCGAAATTGAGGGACAGCAGGTTGTCGGCACGGTGGGGTTCATCGGCGACATCAATGGACTGATCTACCTGTACCTGGGTTCGGAGTTCGCCGCACTGAGCGCGAGCCACCTCCTCGGAATGACGCGCGAAGAGCTCGACGAAGCGGGCGACGAGGTCGTCAACGACGCCATTGGTGAACTGACCAACATGACCGTCGGTGCCTTCAAGAACCAACTCTGTGATCGGGGGTTTGCCTGCAAACTCACCATCCCGTCCATCCTGCGAGGCAGCAATTTCAGCATCGAACCCATCAGTTCCGCGATTCGGCGAATCTACCGATTCGACATCGGCAACCATCGCTTGGTCGCTGACTTGCTAATGAAGATTGAAGATTAATTCCTCACTTTCTCCACCCGACTCTCCGTCCGACTCTCTCTACACATGCGCTACAAGATCCTAACGGTGGACGACTCGAAGACCGTCCGCATCATCGTCAAGAAGGCGTTCAAGACCTACGACTGCGAAATCATTGAAGCCTCGAATGGCGTTGAGGGCCTGGCCACCGCCGCCAAAGAGGCGCCGGATGTAATTCTACTCGATGTGACCATGCCCGTCATGGATGGCGTCGAAATGCTGACCAAACTGAAGTCGGATCCGGCACTCAAGGCGATCCCGGTCATCATGCTGACGGCCGAAGGCGGTCGCGACAATGTTCTCAAGATCGCCAAGATCGGAGTCCGGGACTATATGGTGAAGCCGTTCCGCGAGGAGGTTCTGGTCGAAAAGGTGGGGCGGATCATCGACCTCAAGCCCCTCAGCGAAGGGCCCGTCAAAGCCAAGAGTATCCTCGACGCCGCTTCGATACTCATTGTCGAAGACAAACCGGCCATCGTGCAGCAGATCCAGGACGGATTGAAGCACACGCCTTGGAAAATCCATGGTGTCAACACCACCGGGGAGGCCATCGATTTTTGCAGCCGCGGTCAGCCCGACCTCGTCGTCATCTCTTTGACTTTGCCAGAGGAAGCGGCGTTCACCCTCTTCCGCCTCATCCGCACCAACGTAAAGACAAAATACACCCCTATTTTCGGACTGGTCGTAAAGACCGAAATGCAGGCTCAGCAACAGGCTCAGCAGGTAGGCTTCACCTCAATCATCACCAAACCGATCGATATCGCCGAGCTCGAATCGAAGATCTCGAAGGCGATGAATCTCGATACCTCCCAGCGCTACTTCTCAATCGACAAGGACATCTTCCTGATGCGTTTGCCCGAAGTAACCAACCAGTTGGTGGTCAACGAAGTACTAGGTTACTTAAAGCCAAAAATGTCGGAAGCCGTCGACGGCGGCCTGTGCCGGGCGGTCATCGATTTGCACGAAGTCAAACGCTTGGACATGGTGGTCATCAAGCTGCTCTTCCAGGCCATGCAGCACTGCCGTGAGCTAGCACTGCAGTTTGCTCTGGTAGGCAACGCCCAGCTGGTCAGCGAGTGCAAGGGTTTCGAGGACACCAAGGGATGGCAGTTCTTTGACTCCGTCGAAGAAGCCAAAGCCAGTCTGAGTCGCTCCACCCCGGTCGCTGCTGGAGTCTAGTCAACTTTGATCGCAGTCTTTGACTCGCGATCCCCTGCGAGCCCCGTGCCTTTACCGGCACGGGGTTTTTTTCTGGAGCGACGAAACATATCGCAATTATAATGCACAAACTCACTCCCCCTCCCTTCGTTTTCCTCCAGTAGGGCAAAAACGGGCCGATATTACCTTGGGTTTCGATGCCGTCCTACCGTGCAAGCGGTGGGTCTCTGTCTCAAATGAACTTCTTTTCTCCCTTGCTGTTCGCTGCCTGGGGTCGGTTGGCGCGTCGCGTCTCGCTGACGCTGCTTCCAGCCCTGGCTTCGGAAAGCATGGTCACTGTCGTCCACGGCGCCCCCACGGCACGTGCGACCGGCTCAAAGCTTCACGCTGGATCCACCCGGTCCACGCCCAGTGTCCCTTACCTTACACTCCTTCTTCCTCCTCCTCTCCGTTTTCAAGAGGCTCCGCCTCCGATCGATGCAACGGCCCACATTGCGGCAGCGGCACCGCCGACACCCGGAGGACCTATGCAGGAATTGGCTGCTTCCAATCGAGACGCCGCCCTCGCGGCGACGGGATCGCATGGCCCGACGCCTGCCTCCACGGAATCAGCCACATCCGATTCTCAGCCCGGTGGAGCGACCAAATCATCTGTCCCAACCCCTTCGCTGATTCGCATCCTCCCGGATGACACGCCTCGCGACGTGGGAGCCGAGGATGTTCTGCCCTATTTCCAGTTCCCTGGAACCGTACCCACTCCTCCCAGCTCTGCGACGCTGCCTCCCAGCAGCGCCACCTACCGACAACGATGACCCTTCGATCCGCACTGTTCCTTCTGCTGTGCAGCTTCTCGATTTCCCTGCGAGGCAATCCTCACGACGCTGCGGATCCATCTCATCCTCCAACGTCTGCGCCGGCCTCGCATGCCGAGCCGGCGGCGGACGTGGGGAAGCCACCGGCCCACGCTCCGGTCTCGACTTCCCACGCCGAGGCGGCGGCGACTGTTTTGAAGGACCCTCATGTGCCGGCGGAAACGCCCGCACCGAGCCCTTCGCACTCCGCGCCTGTGACTCTGGAGCACGCCGACGACTCTCACGCCGCGCCTGAACACGCTGCTGAGTCTCCCCAACATCCTCACACCATCACCGCCGAAGAGGTCGTCAGCCTGCTTCGGATTGGCGAAACCAAAACGGCCCAAGGAGACTTTGAATCCGCCGAAATCGCGTACCAACAGATCCTCGGAGCTCGGGCCACGGCGGAACAGGATCGCGACGCGCTACTCGGGATGGCTCGCATGTACCGCCGCAAGAATGAACTGACCAAGGCCGCCGCGGTCTATGAGAAGTTGATCCGGGAATACCCCGGCGACGCCATACTGCCTGTAGCCTACCTTGAACTGGGACGGACTCACCGCGCTCTCGGCGCCTACCGCCTGGCCATCGCCCGATTCTACAGTGTGATCAACTCGACGCTCAAACTCACCGAAGAAGGCGCCGACACGTATCGCCAGTTGGCCCGAACCGCCCAGTTTGAAGTGGCGGAAACCTATTTTGTTTCAGGCGACTATGCTGAGGCCGCACGTTTCTTCTCTCGTCTCAAATTGCTCGATCTCGCGCCGTCGGATCGCGCCCGCGCTCATTTCAAATCCGCGTACGCCCTCCACATGGGAGGAGACTATGAGAAGGCGATCACGACCCTGCGTTCTTTTCTGGAGAGCAATCCGGATGACGAGAATACGCCGGAAGCGCTTTATCTGCTCTCCGTCTCGTACCGGAGACTCGGACAGAACCAGGAGTCCCTCGCAGCCGCACTGGGGCTGCTCAAACTCGAACAAGGCAAAGAAAACCAGGATCCCAAACGATGGGCCTACTGGCAGCGACGCACGGGCAACCAACTCGCGAACGAGTTCTACGAGCAGGGCGACGCTTCGTCTGCCCTCGCCATCTATGTGAGTTTGGCCAATCTCTCCAATGACCCGGTCTGGCGTCTTCCCGTACTGTACCAGATTGGACTTTGCTACGAGCGGCTTCGCTCGGGCGACAAGGCCCGTGAGTCATTCACTCAGGTCGTGAACGAGGTGAAGGCGGCGACCATCCCGAAGAATCGCACCACCGAGTTGGCGGAGCTTGCCAAAATGGCTTCCTGGCGACTCAAACACTTGGACTGGCAGTCCAATGCCGATCGCGATCTGAACAACTTCTTCCAAGACAACGCGACTCCGATCGACACTCCCCTTAAGACTGAATCATCGTCCCATCAGACATGACGTCCGACGCGCTTTCGAAGCACCTTGCACTTTGTGAGGAGCTTCACGCCCTCGCCTTGGAGGAAAACCAATTCATCAAGGCGCGCCATCAGGCCCCTGACGCCGCGCTCATCGAACGTCGACGCGTGCTGCTCAGCCGGCTGGACGACAGCCTGGCAGCGTTGCGTCCCGCTGCCGGCGACGCCGTTCCCTCCAATCCGGATGACCGGGAAAAACGAAAGACAGTGATCGAAAAGGCCAGGGCCCGGATCCTCCAGATTCTCCACCTCCAGCGAGAGAATGAGCAACTGGTGCTTCGCTACAGTGTCGGAACGCCGCGACCCGCTCCCATTGTCACGCCGCCGCCGGCAAGCCAGCTGCAGAAGCTCTACGATAGCCATCGCTAGCCGTTTTTCTGTTCGCGGCTGAGCTGAAGCGAGTGTTTGATCGGACGTTGCAGCAATCCTGCAACGCTATTATCACCGAATCGATCTACCTGGCCTCATGCCTTTGGCGCGACTCATTGTTCACGACTCTCCTCAGCCCGATCGTCCCAGGATCGACGTCCTGCTCAACGGCTTCGGGTTGCCACTGGAGATCCGTGTTACCTCGACGCGTTCGGATTTTGTCGCGGCACTCTCCTCGTCACGGCCGGATCTGATCGTTTGCGACTACGCCACCGCAGACCTGGCAGCATCCGAAGCCATCCGTCTGGCGCGCCAGCAATACACGGAGGTCCCGTTCGTCGTCATTTCCGACGTTCCCGGCGAGGACGTGGCGGTGGAGTGCATTAAGTTCGGCGCCTCCGACTACGTGCTGCGCAATCGCCCCCATCAGCTCCTGGCGATCGTGCGCGGTACGATCGAGCGCTGCAAACAGCAGCGCGATCTCCAGCGCCTCCAGGGCCTTCACGAGCAGCTCTTCGAACTCACTCCCAACTTCGTGTGCATCGCCCGAATCGACGGGGTGCTGGAGGAGGCCAACCCCGCGTGGTCACGGGGCACGGGGCTGGAGCGCAAGGGTTGGAGCGGAAAATCGCTCAGCGACTTCGTCCTTCGCGAGGATCGGGAGGTATTTGCTGCCTGGTGGAAACGCATCACCCAGGAGGGAGCCGCTCCCCAGGAGGTCGGAACCGAGTGTGAAGTTCGGCTGCTCTCCCCGCTGGCGGGTGAACGCTACGTCGCCTGGACCGCGAGCGTCCTGACACATGACCAGCTCGTGTATGCGTATGGCAGTGACATCACCGAGAAACGCGCGGCTGAGGCCCGCTTAAGGGAAAGCGAAGCGCGATTCCGCGCGATGGCCGACTCGGCGCCCGTTCTCATCTGGATCGCCAATGCGGCCAAGTCGCGCACGTACTGCAATCGACCCTGGCTGGACTTCACGGGCAGAACCTTGAGCCAGGAGCAAGGCCAGGGCTGGCTGGACTCGGTTCACCCTGATGACCGAAGTCGTGTCGTGCAGTCCTACGCTGAGAGTTTTGCGATCCGCGCGGCATTCAAGCTGGAGTATCGGATTCGCCGCCATGACAGCACCTACCGGTGGATACTCGACAATGGTTCACCGAACCACGACGTTTCCGGACGGTTTGTCGGCTTTATCGGATCGAGCATCGACATCAGCGATCAGCACGAAGCCGAATCGCGTCTGACGCAAAGGGCCATCAAGCAGGCCGCTCTCGCCGGCTTTGGTCGATTCGCGCTCGCGCAGCACCCTTCGGACGACCTGATGAGAGAGGCAACCCGGGTAATCTGCGACACGCTGCGCACCGAGGTCAGTCAGGTATTTTCGCTCGCCGAAGACACCGGTGCGCTCACGCTGCGGGCCGCAGCCGGAATGGAAATCAGCGGCTGGACTTCTCCCTTGAGCGAGCTGGCCCTCGATGTCCTTCAGGATCCGTTCATCACACTCGACGAAAATCCGGAAAAATTTCCAGGTCGGGAAACCCATGCCGGCGGTGGGTTCCTCTCGGGCCTGGCTGTGGCGATCAGCAATGCGCGGCGCCCCTGCGGCTTCGTCACCGTGCTCTCGCGCAAAGCAACCACGTTCAACCGGGATACCATCGACTTCATCCAGGCGCTCGCCAATATCCTGGGCACGGTATATCAGCGGGAACGGGCTCAAGCCGCACTGGAGGAGAGTGAACAAAAGCTGCTTCAATCCCAGAAAATGGAGGCAGTCGGCATCCTCGCGGGCGGCGTTGCCCACGACTTCAACAACCTGCTCACCGCGATCCGCTGCTATGGCGACATCCTCAACGAGGACCTCGCGGTCTCAGCGCCGGACCTGCAACCCAAGGCGGGAGAAATCCTGAAGGCCACCGCTCGCGCCAGCGCGCTGACCCGCCAGCTCCTCGCCTTCAGCCGAAAGCAAATCGTTCAGCCGGAGATTCTCGACCTCAACAATGTGGTCACCGACCTCAAGGATCTCCTTCGTTCATTGTTGAGCGAAAACGTGGTTCTGACCGTTCTTCCCAGTGATGCACCCGCGTACTTTGAAGCTGACCGCAATCAGATCGACCAGGTCATCATCAATCTTTGTATCAACGCACGGGATGCCATGCCCCAAGGAGGGGAAATCACCATCACGATCAGCTCGTGCGCCTTGCCGGAGTCCAATCGGCACGGGTTGCCGCCCGGCGATTTCGTCGAACTCAGCCTGTCCGATACGGGAGTCGGAATGTC
>JAEUGZ010000527.1 GCA_016794725.1 Opitutaceae bacterium | reverse complement strand
CCGTGACGCGGACGGTGCCGATTTTCCGGTCCGCGGCAAGCCCGCCGGATCAGGCCGATCGCGCGGTGCGGCCCGACGGTTGGAGGTGGCCTCGATGAGGCCGCGACGGGACTGGTCGGTCCCGCCTACGTCTTCAGCGTTGTTTTTTGCGACGCCCATCCCTGCGGAGGTCGCCGACCCCACCTCCGGCGAGATTCCACTCCATCTGACTTTGTTTGAAGTCTTGGCCGCGAAACGTGGGGAGGGCCACCCTCTTTCGAATCTACTCCTTGATGGCGTCCTGGTTCGAATCCTGGGCGCGGGAATCGACGGAATGGGCGGAAGACTCGAGGTCGAGCTCCACCCCCTCCTTCAGCAGGGCGCGGCGGAGGGGGGCGACGAAGCGTCCGGTCATTTCCGACAAGTCGAACCGCAGTTCGGAGAATTCACCGGCGATGGCAAAGGCGATGCCGTCGCACAGCAAAAGGACGTCATCGTCGTCAAAGTGCTCCTCAATCATGGCTTGGCGGCCATCGAGCGAGACCAGGGTGGGCCAGTACCGGTCTTCAGCGGCATTGACCTGGCTGAGCAGGACGGGACCCCGCAGGCGGGCCTGCTCGATCCGTCGCGCCAGTTCGGAAAACGTCCGAAAACAGTAGGCGAGATTGGCGAGATGAACCTGGCGCTGCAGCGTCTGACGGGAGGCGAGAAGGTTCGTAAGTTTCATACGCATGGCATGAGGCTCCTAACTTCGGTGCCCGTGCACCTTTGGGTTGAGGGTGAAGGACGTTGGCATGAGGCGGCGGACGTCGAAACCGGGACGCAGGTCCTGATTCCGGGCGAAACCTGACCCTGGCGGTGGGCGACGGAGAACCGAGGCACACTCACGAAGCTGATCCTGACGGCTGGCGATGCTGACGACTTGAGATCTTCGAAACCGAGCAACTCAACGACTAGCTATCCAGACACCGCCAACATCGGCCGGATTTCCGCCAGCGCAAGGGGTATTTTTTGGAACAGGATCGCCTCCCCGGGGCCGCGGCCTCGCTGAGTTTCGCAAAGGGTCGGACGCGTGGAGGTTCCGGAATTCGGCGCTCCGGTCCCGTCCCATCAAGGCGCAACCGGGACCTTCCGCAGCGTGACAATGCACTCGAGGTGGCGCGTCTGGGGAAAAAGGTCGAAGGGCTGGACGGCCTGCAGCTCGTAGCCGGCGGCGGTGAAGGCGCGCAGGTCGCGCATCTGGGTGGCGGGGTCGCAGGAGACGTACACCACGGACCGGGGTCCGTAACTGAACAGTTGTGACAGAAACGCCTCGTCGCAGCCCTTGCGGGGCGGATCGATGACGACGACCGTCTCGGCCGCGGGGCAGGACAATCCGGCGAAGATCCGGGAGGCGTCGCCGGCCTCGAACCGCGCGTTGGTGATGCCGTTCGCGGCGGCGTTCTCCCGGGCGAACGCCACGCTGGTGGCGCTGATCTCGACCCCGACCACCTGCTCAAACGCGCCGGCCGCGGAGAGCGCGAACAGGCCGCTGCCGCAGTAAGCGTCCACCAAATACCGGGCTCCGCTCGCCGCCGCCTGGGCGCGCACGGCGGCGGTGAAGGCGGGGAGGATGAAGGGATTGTTCTGGAAGAAGTCCCTCGCGAGGAAGCGGAGGCGGAGCGTGCCGACGGTCTCGACGATGACGGCGTCGTAGTCGGTTGTGACCTCACCTGAAGCCTCGCGCAGGAGCAGGGTCGCCCCCCGCACATACCCACCCGCCTCCGCCTTGGCGCGGACCTCCTCGCGCACGGCGGTCAGCCGTTCGTTGATCGCGTCGGTGGCGATCAGGCAGCGTGGCACGTCAACGATGTCAAACCGGGTGCCCTGCCGCAGGAAACCGATCGGCATCGGCGTGCGCGGAGCGGCGAAGTGCGGCGTGATCTTCGAGCGGTAGCCCCACTCCCGGGGGGAGCCCTGCACGGGGGCGACGGGAAACACGAGGCCGGCCATGTGCTCGAGCAGCTCGGCCACCTGCCGGCGCTTCCACTCCAGCTGCTGCGGGTAGGTGAGATGTTGATACTGGCACCCGCCGCAGCGTCCGAACAGCGGGCAGAGGGGCTCGGTGCGGTGCGGCGACGCAGTGATGACCTCGACCACGTCGGCCTCGGAAAAATTCTTGTGGTTGCGAAACACCCGGGCCCGGACCCGCTCCCCGGGCAGGGTGAAAGGCACCATCACCACCCAGTTTTCGACCGGTTCGGTGCCGGTCGCGCGCGTGAAGCGCCCGAGCCCCACCCCATGGTTGGTCAGGGTGACGATCTCGAGTTCGATCACCTCGTGATACCCGAACGGATGGTCGTTGAACGCTTTCTTGTGCTTGCCCACCCACCCACGTTCGATTGGACGACGGAATTCACAAATCAAATTCTCGGATGGCGTTCCGGCCGCACGGCTCCTTGCGTAAGCGGCAGCGGCCGGGTCTGATCGCCGCCTCCCTTCTTCATCGTGGACCTTCCCCCGGAAAAAATCACCAGCCTGCAAAACCCGCGGATCAAGCACCTTGTGAAGCTGCGCGACCGCCGGCCGCGCGACGAGGCGGGTGTTTTTCTGGTGGAGGGTTACCGGGAGATTCGCCGCGCCCTGGAGAAAGGGGTCGCGCTGCAGGAGCTCTATTTCGCCCCGGAGTGGTTCCTCGGAGAGAATGAACCCGCCCTCCTTGCCCAAGCCAAAGCCGCGGGGGCCAAGCTGTTCGAGTTGTCGCGCGATGCCTTTGCAAAAGTAGCCTACCGCGAACGCCCGGATGGGTTGCTGGCGGTGGCTCCCCAGTGGCGTCGCACCCTGGAGCAATTGGTCCTGCCCCCCACCCCGTTTCTGCTCGTGGTCGAAGCCATCGAGAAACCCGGCAACCTCGGCACCATCCTACGCAGTGCCGATGCGGCCGGCTGCGACGCGGTGGTGGTCTGCGACCCCATCACCGATCTCTTCAATCCCAACGTTGTCCGGGCCTCGACCGGCGTCCTGTTTTCCGTGCCCTGCGTCGTGGCCGGAAGCGAAGAAGTGCAAGCCTGGCTGGCCGGACGCGGAATCCGGACCATCGCCACCACCCCTGCCGCACACGTGATTTATTCCGATGCGGATCTCCGTGGACCCCTCGCGGTCGTGATGGGGAGCGAGCAGTATGGTTTGAGCGACTTCTGGCTGGCCAAGGCAGACCTGCCCGTACGCATTCCCATGGCAGGCCAGGCGGACTCACTCAACGTTGCCATGGCCACGATCATCACGTTGTTCGAAGCGGTCCGGCAGCGGAGCAAAGGCTAGTCGGTCAATCCGCGCGCAGTGGTTGGAGGGAGGGCGGACTCGCAGTCGCGCAAGGGAGTCAAACTAAGCGCGATCCGAGGTCGGCGTCCGTTGGAGGTGGGGTCGCCGACCCCGCGGGGCTGGGCGTCGCGTGAAACGATCGGACATCGGAGGCGGGACCGCTCGGTCCCGTCGCGGCCTCGGCGAGGCCACCTCCAACGGACGCGCTGCGATTTCCCATACCCAGCCCTTGGGTTGAGACGCAGGCGCAGCCGCGGGAGCGCCCTCCATCCGAGCCAATCCCGCGTAGCCGCGGTTGAACCAAAGACCCCGCCTGCCAAAGCCGAATCTTACGCAGCCGAGAGTTTGAAGCCCGCCCGGCGCAGGGCCCGCAGCAGGTCGCGGACATGGGCGTGGTCGCGGGTTTCGACGGTGCATACGCACCGGACCGCGGCGACGTCGGGCCCGCTGAAGGCGCGGTCGTGGAAGATGTCCTTGATGCTGGCGCCGGCTTCGGCAATGACCCGCGACAGGGCGGCGAGCCCGCCTGGTCGGTCGCTGATGACGGCGGTGAAACGAGCGATGCGGCCGTCGGCCACAAGCCCTATTTCGATCACACGACTGAGCACGGCGGGATCAATATTGCCTCCGCACACCACGAGCGCGACCCGTTGGCCGGCCAACTCGGGCAGTTTTCCCGCCAGAAAAGCGGCCAGCGGAGCCGCGGCGGCCCCTTCAACCACCGTTTTCTCCAATTCGGCCATGCGCAGGATGGCGAGTGCGATCGCGTCTTCCTTCACCGTCACCACCTGGTCCAGCCGATCACGGGCCAGGGCAAACGAGTTGTCACCGACCCTGAGCACCGCCAATCCATCGGCGAGCGTGGACTGCCGCGGGATTGCGACGGGGCGGCCTGCCTTCAAGGCGGCGGTGAAGCTGGCGGTGACCACACTTTCGACTCCGATGATCTGAACCTTCGGTTTCAGGGCTTTGACCGCCACCGCAATGCCGGCGATCAATCCGGCACCCCCGATCGGGCAGACGATGGCATCAAGCTTGGGGACCTGGGCGAGGATTTCCAGTCCCAGGGTGCCCTGACCGGCAATGATCGCGGGATCATCGAAACCGTGCACATAGGTCAATCCCTCGCTCGCCACCAAGGCATCGGCCGCCGCGCGGGCTTCGGCGAAATCCCGCCCCTTCAGCACCACCCGGGCCCCCAGACGGGCGCAGGTGGTCCGTTTGATCAAAGGCGCGTAATCCGGCATGACGACGGTGACTGGAATCCCGAGGAGCCGTCCATGATAAGCCAGTCCCAGTGCGTGGTTTCCCGCACTGGCGGCGATCACACCTTTGCGCTTTCGCTCCGGGTCCAGGCGCAACAGGGCATTGCGCGCGCCGCGCTCCTTGAAGGAGCCGGTGCGCTGCAGGTTATCCAGTTTGCAGAAGATCCGGGCACCGGTGATTTCGCTGAGCGGGATGGATTCGGGACAGGGTGACACCACCACGCCCGAGGCGATACGACGGGCGGCGTCCCGGATGTGCTTCAATGTGACTGCTGGGGTCGCAGGACGGATCAAAGTCGACATGCGAGCATGCATGAGCCTCGCCGGTCAAATGACGAACCTGGAATGGCGGCCCCCCCACTGTCCCACTCCCGATCATACCCGAGGAAAAGCATTGCTGGAGGCGCGCCAAAACCAGAGTCTGCCCGCTCAAGTCCCTACGGGCCGCTGCCCGCGCCGGGCCGCGACCGTTCCGCTCCATGTTCCAAGTCACCTTTTCCGAACAAGCGATGCGCGAGCTCAACAAGCTCGACAAGCTGGCCCAGCTGTCGGCGGTTGATCCCATCAGCAGTCTCAAGCTGAGCGACTTGGAAAAGCCCCGGGAACCCCTTGGGCGGTTTCAGCGCTCTGGCCAAACCCTCTACCGCCTCCGCGCCGGGGAGCATCGATTCTATTTTGAACTGCGGAGCGACACCCTGTTTGTCCTCTACATTCTGCATCAGAACTCATTGGAAGACTTTCTTTTGCGGAATAAGTTACCCGTTTCGGAAACCCAGCTGGCCGAGCAACATTCGAAGTTCTGGCGGTATTTGGAATCGTTGACGAAGAAGTAATTGTGGCCATGGACGACTCCAAGAAAACCACCCTGTCGCCCGACGCGGCCACGCCGCCCGGGGCGGATGATCGAGAAAACCCGTATTCGGTCACCGCCGCCAGCCGCATCTACTTCCTGCCGAATCTCATGACGGCAGGTAACCTCTTCTGCGGTTTTGTTGCCGTCATCCGCTGCATCCAGGCCAACTATGAGATGAAGCAGGCGGCGCTGATCACCGCCGCGTCGATCGATCTCTACAAGCAGGCCATCTGGCTAATCTTTGGAGCGGCGGCGTTCGATATGCTGGACGGACGCCTGGCACGGATGGGGGGACGGGAGTCGCTGTTTGGCGCTGAGTTCGACTCGTTGGCGGATGTCATTTCGTTTGGCATGGCTCCAGCGCTCCTGGTGTTTTTCCTGATCCTCTCGCCGACCCAGGGTTATCCCGTCTTCCGCGAAATCGGCTGGTTCTTTGCCTTCATTTACCTGCTGTGCGCCGCCATCCGCCTCGCGCGATTCAACGTCATCACCAATCCCCTGCTTTTCCGCACCAAGAAGGATACCAGCAAGGATTTCGTCGGTCTGCCGGTGCCTGCCGCCGCCATCACGGTGGCCAGCCTGGTGCTGTTCCTCCTCAGCCTCGCGGAAGGTGATCGCTCGCTGCACCGCTGGGCAATGGTGCTGCCGGTGCTGATGGCGCTCGTTGCGATCCTCATGATCAGCACCGTCCGCTATCCCAGCGGCAAACAAGTGGATTTGCAGACCAAGACCCGGCTCACGACCTTTGTTCCGGTGTTCATCTGCGTCGCGGGCATTGTGCTTTTCAAGGAGGTCGGGCTCCTGACCATCGCACTGGCCTATATCGGCTATGGGTTGGTCCGCCATGTGCGGCGGATGACGGGCGCCCGTGCCGCGCCGCACGACCATGAAACGCCGTGAGAGCCGTCTGTGAACAACCTGCCGGTCCGCCGCGAGCAACTTTGAGGCTGCGAACAACTCGGGACTTTTCCAGACCTGTTCGTCGAGTTCTTCACCCCTTTTCAGGGCCTCAAACCCGGACCGCGTCAGAGGGGAATTGCGATCATCAGACCAAGTTATTCATGATCCTCGCACCCCATAATAAGACTGCTCTTAATTACTTATTGAATTAGGTATCACTTAGACTTTGTTAACTTCTTCGAAACAGCGCCGCGCGCCCCATGAAATTCAAAATTAACCGCGACCACTTCAGCAACGGACTTGCCCAGGTCCTCAATGTGGTGGGTTCGAAGACCACGATGCCCATCCTGAGCAACGTGCTGATCGAAGCGGACAAGGACTTCATCTCGCTCACGACCACGAATCTCGACCTCGGCATCCGCTGCAAAATCAAGGCAGACGTGAAAGAAGGCGGAGCGGTCACCCTGCCGGTGAAGCGTCTGGCGACAATCGTGCGCGAGCTGCCCAACTTGGACGTGACGTTTGATGCCTCGCCGAATCATCAGGAGAAGCTGGCCTCGGGCGGGTCCAATTTTCGCATCATGGGCATTGGCAAAGAGGAGTTTCCTCCACTGCCCGAGTTTGGAGACGAGAAATCATTCACGCTCGACCAGCCCGAACTGGTTTCGATGCTCAAGAGTGTTTCGTATGCACAGAGTTCCGACGAAACCCGTTACATACTCAATGGCGTCTATTTCAGCTTCCGAGATGGGCGGCTTTCGCTGGTAGCCACCGACGGCCGACGCCTGGCGTTGATCGCCAAGGAAATGGAAATCCCCGCGGAAAGCGCCGGGGCCATCATCCTGCCGGCCAAGACCGTGAGCGAGCTGCTGCGCATGCTCGACAAGGGCGAGAAGGTGAAGATCGATTTCAGCGAGCGCCGCTGTTCGTTTCAGATCGGGACGGACAAGGATGGCAGCGGACTCCTCGATTCGATTTACCTCTATTCGAAGGTCGTCGAAGGCAACTACCCGAACTACCAGCAGGTTATTCCGAAGGAGACGCACCAGCGGATCAAGCTCGAGCGCGAGTTGCTGCTGCAGTGCATTCATCGCGCCGCCCTCGTCACCAACGAGAAAGCCAATTCGGTGAAACTGAAGTTGAGCAGCAACCTCCTCGAAATCACCGCGCAGAGCCCCGATTTTGGCGAAGCCCATGAATCCATGGCGATCGCGTACAGCGGCCCCGATCTTCAGGCCGCGTTCAATCCGACCTTCCTGATGGATCCATTGAAGGCGTTGTCGAAGGACGAGGTGTTTTTCGAGATCAAGGACGAGGTCAGTCCCGGTGTCTTCAAGACCTTGGAGAATTTTATCTGCGTCATCATGCCCGTTCGCTTGAGTTGACCCGTCGGTTCAAAACGCCGGTATCCCACGGTCACTGGGTTGACGGTGGGCCCGCGGAGGGGCCGCGCGTGGTCCAGGCGCCCCGGCACCCGTCCCAGATACCCCCATCCCCATGCTAGCGGCGTACGTCCTCTTTGGTTCCATTGTACTCCTGTTGATCCTGACCCAGGTCAACCAGCGGTATGCGTCGCCGGTGATCGCGATTTTTAATCGGTGGCTGCGCTGGACGATCTGTGCCGTCGGTCTGGCAAAGGTGTGCAGCGACTTCGAACTGATCGACCGGCCTGTCTGGGTGCTGAATGTCAGCTTCTTCCTGATCTACTTTCTCATTGAGACCACCTACCGCTGGCTGGAGATCCACGCCATCAGCGTCAGCCCGATCCCCATTTTCCCCCGCTACCAGATCAATCTCAGCGGCGAAGAGTGGCCGACCCATCCCCGGCTCCTGAAGATCCGTGACTGGCTTCGGGGACAAGGGTTTAAGCAGGTCCAAGCGTTGAAGGCGGAGGTGGGAGGCGGCATTTACCTCCGCACCTCGATCTACCAGGACGGCCCCGCCCAAATTCGGATCCAGATCACCTTTTTGCCGCAGCGAAATGGCGGTATCTCAGTCTGCTACGCCGTGTCGTCGCAAACGGTGACGGGGTACCGTTACGTGACCGACAACCTCTACCTGCCGTTTGGAGGGTTTTTTCCGGAGAACTGGCTCGTCGAACGCAGTCCGTGGCGGCGGTCGCTCGCCCGCCTTCTCACCCGCCACCAGAATCGCATTGCCCGGGCTCGCGAGCTCCTCGTTCCCTGGACGGTGGATCCGTTGAGCGATCTCAATGCCCAGCAGCGCGAGCTCGAACAACTGAACACGGAGCTCGGATTCCTCTTTCCCTATGCCGAGCGCGAAGACCATGGCAAGATCACCTACGAGGGCAGATTTCGCGTCTGGAAAGAGCTCTGGCTGCTGAACTATTTCGGCGTGCCGGCGCGCTATTGACGGCGAAAATCGGGGGTGTCGGGGCTGCGTTGCCGTCCCTGCCCGCCGGTTTGTGACATTGCCATGACGCACCACCCGGGCAGGCTTGCCGGCATGGACGCCCTGCGCCCGCAGCTGAAGAAACCGAGTTTCCCCATCAGCGAGGGATTGCGCGCCTACCTGCGCCGTTACCGCCGGGAGCGGGCGCTGCCCATCACCTACGAGAGACTCCGGCGGTTCAGCGAGGCGGCACCCCTGGTCGACGCCGCGGGCAAGACGACCCTGTGGGAGTCGGTGGTGTACGACCGTCTCGACATGGAGTCGCTCAACGAGGACCTCAAGCAGGTCTACGCCTCCATCCGCGTCGACGGCGACCTGTCGGTCATGCGCCACCTCTATGTCGACCGGGTCGACTTCTGCGCGTTCGGAAACTCGGCGCCCTTTCGTATTCGAATTGTCAATGCCTTCAACGACAACGCCGACTACTACTATGTGAAGCGCGCCGACGCGTCCCGCGTCTACGGCCTCGAGCTCGAGCACCTGCTGTCACCCAACCGCCTCAACTACCTGACCTGCGGATCGACGCTGGTCGAGGAGCACATCGCCGGCCTGCCGGGCGACGTCTTCATCAACCGGTGGCTGGACAACCCCGAACTGCGCCCGATCCGCATCGCCAAGGAGCTGGTCAAGTTCAACGAACGCTGCTTCGTGCGGCTGCTGGGCGACATGCGCAGCTACAATTTTGTGGTGGTGGTGACGCCCGACTTCGAAAGCGCCCAGGTGCGTATTCGAGCGATGGATTTCGACCAGCAGAGCTACGAGGGCCGGATGAACTTCTACCGGCCGCAGTTCTTCCTCGACAACCAGCCGCTGGCGCTGTTCTGCGTGCAGCACCTCAACGTCGACAGCGCCCGCCAGTACCAGCGCGAGGAACAGGTGCTGATGCTGCAGCGGGCGGCGATCATCGAGGACCGGCTCGCCATGCTGCTCGACGCAATGTCGGGCGACGCCCTCGCTCCCGACGAGAACGTCCGGATCCTGCGTGAGTCACTGGCCCAGCACTACGACCGGAGCGAGTTTCTCACCTGCCGCTCGATGGGTTCCCTGGTGCGGGAGAGCCTGGCCACGCTGCGAGTGCGCATGAACGGGCAGCCCCGGGTCGACGCGGTGGCGTTTGACTGACGACGCGCCGGGCGCGGGTGAACGCGTCAGTTGTTGCCGATTTCGAGCGGGAGGTACTTTTCCTTCTTCGCACCGGCTCCCACCATCTCGAACGCCTCCTCCTCTTCGTCGGGAAGTTCGTCGAGCGGGGCAAAACGTTCGGATGTGAAGCCCAGCTCCTGTTTGCCCTGATGGAACGGGTCCGGAGGGTTCTTCAGTTCGTGGAGGAGCAGACCCACGGTGGCGGTGTCGCCGCCCTTCACGACCTTCTCGCGACCGAGAAACACCTCGCGGATGGTGTAGGTGACGCCCTTGACCGGAAGCTCCTTGTAGAGCGCGCGGATGAAGGCGGGGAACGAATCGTTCGTGCAGACAACTTTCTGACCTTTGACCATGATGGGGAGGTGGAGGAGTTAAGCGGATGGCGGTGCGGGCGTCACTACGAGAGTTTGCCCTTGGGGAAGTTCAACCCAACGAGCCAATTGCATGACTCAGGGTAAGGCGTCCGTGGTCCATGTTGTTGGGAACACGGGCGCTGGGGAGGCGGACCGGCCGGCGCGCGGTCACTCAATGCGACCTTCGTCGAAGTCGATCAGGTCGGGCACGGTGCGGATCTGTCCGATGCGGTCTTCGCAGCCCATGGCCTTGAGGGCGGTGGCAAGAAACTCCTGTCCGGCTTCGGTCAGGCCTTTCTGCACCAATTCCCGATTCCACTTAGCGGCCCGGACGTCGGCCGGCAGCAGCGCCCGGAGCCGGCCGGCCAGCTCCTCGTTGGTGGACGAGGCAAAGACCGCCTTCTCCACCTCGGCGGGGTCGATGCCGAGGTGCAGCGAGAGAAAGCGGTCCAGCCCGCGCTTGTAGTTTTTCGCGTAGCTGGCCGGGAGCGCACCATGTTCCTTCACGTAGCGGCACTTGGCGAGAAAGCGCGGAAAGTAGAGCAGGCCCGTGGCGGGGTCGGCCTGGTACGGCGAGGGCAGGCACGTGAGCACCTCGCCGGTGGATCCGGGGATGGGTTTGGACGGCATGAAGCCTTGAATACCGGGGCGTCAGACCATCACCGGGACTTTGGCGGCGTCAAAGGCATAAACCGACTTGGGCGTGTCCGGGGTTGGAGGATGAGGCACGACCTTCCAAAAGCGGCCGACGGTGGCGTCCCAGGAGTCGAGGAGCGACTTTGCGTGGGGACTGGAGGTCAGGCCGTGGTGCACGGCGACGAGCTGGCGGAGGCTTTCGATCTCGTCCGGCAACGTCAGGCGCTCCAGGCCGATCATGGCGGGGTTGATGCGTTTCGCAAAGGTGTCGTCGGCGTCGTAGACAAAGGCGAGGCCGCCGCTCATGCCGGCGCCGAAGTTCTTCCCGGTGGTGCCGAGCACGGCGACAATGCCGCCCGTCATGTATTCGCAACCATGGTCGCCCACGCCCTCGACGACCGCGGTGGCACCCGAGTTGCGCACGGCGAACCGCTCTCCCGCCCTGCCCGCGGCGAAGAGGCTGCCACCGGTGGCACCGTAGAGGCAGGTGTTGCCGGCGATGGACTGGCGGTGCCAGGCGAAGGTCTCGGCCGGGCGCGGGCGGATGATGATCTCACCGCCATTCATGCCCTTGCCGACGTAGTCGTTGGCCTCGCCTACCAGCGTCAGCCGGATGCCGTGGACCAGGAAGGTGCCAAACGACTGTCCGGCGGAACCGGAGAACGTCAGGTCGATCGTCGCCTTCGGCAGGCCCTTGTTGCCCAGCTGGTAGGCGATCTGGCCGGAAAGGTGCGTGCCGACGTCGCGATTGACATTGGTGATCTTGTACCGGGCGACCAGGCGCGAGGCCTTGCCCATGATGACATCGCGCGCTTCCTGCAGGATGGCTTCGTCAATCGAGCCCTCGTTGCCAAAGCGTTCGTTGCGTTCGCGGGTGTGATAACGGTCCAGTTCGCCCGAGGGATCCGGATTGTGCAGCAGGCCACCCAGGTTGAGGAATCGGGTCTTCGGATTCGAGGGATCGTCGATCTGCTCCAGCAGATCGGTGCGCCCGATGAGGTCATTGAGCGAACGGAGACCGAGCTTGGCGAGGTACTGGCGGACGTCCTCGGCGACGGCATTGAAGTAATTGATGATGTTCTCGGGCTTGCCGCGGAACTTCGCCCGGAGGTCCTCACGCTGGGTGGCGACGCCGACCGGACAGGTATTCAAGTGGCAGACACGGAACATGGCGCAACCGCCGGCGATGAGGGCGGCGGTGCCGAAGTTGAACTCCTCGGCGCCGAGCAGGGCGGCGATCACGATGTCGCGTCCCGTCTTCATGCCGCCGTCGGTGCGCAGCACCACGCGTCCGCGCAGGCCGTTCATCATCAGGACCTGGTGGGCCTCGGCGACGCCGATCTCCCAGGCGGAGCCGGCGTTCTTGATCGAGGCGAGCGGGGAGGCGCCGGTGCCGCCTTCGTGTCCCGAGACGAGCACGACGTCGGCGTAGGCCTTGGCCACGCCGGCGGCGACGGTGCCGACGCCGGAGGAGGAGACCAGTTTGACGCACACCTTGGCGCGGGGATTGACCTCCTTGAGGTCGAAGATCAGCTGCGCGAGGTCCTCGATTGAATAGATGTCATGGTGGGGTGGCGGCGAGATCAGCGTCACCCCGGGCACGGAATGGCGCAGGCGCGCGATGAGGGCGGTCACTTTGCCTCCAGGCAGCTGTCCGCCTTCGCCCGGCTTGGCTCCCTGGGCCATCTTGATCTCGATTTCCTTGGCGTTGGCAAGGTACTCGGCGGTCACGCCAAAGCGGCCGGAGGCGACCTGTTTGATCGCGCTGTTGGCGGAGTCGCCATTTTCGCGGTGGGAGAAGCGCACGGGATCCTCGCCGCCCTCGCCCGAGTTCGACTTTCCGCCGATGCGGTTCATGGCAACGGCCAGCGCCTCGTGCATCTCCGGTGAAAGCGCACCGAGCGACATGCCGGCGGTGGTGAACCGCTTGCGGATGTCCTCGATCGGCTCGACCTCGTCCAGCGGCACCGGGGTGCGTCCGGAAAAACGGATACGAAGCAGGTCCTTGATGGCGACGGGAGGATGGTCGTCGGCGTTGGACTTCCATTCCTGGTAGCCTTCGATGGTGCCGGCGCGGACGAACTTGTTCATCGACGACACGACTTTGGGGTTCCAGCCGTGGAACTCGCCTTCGCCCTTTTTGTTGACGCGGTAGTAGCCCTCGTTGTGCAGGCTTGGCGCGATCGCCTGGCCGACGGCGTCGGGGTCGGCGGAGTCGAGAGCGGGGAATGCGCGTTCGTGCCTTTGGAGCGCCTCCTCGGCGATCTGGGCGTACGCGATGCCGCCGATGGGCGAGGGTGTGCCGAAGAAGCACTCCTCGATCACGGTGTGGGCGATGCCGATGGCTTCGAAGATCTGGGCGCCGCGGTAGCTGTGCAGCGTGGAGATGCCCATCTTGGCCATGATCTTGAGCAGGCCGGCGTCGAGGGCGTCACGGTAGTTTTTGCGGGCCTGTCCGGCGGTGACGGGCTTGGCGGTCTTGCCGGCGGCAGCCAGGTCGGAGACGAGGTCGAGCGCGAGGTAGGGGTTCACCGCGTTCATGCCGAAACCGAGGAGCGTCGCCACGTGATGCACATCGCGAGCCTCACCCGTCTCAGCCACGAGATCGCAGTTCAGGCGCAGCCCCGCTCGAACAAGGTGCTGGTGCACGGCGCCGGCGGCAAGCAGCATCGGGATCGCCGCCTGGTCCTTGGTCAGGGCGCGATCCGACAGGAGGATGACCTTGGCCTGTTGGTCTTCAACCGCGCTCTGAGCCTTGCGGGCGAGCGCCTTCAGGGCCGGCTCCAGACCGGCGGCGCCGCCGCTGGCGGGAAACGTCGCATCGAGGCGAACCACGCGACCCTTGAGCGCCGGGATTTCGAAAAGTGCGGACACCTCCGGCTCGTCGAGGACAGGTGTATCCAATTCGGCAAAACCGGAGGCCTTGGGAAATTCCTCAAAGAGACCAAGGCGTCCCCCAAGGAACATCCCAAGGGACATGACGGCCTTTTCGCGGATCGAATCGATTGGCGGGTTGGTGACTTGAGCGAAAAGTTGCTTGAAGTACTGGTAGAGCAGGCGCGGGCGGCGCGACAGAATGGCGAGTGGCGTGTCGTCTCCCATCGATCCGGTCGGCTCCAGTCCCTCCGCCAGCGGAGCGAGCACGAGTTCCAGTTCGTCGAGGTCGTAGCCGAAGGCGATCTGGGAGGTCAGCGAAGGCGGTTGGGCTGCGGCCGTGACGGAGCGTTGCGCGGCGAAGCTGTGCAGGTTGACCAGGTGTTCATCGCACCATTCCCGATAGTGGGGGTCGCTGGTAAAGCGGGCTTTGATCTCTTCGTCGTGCAGAAAGGCGTGGGTTTGGGAGAAATCCACCGCGATCATGCGTCCGGGGCCAAGCCGGCCGGACTCGATCACCTTGCCCGGGAAGTCGTGGACCAAGCCTGCTTCGCTCGCCAGCATGACATACCCATCGTCGAAGATCTTGTACCGGGCGGGACGAAGACCGTTACGGTCAAGGGCTGCCCCAACCAGTTTGCCATCGGTGAAGACGATTGCGGCTGGACCGTCCCATGGCTCGATCATGGCGGCATGGTAGCGGAAGAACGCCCGGGTTTCGGGGGAGAGCGCCTTGTCCTTCTCCCACGCCATCGGCATCATCATCATGCAGGCGTGCAGGGGTTCCCGGCCGCCCAACGTGAGGAGCTGCAACGTGTTGTCAAACGACGCAGAGTCGCTCATGCTGCTCTGCACCAGGGGCTTGAGGTCCGAGAAGCGATCGCCCCACACCCCGTGGGCGGCACTGCGTTCACGCGCCCGCATGAGGTTCCGGTTGCCCCGGATGGTATTGATTTCACCATTGTGGGCCATCATCCGAAACGGATGCGCCAAGTGCCAGGTGGGAAAGGTGTTGGTCGAGTATCGCTGATGGAAGATGGCGAAGGCGGAGAGGAACTTCGGTGATTTGAGGTCGAGGTAGAACTTCCGCAGCTGCGAGGGGGTGAGCAGGCCCTTGTAGACGATGGTGCGTGACGAAAACGAACAAATGTAGAACCCGTCGATTTTCGCTTCGATCACCTTCCGTTCGATGGTCTTTTGGGCGAGGAAGAGTTTCCGCTCAAACTCGTCATCGGTTGACTCATCTTTGCGAGCAACCAGGGCTTGCATGATAAGGGGCTGAGTTTCCAGCGCCTTGCGTCCCAGTCCGGCGCCCTCGGTGGGCACGTCGCGCCAGGTCAGCCAGGCGAGCCCTTCGGCTTTGATGGCCTGTTCGACGATCTTTTTGCAATGAGCTTGAGCGTATTCGTCGTCCCGTGGCAGGAACAGCATTCCGACGCCGAGGTCCTGGTCGCGGAAGAGCTTCTTCTTCTTTTTCTCGAGGAATTCCCGCATCAATTCGACTGGGATTTGGGTGAGCAGGCCGGCTCCATCGCCCGTGACGGCGTCGGCGTCGATCGCGCCGCGATGCGCCAAGGCTTTGAGGGCGGTGATCGCTTTGCCGACCACCTCGGTGGTGCGTTCGCCCGAGAGTTTGGCAATAAAGCCAACGCCGCAGGCATCATGTTCCTGGTCAAATGAATAGAGCGGTGACGGAACGATCTTGGCCATGGTGAACAGAGGAGAAAAGTGGTGTCGAAGTGGATGGGCCAGGGCTCTCTGATGCAGGAACTGAGCCGCCTGCGACGGGAGGCTGTGGTGTGGACGGAATTGCGTGGAACTAGAGGTGGACGGTCTGGCAGCGGCGAGCGAATTCGTGGTGGTGGATCCCGGCGCGCGAGTGGCGATCCTGACGGTGGCGACTGCCGGGCGGAAGTCGTGCTTGGGGGCGGCGGTGACAGGAACCCACGAAGAAATGGGTCACAGCGTGGGCGGAGCCCGGCGTCGGGCGTCAGGAGCGCAAAGGAAATGGGATCGAGGTTCCGATCGCGCGTCGAGACGGGTCAGCTGCTCGAAGAAACGCGACCCTTCGCCCTCGCGCCCGCCGCCGGGATTCCCGGTCCGAGACGAGGCGGTCACCGCACGCCTGCTACCATAAAACGATGTACAGGAACGTGATAAATCTGCCTGTCCCTTGTTTCGCGTTTGGGTGCCGCCTGTGCGTTGCGGTGAGCCGGCCCGGAACTCTTGGGATCAGGGGACGGGCGCTGAATTGCTGGACAGGGGGCTCCTAGACGTAGGACCGGTACTCAGGTACGAACATCCGCTGACGGATGTCTTCCGCCAGATGGGCCGGTCGTGGGCGGCGGGCGACGCCGGTGGTGTAAGCTTCGTTCGCGACAGCGACGGCGATGGCGAGCGAGACTTCGCGAATGCGGCTGAGCGCGGGATATACCCGGCTCTTCTCCAGGTCTTCGTTCGTGACCAGTGACGCGAGGGTTCGAGCCGCCTTGAGGAACATCGCATCGGTCACTTCCGTCGCTTCCGCCACCAAGGCGCCCAGGCCCAAGCCTGGGAAAATGTACACGTTGTTACCCTGGCCGGGAACGTAGGTGCGCCCTTGGTAGGTCACCGGTGGAAATGGGCTGCCACTGGCGAAAATGGCTGTTCCCTGACTCCAGGTGTAGGCCTGCTCGGCCGTACACTCCGCCTTGGAGGTCGGATTGGAGAGTGCGAAGACCACCGGATGCGGATTGAGCTGGGCCATGCGCTCCACAATCGGCTGGGTAAAGGCCTTGGCTGAACCGGAGACCCCGATCAGAGCGGTGGGACGAATGGCGTCGATGGCCTCGGCCAGTGTGGCAACGGGCGCGTGATCGTGGGCATACGGAATCTTGTGCTCGGCCAAGGTGGAGAGCCGGGACTTCACCACCAACCCCTGGGAATCGACAAACCAGCACCTTGAACGTGCTTCCTCGACCGAAAGGCCTTCGTCGCGCACGGCGGCGACAAAAAGATCGGCGATGCCGGTGCCGGCTTCCCCCGCGCCAAGGAAGAGCACGCGCTGATCCCTCAGGCGATTTCCACTGATGCGCAGACTTCCAAGCAGGCCGGCGAGGGCGACCGCCGCCGTGCCCTGGATGTCATCGTTGAAGCTGCACACCTTGCTGCGGTATTCATGCAGCAGTCGGAAAGCGTTGGTATTGCCAAAATCCTCCCACTGCACAAGGGCGCGTGGGAAGAGCCGGACCACGGCCGTGACAAACTCCGCGACGAACTCATCGTACTCGGCGCCCCGGACCCTTGGCTGGTTGGCACCGCTGTAGAAGGGCTCGTTGCGCACCGACTCATTGTTCGTGCCCACATCCAACGTGATGGGCAGCGTGTACCGGGGGTGCACCCCGGCGCAGGCGGTATAAAGGGAGAGTTTTCCGATCGGAATTCCCATGCCGAGCGCACCCAGATCGCCGAGCCCGAGTATCCGCTCGCCATCGGTCACGACAATCATGCGCACGTCGGTCGTTGGCCAGTGCGAGAGCATTTCTGCGATGTGGCCCTTGTCGCGGATACTGAGATAAAGACCGCGGGGACGCCGGAAGATGGCGCCAAATTCCAGACAGGCCTGACCGACCGTGGGCGTATAGATGATCGGGATCATCTCCTCCAGATGTTCACTGATCAACCGGTAGAACAGGGTCTCGTTGCGATTCTGCAACGTGGTGAGAAAGATGTACTTCTCCAGGGGTTCCGTTTTGCGCCGGAAGTTCCCCATGGCGCGCGCGACCTGTTCGTCGAGGGAGAAGACCCGCGGTGGCAGCAGGCCGCGAAGTCCGAGGGCGTCGCGCTCCACATCGGTGAAGGCGGTGCCCTTGTTGAGCAAGGGATCGTTCAACAGCGCACTCCCGCGCGGGAGAGGCAAACCACC
The DNA here is from genome assembly GCA_016794725.1 of Opitutaceae bacterium. Classification (GTDB taxonomy): domain Bacteria; phylum Verrucomicrobiota; class Verrucomicrobiia; order Opitutales; family Opitutaceae; genus UBA6669. The sequence goes on along the minus strand of JAEUGZ010000527.1, from coordinate 11,869 downwards.
TTGGGAATCCAAGCCGCCATCCTGTGACGTCATAGGCCAAGTATGCCACGGAAGCGACGATGCGGCTCGTCAATTCTTGCGCGGAACCACGCATTTAACGCTCTCCTGGAAATCGCGAAGGGCGGCGGGTAAGCGGGTAAGAAAAGAGCGGAGAAAGGAGGATCCCGACTCAGGACCCTGCTGTCTGTGACGATGACACCGACAGAGGCAGCGCACGGTTATGAGCCATCCACATGGATACGCCTTTGTGCAGGGCTGGGCGATCACCGAATCGGCCAAGGTCACCGCCCGACTGGAGGTCTGTCGTCACCCGCAAGGTGGCTGGACCGTGCGTGAGGCCCAGGGCACTACATCGATCAGCCTGTACCGTGGGTCATTCGCCTCCCGGCATGCGGCGGATCATGAACTCCATGTGATCCAAGCTCACCGACTGCAGGAGTTGCTTCATTCCCACACCCGGGTGCGCGTGCGCATGGAGGACGAGGTGCACGCCGAACAGCTGGCGTTACCGGGCATCGTCTGACGTGGAACGTTTCGCCCCGGACAGCTGCGCGAAGGCTGTCTGGTGACGGTGCATGGACCTCGAACGGTGGGATCGAGGCGAGGACTAGACCAGAACGGTGGGATCGAGGCGAGGACTAGACCAGATCGGTGGAGCCCATCAGGTAGCGATCGCATTCGCGCGCCGCGCCGCGGCCTTCATTGATCGCCCAGACGACGAGACTCTGTCCGCGGCGGCAGTCTCCAGCGGCGAAGATTCCCTTGATGTTGGTGACGTACTTCTCGTGTTCGGCCTTGATATTGGAGCGTGGGTCGGTCTCGAGGGACATCTCCTTGAGCAGCGCCTGTTCCGGTCCGAGGAAACCCAACGCGAGCAGGGCCAGCTGGGCGGGCCGGGTTTTCTCCGTGCCCGGGACTTCCTTGGGGATGAACTGACCTTTTTCGTTCTTCTCCCATTTGATCTCGACCGTCACGACCTCCTTCAGCTGTCCCTGATCGTCGCCGACGAACTTCTTGACCGTGGTGAGGTAGACGCGGGGATCCGAGCCGAAGCGGGCCGAGGCCTCTTCCTGTCCGTAGTCGAGCTTGTACACCTTGGGCCATTCCGGCCACGGGTTGTCGGCGGCGCGCTCCGTGGGCGGCTTGGGAAGGATTTCAATTTGCACGAGGCTCTTGCAGCCGTGGCGCATGGAGGTGCCGACGCAGTCGGTGCCGGTGTCGCCGCCACCGATGACAATCACATCCTTGCCCTTGGCGTGAATGGGCGACGCCTGGGCGCCACCGAGGACCGCCTTGGTGTTGGCGGTGAGGAATTCCATCGCGAAGTGCACGCCCTTGAGCGAGCGGCCTTCAATTGGAAGGTCGCGCGGCTGGGTGGCCCCGGTGCAGATGACCGTGGCGTCGAATTCCTTGAGGAAAATTTCCGGTTCGACATTTTCGCCGACGTTGGCGTTGCAGATGAACTTGATGCCCTCGGCTTCGAGCAGCTTGATGCGGCGAAGCACCACTTCCTGCTTATCGAGCTTCATGTTGGGAATGCCATACATGAGCAGACCGCCGGGGCGGTCGGCGCGTTCGTAGACCGTGACGGTGTGACCGGCGCGATTGAGCTGGGCGGCGGCGGCGAGGCCGGCGGGACCGGAGCCGATGACCGCGACCCGCTTGCCCGTGCGGGTCTTGGGAGTCTCCGGCAGAACCCAGCCCTCGTCCCATCCGTGGTCGATGATCGAGGCCTCGATGTTTTTGATCGTCACCGGCGGCGCGTTGATGCCGAGCACGCAGGAGCCTTCGCACGGGGCCGGGCAGACGCGGCCGGTGAATTCCGGGAAGTTGTTGGTTTTGTGCAGCCGGTCGAGGGCCTCTTTCCAAAGACCGCGGTAGACCAGGTCGTTCCACTCCGGGATCAGGTTGTTGATCGGGCAGCCCGAGGCCATGCCGCTGATCAGCTTACCTGTATGACAGAAGGGGATACCGCAGTCCATGCAGCGGGCTCCCTGCTGGCGGAGCTTCTTCTCCTCCATGTGGTGGTGGAACTCCTTCCAGTCCCGCACCCGCTCGGAGGGAGTGCGATCGACAGGCAGTTCGCGGAGGTACTCGATGAAACCGGTTGGCTTTCCCATGGGGATTTGAGATTTGAGATTTGAAAATTGAGGATCGCCGGTGGCGCCGGCGATCAGTTGCCGCCCACGCGGGACGTGTCACGGGCGTTTTCCTCGAACGCGGCCATGATGGCCTCGTCTCCGGTCAAGCCCTGTGCCTGGGCGCGGTCGATGCAAGCGAGCATGCGTTGATAATCCTTGGGCATGACCCGGACGAATTTGGGCAGGTAGGCATCCCATTCCGCCAGGATGCGGCCCGCCTTCACGCTCTTCGTGTAGGCGAGGTGCTTCTCAATGGCCCCGCGCAGCTCGGCGACATCCTTGGGGGAGTCGACCTTGCCGATGCCGACCATCTGGAGGTTCACCCGCCTTGCGAAATCGCCCGACTCATCGAGCACGAAGGCCACGCCGCCGGACATGCCGGCGCCGAAGTTGCGGCCCGCCGGGCCGATGATGACGACGCGACCGCCGGTCATGTATTCGCAGCCATTGTCACCAATGGCCTCGACGACCGCGTTGACGCCTGAGTTGCGCACGGCGAAGCGCTCGCCGGCCATGCCCCGGATGTAGATTTCGCCGGAGGTGGCGCCGTAGAGGGCGACATTGCCGACGATCATGTTGTCCTCGGCCTGGAAGCGGGCCGCCGGCGACGGGAAAACGATGATTTTTCCGCCGGAGAGACCCTTGCCGATGTAGTCGTTGGCGTCGCCCTCGAGCGAGAACGTCATGCCCCGGGTCATGAAGGCTCCGAAGCTCTGGCCGGCCGAGCCCTTGAAGTGCAGCCGGATGGTGTCCTCGGGAAGGCCCTTGGCGCCGTGCCTGCGGGTGATCTCGCCGCTGGTGATGGTGCCGGTGACCCGGTTGACATTGCGGATCGGCAGTTCGGCGATGACCTTTTCGCCGCGTTCGATGGCGGGTTCGCAGAGTGCGAGCAGCGTGGTGACGTCGAGTGAGCGGTCGATGCCGTGGTCCTGTTTGGTCTGGCAGAAGCGGCCGACCTCCGGTCCGACGTCCGGCTGGTAGAGGATGCTGGAGAAGTCGAGCCCCTTGGCCTTCCAGTGGGTGATGGCCTTGCGCGATTCGAGCTTGTCGGTCCGGCCGACCATTTCCTCGATGGTGCGGAAGCCGAGCTGGGCCATGATTTCGCGCAGGTCGTCGGCGATGAACCGCATGAAGTTCACCACGTGCTCCGGCTTGCCGGTGTATTTGGCACGCAACTGCGGATCCTGGGTGGCGACGCCGGCCGGGCAGGTGTTGAGGTGGCAGACGCGCATCATGATGCAGCCCGTGGCGACGAGCGGTGCGGTGGCGAAACCGAACTCCTCGGCGCCGAGCAGGGCGGCGATGGCGACGTCGCGGCCGGTCTTGAGCTGGCCGTCGGTCTCGACCGCGATGCGGGAGCGCAGGTTGTTGAGGACGAGCGTCTGGTGGGTCTCGGCGAGGCCGAGCTCCCAGGGCAGGCCCGCATGCTGCAGCGAGGTCTGCGGCGAGGCGCCCGTGCCGCCGTCGTATCCAGAAATCAGAACCACGTCGGCGTGGGCCTTGGCCACGCCGGCCGCGATGGTGCCGACACCAACCTCGGCCACGAGCTTGACGCTGACGCGGGCGTGCCGGTTGCCGTTCTTGAGGTCGTGGATGAGTTCGGCCAGATCCTCGATCGAGTAGATGTCGTGGTGGGGAGGCGGCGAGATCAGTCCGACGCCGGCGGTGGTGTGCCGTGTCTTGGCGACCCAGGGATAGACCTTGGAGCCGGGCAGCTGGCCGCCCTCGCCGGGTTTCGCGCCCTGGGCCATCTTGATCTGGAGCTCCTTGGCACTGACCAGGTACTCGCTGGTCACGCCGAAGCGGCCGGATGCCACCTGCTTGATGGCGGAGTTCTTGGAGTCGCCGTTGGGCAGCGGCAGGAAACGTTCGGGGTCTTCCCCGCCCTCGCCGGTGTTGGACTTGCCGCCGATGCGATTCATCGCGATGGCGAGCGTTTCGTGCGCTTCCTTCGAGATGGAGCCGTAGGACATGGCGCCCGTCTTGAAGCGCTTCATGATGGCCTCGGCCGGTTCGACTTCGGAGAGCGGAATGGGAGTGCCCACCTTGAAATCGAGCAGACTTCTCAGGGTGCAGAGGTTCTTCGACTGGTCGTTGATGAGGGCGGCGTATTCCTTGTAGGCCGCGACGCTGGCGGTGCGGACCGCCTTCTGCAGCTTGTGGATCGACTCCGGGGTGAAGAGGTGGGCCTCGCCGTTGGCGCGCCACTGGTAGAGACCACCGCCCGGAAGGGTGTGGCTGTTGGCGGCGCGATCCGAGTAGGCGGCCCGATGGCGGAGGAGGACTTCCTGCGCGATGACATCGAGACCGATGCCGCCGACGCGCGAGGGAGTCCACGTGAAGTAATGGTCGATCACGTCCTGCCGAAGGCCGAGCGCCTCGAAGACTTGCGCGCCGCGGTAGCTCTGGATGGCGGAGATGCCCATCTTGGACATCACCTTGATGACGCCCTTGGAGGCGGCCTTGACCATGTTCTTGCAGGCGGTCTTGTGGTCGATGCCGGTGAGGTGGCCCTCGCGGATCATGTCGTCGATCGTCTCGAATGCGAGGTAGGGATTGATGGCGGAGCAGCCGTATCCGATGAGCAGGGAGAAATGATGGACCTCGCGGGCCTCGCCTGTTTCCAGGACGAGGCTGACACGGGTGCGCAGACCTTCCCGGATGAGGTAGTGGTGCAGTCCGGCGATGGCGAGCAGCGCGGGGATCGGGGCGGTGTCGCGGGTCACGCCACGGTCGCTCAACACGATCACATTGATCTCCTCTTCCTCGATCATGCGGCGGGCCATGATGGAAAGTTCCTCCATTGACTTGGCCAGGCCGCGCTCGCCGCGGGTGACGCGGAAGAGAATCGGCAGGACACCGACGCGCAGCCCGGGGAGCTGGGTCCGACGGATCTTGGCGAAGTCCTCGTTGGTCAGGATCGGCCACTTCAGTTCGACGCGCCGGCAGGCGGAGGGCTGCGGGTTGAGCAGATTACCTTCGGAGCCGAGGCGGGTTTCGGCCGAGGTGACGATTTCCTCGCGGATCGAATCGATCGGCGGGTTGGTGACCTGGGCGAAGAGCTGCTTGAAATAGTCGTAGAGCAGGCGGGGCTTGTTCGACAGCACCGCGAGGGCGGAGTCGTTGCCCATCGAGCCGATGGCCTCCACGCCGTCGCGGGCCATGGGCGTGAGGATGATCCGTTCGTCCTCGTGCGTGTAGCCAAAGGCGGTCTGTCGCTGCAGGAGCGTCTCGTGATCGGGGGTCTCCACGGCGGGCGCCTCGGGAAGGTCGCTGAGGTGGACGAGGTGCTCGTCGAGCCACTTTCGGTAGGGGCGGGCGCTGCAGATCTCGCGCTTGATCTCCTCGTCCTCGATGATGCGGCCCTGTTCCGTATCGATCAGGAACATACGGCCCGGCTGGAGACGACCCTTGGTGACGATGTCCTCCGGGGCGATGTCGAGCACGCCGGCCTCGGAGGCCATGACGACCAGGCCGTCCCTGGTGACGTAGTAGCGGGACGGACGGAGTCCGTTGCGATCCAGAATGGCCCCGATCTGGCGGCCGTCGGTGAAGGCGATCGAGGCGGGGCCGTCCCACGGCTCCATCAGGCAGGAGTGATACTGGTAGAAGGCGCGACGATCATCGTCCATCGACTCGTGGTTGGACCACGGTTCCGGGATCATCATCATCATGGCGTGCGCCAGCGGCCGGCCGGCCAGGACGAGCAGTTCGAGGGTGTTGTCGAACATCGAGGAGTCACTGCCGTTCGGATTGATGATCGGCAGGATCTTCTGGATGTCTTCGCCGAAGAGTTCGCTGTCGAAGAGCGCCTGGCGGGCGTGCATCCAGTTGATGTTGCCACGCAGCGTGTTGATTTCGCCGTTGTGGGCGAGATAGCGGTAGGGGTGGGCGCGTTCCCAGCTGGGAAAGGTGTTGGTGCTGAAACGCGAGTGGACGAGCGCGAGCGCCGTTTCCATCAGCGGATTCTTCAGGTCGGGGAAGTACTGGTCCACCTGCTCGGTCGTGAGCATGCCCTTGTAGACGAGCGTCTTCATCGAGAGACTGGCGATGTACCAGTACTCGGCGCCGGCGAGGGTCGAGGTGCGGATTTCGGTGTAGGCGCGCTTGCGGATGATGTAGAGCTTGCGCTCGAAGGTGGCGTCGTCCGTCACCTCCGGCCCGCGTCCAATGAACACCTGGCGCATGAACGGCTCACAGGAAAGGGCGGTGTCGCCGAGGGGTGCGCTATTGGTTGGCACGGTGCGCCAACCCAGGAAGACCTGTCCTTCGGATTGGATGACCTGCTCAAATTTCTCCTCGATCTTGCGACGCACGGTCGGGTTGCGCGGCAGGAAGACAAGACCGCAACCGTAGTCGCGGGCGGCGGGCAAGGTGATGCGTGAGTTTTTGCAGACCTCCTGAAAAAAGCTGTGCGGCATCTGCAGCAGGATCCCGGCGCCATCTCCCGTGTTGATTTCGCTTCCACTGGCTCCGCGGTGATCCAGATTGCGCAGCACTTGCAGGCCCTGTTCGAGGATACGGTGGGATTTGCGCCCGTGCATATCCACCACGAACCCGACGCCACAGGCGTCGTGTTCGAACCAAGGGTCGTAGAGACCCTGCTTCTTGGGCAGGCCCAGTGCGGGTGAGGGGGAGGAGGAACTTTCAGGGCGGCTGTTCATGGGCATTTTTCGTGTTCGGGCATGGGCGAAAAGGCTGGGAAATGGGGTGGAGTTGGCTAGGTCGTCCGGTCGAAAGCGAGCTGGCGAGCCGGGAAAAAGGCAAAAAAAGGGCCGGTCACGCAATGCGCGAAGCCGGCCCGGCAGCGGGAAACGGGATAGCGGAGCGCGAGGTCAGAAGAAGCGGATCGTTTTCGTGGCCATCTTGGCGTGTTCTTCGTCGGAGCAGCCGGCGTTGGTGGGCGACTCGGTCGAGCGGTCGGTCGGCGTAACCAACTGATTGGAGAGGAGGTAGTTCTCAACCTCTTCACCCGAGATATCGGAGAGCATCACTCCATCGATCTCCACGCAGGGAGAAAGCGGTTGACCCGACTTCTGCACCATTTCTGCGTAGTTGGCGCGATCGTTGATGATGTCGATATCTGCAAACGGCAGGCTATATTTACGGAAAATGGCGCGAACACCATTGGACCAGCCACAGTGCGGTTTGAGATAGGCTTTGATCTTCATGCGATAAGCGTGTGGGGAGACAAGCAGCGTGCAACTGTGGAGCGGAGGTATTCCGGCGGCAAGCGGAAGTTTACAACTTCCTGTTGCGATTGTAGTCGGAGGGTCCGAATTGCAGGTTCGTCCGAGGGAGAATCGCTTTTCCGCTAGCGGGGAGATCAGGTTTCACCTAGACGCGACCCATGAAAGTCCTCGTCACGGGTGCCGCCGGTTTCATCGGCTACCATGTTTGCCGTCGTTTGGCGGAGTCGCGACGCTGCGAGGTCATCGGCATTGACAATCTGAGTGACTATTACTCGGTCGACCTAAAACGGGCTCGATTGACAGAACTGGCTGGTTTCGAGGACTTCAGGTTTGTTCAGCTCGACTTTTCGGATGCGGCGAAACTGGGCGGACTTTGGGCCCAGCTTCGCCCTGACTATGTGGTGCATTTGGGGGCTCAGGCCAACGTCCGCCACAGCGTCGATCACCCTGCGGCCTATGTCCAAAGCAACTTGGTCGGCTTCTTTAACATCCTGGAAGCGGCGCGTGCACATCCGCCAAAACACCTGGTTTATGCCTCATCGAGTAGTGTTTACGGTGGATTGCTGGCCACGCCGTTTCGGGAGAGTGATGACACCAGCCGGCCCCTGTCGTTCTATGGAGCGACGAAGAAGAGCAACGAGGTGATGGCGCATAGCTATGCGCATCTTTACGGTCTGCGGCTGACAGGGTTGCGTTTTTTCAATGTGTACGGTCCGTGGGGGCGTCCCGATACGGCTCCCACCTTGTTTTCCCGAAGGATCTTTGCCGACGAACCGATTGATCTGTTTGCGGAAGGCCAGAATCGGCGGGATTTCACGTACATCGACGATGTGGCAGACGGGTTGATGAAGGCCCTGTTGTACCCACCTGCGACCTGGCCCGCTCCGCCCTACCGTATCTACAACCTCGGTCATCACCGTCCCGTCGAGGTGAGGCTATTTGTTGACATGCTGGCCTCGGTCATAGGCAAGAAGGCCAAACTCAACCTCTTGCCCGCGCAGGCGGCCGACGTACCGGAGACAAGCGCGAGTCTGGACGCAGTGGAGGCCGCCTACGGTTATCATCCCAAGACGTCCCTTGAAGAAGGGTTACGGGCGTTTGTCGAGTGGTACCGCCGCTACTATCAGCCGTGAATGCAATGGTCCGAATCCTGCCATGACATCGGTGCAGGCACTGACGGCGGTTTTGGCTGCGCTCACGCTGATCGGGGTGGCGGTGGGACGATACCCGGCGCTGAAGATGAACCGGGCGACGATTGCCCTCGTGGGTGCGACGCTTCTGATTGCCCTCGGGGCGCTCACGCTTGAGCAGGCCTACCGTGCGGTGGATTGGAATACCATCCTGCTGCTCTTTGGCATGATGGTTCTTAATGTGAATTTGCGCATGGCTGGTTTTTTCCAGGAGGTCACGGCGAAGGTCGTGGTGTGGGCGCGGACGCCCCGCCGGCTTCTGGCTCTGATCATTGGGGTGTCGGGCGTGTTTTCCGCGGTTTTTCTCAATGATACCATCGTGCTGGTATTCACCCCGCTGGTGCTCGACCTCACGGCCTCCCTGAAGCGCAATCCTCTGCCCTATCTCGTGGGTTTGGTCACTGCGGCTAACATCGGTTCCGTGGCGACAATCACTGGCAACCCGCAGAACATGCTGGTGGGCCTGTCCTCGGGGATTGGTTTTGTGCGGTTCACCCTCGCGCTTGCCCCGATTGCGCTGATCGGCCTGGTGATTGCCTGGGCGGTTCTGGTCGTGGTCTATCGGCGTGAGTTTCGTGCGGAGAACCTCGATCCCATTGCGGCCATGCCCATCGAGGGAGATGTTCGACTTTTGCGTAAATCTTTATTGGCAACGATCTTGATGGTGGTGGTGCTAGTCGCCGGCATGCCGGTGCCCTTGGCGGCGGCGTTGGCGGCGGCCCTGTTGCTGGTGACGCGACGCACCGAACCCGAGCGGGTGTTTCAGGAGATAGACTGGGGATTGCTGGTCTTCTTTTGCGGACTTTTTGTGGTGACCGGGGCGATCGAGGTTTCGGGGATCGGTGAAGCGCTTTTCTCCGCACTTCGTCCCTACGCGAACGGAGGGGCGTTGCCCCTCACGGGTATTTCCCTGGTTTTAAGCAACTTGGTTTCAAATGTGCCGGCGGTGATGCTGTTTCGACCGGTGGTGCCCACGTTGACGGATCCGCAGACGGCTTGGCTGACCCTGGCCATGGCGACGACGCTGGCGGGCAACCTCACGTTGTTGGGATCGGTTGCAAATCTGATCGTGGCGGAGATTGCCCGCAAACGAGGGGTGCATCTGTCGTTTGTCGAATACCTCAAGGCGGGAACCACCATTGCTGTGCTGACACTGGCGATCGGAGTAGTCTGGCTCAGTCGCTGAGCTTGTCGACCTAGTTGGGGGGAAGTTCCGGCAGGGGCACCGTCTCAGTGACGGGTGGCGGTGTGGGCTGAGGAAGCGGTGGCGGCGGGCTGAGGTAGACCACGGTCCTTGAGCCGAGGCGGGTCCAGGCGCCCTCATCGGGCAAGCCGTCGACAACGTGAACATCCTGATCCGCCAAGCTGCGCATTTTGGCGTCAAAAAGCATCAATCCCACGTCCTGCCGGGACCCGGCGGGCACGCGCACCGCAATCACGGCATCGATGCCCTTGCTCGGATAGGGGCGCAGGACGCGTTCCCCGTCGATCATTGCCTGGGCGCGCTGGTCGGCGCTGGCCGGTTCGCGCCGCCGCACGGTCACGGGGCGCCCGATCCGGTCCGGTGGAACGTCCCACGGGCGGAGCGGCCCGCGGAGCCGGCGGCCAAAACCAGAGTTTATTTCCTCATACAAGCCGGGCGCCGCCCCGGGAGGCGGGGCGACGAAGGCGGGCTGGCCGGCGGTGGACGCCGACACGGAGGAGGGTGACGCCGGAGCCGCCGTGTCGGTCACTCCCGTCAATGCGTCCGTGGTATCTAAAGTTTGGGTAAACTGGATTGCGCCCATGATGACGGCGAGCAGTGCCGCGCCCGCGCTGCCCCACAACCCGGTGAACCGGGGCGGGGTCGGCAGCGGGCCCGGACGTGGATCGATCGGGAGTTCGGACATCTCGCGCACGAGATCCTCGAGCCGGCGGACCAGGGCCGGCAGATCGAGCGTGCCGGCATCGGAAGGACGCACCCGTTCGGCCTCGGCGCGGCACCGCGCGGTGTGGTCGCCCCACGACCAGGGCCGGGCGTCCGGGTCGCAACGGCGCACCATGCGTCTGATGTGCGCGTGGGCCAGGGTGCGGAGCGCTAACAGCCCGGCGAGCGCGATGCCGGGCGGGAGGGGGTCGTGGGTTCTCAGATACACGACGGCGGCGAGGGCCAGCCAGGCCGGCGCGACGATCCACCAGGGGAGGAACAACCATGGCGTTGCGGTCAGCACGCGCCGGAGGCCGAGCCAGAAGACGAAGGCCGCCAGCCGGCCGCCCTGTTGCGACAGCTCGCTGAAGCGCTCGAGATTGCGCTCCCCGTGCGAAACGTAGAGAAACTGCGCGGCGCGTGCTCCCGTGTAGGCCAGCAGGAGCATTTTCCACCGCTCCGGCTTGGGGCTGGCGAAGTAGCCGCCCAGCACCGGCGTGCGGGTGGTGGCGAACTGGCTGTGCAGGGCATGCAGGCGGGAATCGATCTCGCGCGGCGGCTGGACGGCGAGGCGGAAGAGTTCGGCGTGGGTCGCGAAGTCGGTTGCCGGTATCCAGCTTTCCTGGATGCCGTGTTCAATTGCCTCGCGGGCGCTTTGTGCCAGCAGGGTGAGTGAGCGGGCCGCCTCGGCGTCGAGCGTTTCAACCAGCTCGATATAGGGTTTTGCGGTGAGGGCGTGGAGCAGTGGAGTGAGTTCGACCGCGTTGTCGCCATTGAGCAGGGTCTGCAGGCCGATCCAATCGAGGCGGCGCCCGCGCAGGCGTAGCGCCGCCGGTGCGCCGGCATCGGCGCAGACGCACCAGGCTGCGGCGGCGAGGGCGGTGCGCCGGGCTCCGAGGGGAAGGTCTTTCCAGGCGGGCAGGTCGGTCTTGGCCAGCACGGCTTCCAGCCGTTCGGCGAGGGAGGCCTGTGCGCTTTCGCCGCGGATGAATGCCAGCAGGGTGGTTTTGTCCTGTGGAGGCGCGAAGAGGTTCGCTTCACCTTCTTCCCAATTGGCCTCCTGGGCGAAGTAGTCGGCGGCTTCCGCAATGCTGTAGGCCTGGCCGCGCCAGGTGAAGAGGTGGGCGTTTCGGGGCAGGGCGTACCGGTCGCGCACCTCGTGTCCCTGACACCAGCGCTCCAATTCAGTTTGTTTCCAGCGTCCGTCTCGAGAAGCGGTGAGCAACCCGCGCAGCAGACGGTCCACCGCCGGATCGAGGTTGTTCATCAGCTCGACCCCGCCGGCCCTTACTCCGGACGGTTCCTTTTCAAACAGCATCGCTTCGGCGCGGAGGCGCAACTCGGCGGTCACCCGGGCCACGTCGCGATTCAGGTGGTAGCCGATGATGTGGCGCCCCAGCACATACTCCTGGGTTACGCGACCCAACGACCACCAATCCC
>JAEUGZ010000522.1 GCA_016794725.1 Opitutaceae bacterium | reverse complement strand
CCGTGGTCTCCCCGGAGCTGCAGGGACTGAGCGGCATTCGTTTCTCCCTGGCGGAGGCCCGCTCCGGACGTCTGCCCCCGGTCGAAATTGAATGCGCCCAGCCTGTGCGGGTCCTGGTCGGCTATTTCAACCAAACCGGCCCTGGCTGGCGACGTCCACCGACGCTCGAAACGGATGCTACCGCGGCAGACCGCGGCGGCGCCGAGCCGCTCCTCGTCAACGCCATGGAGTTTGACACACTTCCCTCCGTGACCGTGCACGCCTTCGAATATCCGGCCGGCCGCCACCGTCTGGAAGTCCGCGGCACAGGGGCATTCCTTCTCCTCGGTGTGGTCGCCGTCGAGCCGCCCTGAGGTTGGATCCAGATCCCGGCGGAGCGACCCACGCGCACCGCCCGGTCAAATGCAGCGCCCGCCATCCACCTCGAGGCAGACCCCGGTCACGAAATTGGAGGCTGGATCGGCGAGGAACACCGCCGCATGGGCCACATCGACCGGCTGACAGAGTCTCCCCAGTGGTATCGACGCGAGAAACCGCGCCCGGTTTTCCGCGGTATCCGCAGTTCCCATAAACGTGGTCAGCAGGGGGGTGTCGGCCAGCGCGGGATTGATCGAGTTGACGCGTATGTTGTCCGGTGCGAGTTCCACTGCCATCGACTTCGTGATTAGGGTCACCGCTCCTTTCGAACCATTGTACCAGGTCAATCCGGGACGCGGACGCACCGCGGCCGTCGATCCGATGTTGATGAAGCAACCGCGCTTCTGCCGGCGGAACACGGGCACGCAGTGCACGGCGGACAGGTAGAGGCTCTTGACATTGACGGCAAACAGCCGGTCGAAAAACGCCTCGTCCACATCCAGCATGGGGCGGTTGGGGTGACTCATGCCCGCGTTGTTGACCATGACATCGATTTGGCCAAAGCGCTCAAGCGCCGCGTTGATCAGTGCCGCCATGTCATCCGACTTGCTCACGTCGACCAGGCAGGCGATCGCCTCGAAGCCGAGGGCGGTCAATTCGCCGCACACGCGGTTTCCCGCCTCGCGGTTCATGTCGCCGAGGACAATCCGCGCACCCTCCCGGGCAAACGCATGGGCCATGCTCTCGCCAAAACCCGAGCCCCCGCCCGTGATGATCGCCACCATTCCCTGCAGTCGACCGGCGGCGCTCATGCGGAGACGGGGCTGAATCGACGTGAGGACAAGGACTGGACACCGTCTGCGTATCCCGCCAGGACCGGCCGGAGAGGGATCAAAAGGGAGGGGTTCATGGAAGTCATGGAGTTTGTACAAAAGCCGACGGGTCGGCTCGCCGCGTCAACCCAATTTCCATTCAGCCCGAAAACTCAGGTCCGGAGCGTCTGCTGTCCGGTTCGGTGAGCGGCACGAGTCCCACCCGTCGCTGTCCCCACTCGCGACGCGCCGATCAGCCGGGCACACCGGACCGCCGCGTCGTGCATGCTGACCTGCCGTCCTCTTGCTCCCGATACGGGACGAGTTCTCCGCATTCCCGCAGTTGCGCGGAAACCGACCGCCGCGGTCACGCCACCAATGCCTTGCACTCGGTGCGCAGCCCCTCAAAACTCTCGTTCCCCTCCCGCACCTGGGCCCCCTGTCCGCGCCCCCCGCTTGCGTCATGCGTACTTCGCTCTTCTGGCTATTGGTCACGAGCTTGGCTGCTCCCCCCATCTCCTTCGGCGTCGGGTTATCGCTCCAACGACTCCCGCTCGACCAGGGCGCAGCCACGGTCGACCGCCCGGACACTCGCGAACTGACGTTCCTGGGATTTGGGGACCACAGCTACGAACCGGCCCGAATCACCCGTGCGACAGGCGAAGCGGTGATGATCGCCTCCCGCGAACGCCAGATCATCGCGCCGTTTCAATTCCTTTGGCAAAGCACGTGGACGCTGCCGGCGGAGGCAACGACCCCGTCGTCCATGGCGTGGCGGCTCGAAAAACCTCTCGTTCGGGACGCATTCTGGGACCAGATTCTACGGCTTGACCCCGTAGGTCCGCAGTCGCTGCCACGCTACCGTCTGGTCGAAACCGGCTCGTTTGGCGCCGCGCTGCCCGATCCTGTGCGCGCCCTCGATCAACCGGAGTCGGTCCAGCGGAGCCAGCAACAAAGTCTCCGAGATCCCATTCTCCCGGAAACGCTCACCCAAGAGATGCCCTGGAATCAGCTGGAGGCGGCGGCGTACCCTCTTGATTTCCAAAAGGTGCTGATCGCCAGCCCCCATGACCCCAGTCCCGGATTCGTCTACCAGAATGGTCAGTGGCTGACGACCTGGTACAGCGCGGATACGCGCCAAGGGACAAAGGAAGACCAGTGGTTCGCCCCCGCACTTCTCCTGGGCGACACCCTGGTCCGCCCGGCACCTCTGTCCGCCCGCACCACGTTTTGGAAAACCAAACAGGGCCGGACGCTTCCAGCCTGGACCCTGGAGTGGTCCCATCAGGGAATCACGGTGCGCCAGCAGCTGTTCTCCTGGCGCATCGCCCCCGAAGCGATTCCCCGGGTCTTCGTTCAATTTGAGGTGGTGAACGCACCGCGCGGCACGCAATTGGCCCTCGGACTCGGCCGGCGACCGAATGTGCACACCTGGGACGACCGCACCCGCGAACGCACCCCGATCCCGTTCTTCACCCTCGCCCCGAACTACCGTCAGGACGGAAACCAAATCCGGGACCCCTGGAATCGCGTGGTGCTCACCTCCACTCAGGCGTTTGTGCTGGAGCCCCTCGGCCCGGTGGAACAACTCGTCCGCTTTGCCCTGGATGAATCAGGGCAGGTGCGTGTGGAGACTCCACAAGCGGGAACTGAGTCGCCGGATCCGCCCCCCGATCCCCGAAGCTACGAAGTTTCACGGACGGAGTTCGTCACGCACTGGACCCGTCAGCTTGAGCGCGGGGCCCAGGTTCACCTCCCCTCGTCCGAATGGATGGAGCGTATCGACACATGGCTGGCCCAGATCGAGGCCATCACCCGGGTCCACTATCAAAAACGCGAGCGCTTGAGTTATGGCGCCTACTTCTACCAGTACTACTTCGGGATCGAAGAAGGCTGGCCTCCCATGGCCCTCGCCGTCTGGGGCCGGGCCGAGGAGGCGAAGCGACAGGCTGCCCTCATGCTCGATCCCGAGAATCGGGACAAGAAGAACGTCCACCACCAGTCGCGGAACGGCGTGGCACCGGCCGTCGCCGGCGTGGTGGCCCGTTTCACCCGGGACGCTTCCTGGCTGGATTCCCTGGCGCCCGCGCTGATCGAGTGCGCCGACTGGACCGTTCGGGTGCGTCATGACGGGTTCGATACCCGTTCGCCCGTGACCCGCGGGCTGCTGCCTCCCCACATCTACGGCGGGGACGTGCGCGATCCGGCCACCAGTCTCTACGCCACGGTCGCCTGCTGGCGTGGCCTGGTGGAAACCGCCGCCGCGTTTCGGCTGGTCGGAACTCCCGAGCGGATCGAGCAGGCCGCGAGCCTAGACCGCGAAGCGGCCCTCCTCCGGAACCGGCTGTGCGAGGTGATGGCGGCCGTGGTGGATCGCGGCACGCAGCCTCCCTTTCTGCCGCTGGCCCTGGAACTTCCCTCGCTCCACGGGAAACACGAGGGCCCCTACGACCACCTTACGGCCACCCGCCTTGGAAACTACTGGAACCTCTTTGCTCCGTCTTTTCTCGAATTGAGGTTCGGTCAGGGAACCGGCACCGACCGTCCCGATGACTGGGTCGCCCGGTTCGCGGAATCCCACGGCGGCCTGTGGGCGGGGCTCCCCCGATTCTATGCCGGACTGGATGCCGCCTACGCCATCGGCTACGTGGGCTACCGCCTCGACCGGGCCGCACTTCACCTTTCCGAGCGACCCCGGGCTCTCGCCGCGCTGGAATCCTATTTCTTGCACGCGGCGAGTCGCAATGGGCACACCATTCCCGAAGTCGCCGGCTTGTTTCCCTACAGGCTCGAGCGGAAGGCCTATGAACGCCTGGTCCGGGAGTCTCCCTGGAATTTCGGCATGTATGATGCAAACCGATACCTGGAGGGACACATTTCGTTCACCGAGCCCCTCGGCTCGGGCGCCGGCTCGGGACTGATGATGATCCGACAGGCCCTGGTGGCGGAGACCCGTGACGACCTTGGCCTGCCCGATGGGGGACTGATTCTCTTTCCCTCCGTGCCCGAAGCCTGGCTGAACGAAGGCAACGAAATTGTTCTCCGGGACTTTCCCACCGCCTATGGAACTCTGTCAGTCTCCGTGCGCTCTCGGCTCACCAGCGCCCGGGAAGTGACGATGGAGTGCAACTTCACGCCGTGGCCGGGCGAGGCGAAGCCGCGATCCTTCCGTGCCCGTTTCGCCCCTGCGGGTCAGACCGCGGTCGAACTCACGTTCGACCCGGGCGAGCGACGCGTGCACCGCATCCGATTCTGATAGCCGGCTCGGTTCGCCCCCTCCCTTCAATTCGAGCCGCCAATCGCGAGCACACCCTTGAAGACGACGATGACCAGGCCAACCACGCCGCAGCAGGCAAGAAAACCCAAGGCATCCATGCGGTTCCACTTCGTGAATTCCCACGAGGATCCGGGGAAGAGCTTGGTGTGGTCGAACCGGGTGGGCTGCGCATAACTCGCCGCCACCTCGATCGCGTCCTGATCCAGCGTCGCCGCGACCGGCGTCTTCATCCGGGCGTAGAAACGCGCGACCCGGACCGGGTCGCTCTGGCGGGTCAGCAAACTCACGGTCACGAGCAGGAAAATCGGGAGCAGCGCATCAACGAGGTAGCGGGTCGTGAGCAATTGCGCGGGCGTAAAACCCGTCACCTTCACGCCGATCAGCTTGAGGAGAAACACCTCGGTGCGGAACAGGCCCTTGCCGGTCTTGGGGGAGGCGGGATCGTTGGGATTCACCCGGACCACGCCTTCCTCGAAGAACACCGAGACCGGTTCGATCCGTCGTGACTTGACGAAGCTCTCGCCGACCAAACGCGCGCGTCCTGCGGCAACGTCCGCCTCGCTCGCCTTGACGGTCGCCGTCACCGTCCGCTCCTCGGTCATCTGTGTCAGCATCTCCGACCGCGCGAAGGCGGGAATCGACGAAACGACCCAGGGGATGACGCCGATGAAGAGCAGCGTGGCGGTGACCTGGACCAGCACCGCGGTCTGCGTCACCCGGCGCCAGACAAAGAGGAAGGTGATCGGAACGCCCCAGACGAGCAGCAGCACGATCGCAAACTTGAGAATGGCGACGATGCTGTTGAGAAACAGACCCACGAGGACGCCCGCCGCGAGCAACGCCGGCACCGCCAGTCGGGCCACGCGCATGTAGTGCCGTTCACTGCGGCCCGAAATCAAGGGTTCGTAGAGGTTCTTTACCAACAGTCCCGAGAGCACCACCGATTGGGCGCCCAATACAGCAATCTTCCCGCCAAGGATTCCGGTGATCATGATCCCGATCAACCCGATCGGCAGCAGTTCGCGCGTCATCAAACCCCAGGCCTGGTCCGGGTCGGACAGGCTGGGTCCGAACAACGCCACCGCGATCAAACCGCAGTAGGCCCACATGATCGTGACGAACCGTTTGCTGAAACCGCCCGTGACCGCACCGAGCCGGGCGGCCATCTCGTCCTTGGCGGAGCCGGCAATCGTCATGTTGTGCTGCGAGCCGGCGATCCCGATCATCTGCACCAACAGCAGGGCACAGATCGAATACCAGGTGTATTCGGAGGCAATGTCCCCTCCGAACAGATTGAACATCACATCCGGCACCTTTTCATGCAGGGCGTCGAACCCACCTATTCGAACCAGGCCAAAAGGGATCAAAATGACCGAGATCAATACCACCAAAATGGCTTGAATCGCGTCGACCACCGCCGAGGCCTTGAGGCCCCCAAGCATGATGAAGACCGCAACGAGACTGGTGGAGACGAGATAGAAGGTGATCGGCTTCAGGTAGGTGACAAAGGGCTGGAGTGTACCGCGATTGTAGTGGTCCCGCAATTCGTCATAGCGCGCTTCACTCGTCACGGGCAGCATGCCGCCAAGGCGCTGCTGGCGCAATGCAGTGAACTCATGGTAGTCGGCCACCTGCTGCCGTTCGACAACGGTGTAGGCGGAGGGATCCTTCACCATCAGCGGCTGCAGGGTCTTCAGGGCCATGACATTGCCTCCGGCAATGACTCCCACCACGGCAATGATCAGCATCGTCGTCGCGTACAGGGTGGTGAGAAACCGGCTTCCAAACCGGTCCTCAAACAAGTCGGCCATGGTGGTGAGCCGCACTCGGCGAAACCACACGTTCATGAACCAGTAGTACGGCGTCAGGAATAACGTGATCAGCGCCAGCCAGGCACCACTCGCCCCCTGGCGATACACGGAACTGGCCGTGGTTGTGGCCTGGCCCGGATCCGTCATGTTGCCGAAGCTAAGGAAAAACTGCAGCCAGCGACCAAGCGAGCGCCCGCCCAGGAAGTAGTCCTTCTCGTTTTTTACGCCGTGGGAAAACACTTTCCCGATCGCCAGTACGGTCACCACGTACGTGAGCAAAATCGTGATATCGATCCAGTGAAGGCCGAGAAATTTCATGATGAAAAGGAGTGAAAATTAAGTTCGTTTGACCGCCCTGACTCGAACCTTCGCCCGGAGGACTTCGCCACCCTCCGACTGCTTGAAACGTCGGTCGGATGGCACGCGGAAACCGTCGGAAAAAAACGCATCAACCGACCGAATCCACCGTGCACCCGTGTGCAGTTGAATTCTCGAGAACCGGAGTCGGGGCAGGATGGCGCGGTTTCAGAGGGTAATGAAGCATCACAGGAGGCCGCATTCGGCCGACAAACGACAGACGGGGCATGCCTCTATCGGGTTCAGCGGGCTGCGGGAAGTCAAGCCACCTCTCCGCCTGGCTCGCTCGGGCGCCTCGACTCCGCGCCGGTGACTCGATTCCTGCGGTGAAAATTTCCGATGGGCCTGCCTGATGAAATTTCATTTAATCACCGGAGGCCAATGTCCCTTGGCTCAAGGCGCGGCAGCCCGGAGCAGCAAAACAAACAGACCGATGATCGCTCCCGACAGAGCGCAGCAGACGAGAAAGCCAATGGCATCCACCCGGTCCCAGCGACAGAACTCCCAGTTGGAGCGCCGCACGAGTTTCGTATGGTCAAACCGATCCGGCTGTCGACGAGTCTCCTCGATCGCCGCTGCCTCGAGTTCGGGCGTTTTCCCCACGGGTGTCTTCATTTTGCCATAGAAAAACGCCACGCGGGCCGGATCGGACTGGCGGGTGACGTAGCTGACCAGGATCAGCACGGCGAACGGAAAGAGTCCGTCGAAGAAGAACTGAAGGGTCAGGCGCTGGTTCGCGGTGAACCGCGTGGCATCGAGTCCTGCGCGATCCAGCAGCCAGCACTCGAAATTGAAACGACCGCTTCCGATCAGCCGGCTGGTGATGTCACCCGGCCGCTCATGCACCACTTTCGTGAAGTACACCGGCACTGGACGGCCCGCCGTCGACGTGGAGAACGTGACCAGAGAGGAGTGAGTTGCCACCGATTCGAGGCGAGCCGCCGTCCACGGCACCAGTAAAATGACGGTGGTGGACAGGAGCACGGAGCACCAGACCGCGGCCGGAGTCAGGCGGCGCCAGAAAAAGATGAGCAGCACGGCCGCGCCAAACGGCAAATTCACGGTCAGGACCAGATTGACGATCGATAGAAAGTTGCCCATCGCCCACGCCGAAACGGCACCGAGGATGAGGATCCCGGCGATGGTGTAGCGGGCATAGCGCACCCCCTCCTTTTCCGTCACGTCCGGCCAGATCGTGCGATAAACGTTGCGCACAAACAGGGATGAAATGGCAAGCGCCTTGGCAGCCAGCGTGGACATGGTGCCGGCGAGCACGCCGGCCAGCATCAATCCCACCAGCCCCGGTCCGAGGAGCCGGTTGGACATGGCTCCCCAGGTGGAGTCCGGGTCGGAAAGCCCGCCCACGCCGAACAATCCGACCGCAATCAGACCGGCGAAGGCCCATAGGATGATCATGAGCCGCTTCAGGTAGTTGCCCGACACCCCAGTGCGGGCGGCCAGCTCATCCTTGGCCGAGCCACAGATTCCCATGTTATGGCTGAGACCGTGAATCTGGACCAGGCTGACAAGCAGGATACCCCCCAGCGTCCAGACCGAAAATTGATCCGACCCCTCGGCGCCAAACAAATTGAAGAACCGGGCCGGGACTTTTTCCGCCAGCGCCTTCCATCCTCCGATGGCGTGCAGTCCGGTCGGAATCAGCAGCAGTGAAAACACCACGATGAGCACACTTTGCAGTCCCTCATTGACGGCCGCCGCCGACATGCCGCCGAGGATAATGTAGGTCCCCACCACCAGGGTGAAACCGAGGTAGAACAGGCCTTCGTTCAACACGGTGACGAAACTGTGCAGGTCGCCCCGGGCGCTTCGGTCACGCAGGTCCGCCAGTTTTTCCTGGTCGGCGGCAGGTAGGACGCCCAGCGATGCCTGAGACTCCAGCTGGCGGAGTTCGCGGTAGCCCTCGACCGAGGCACGGTCAGCGGCGGTCCAGGCCGACTCCTGCTTGACCACGAGCGACGAGGCGATCCGGTAGGCGACCACGTTGCCGAAACCGAGGAAGACGCAGGCGACGATGATCTGGAACAAGGCGTAGAAGAAGCTGAGCCGCCGGCTGCCGAACCGGTCCTGAAACAGATCGGCCACGGTCGTCAGGCGTACCCGACGAAACCATACATTCATGAACCAGAAGTACGGGTTCATGAACACGGTCTGGAACGACAGCCAGGCCCCGGACGCCCCCTGCTGGTAGACGAAGCTCGCGGTGCTCACGGCCCCCTGCGGTTCGGTGGCGTTGCCGAAGTTGAGGAAGAACTGGTAGAGCTTGCCCAGTTTGCGGCCGGCGAGGAAGAACCCCTCCTCGGACTTGGTCGCGCCAGCGGCGCGTTTTCCGATCACTACGACCGCGGCGAGGTAGGCGAGGATGATGAACCAATCGAGGGGGTGAAGAGAAGACATGGCAGCGATTGCGTGGAGTGAGACCTGAAAGAAAGGAGGCAGGAAGAGGGATCAGCCGCGGCATCGAGACGCACCGGCTCAATGGAAGGTTGGGGCAAGACGGGGATCAAGCAACGCGACCATGACCTTCTTCCTCGCCCCGAGGCGGCAGAGGCGAGCGTCGGACAGTACGAGCCGCGGCATAAGGCGCGGCTTGGGGGAGCTGGCGGCGAAATTTTGGCTGGCGCCCGGGAAGGTGAAACGCCCTCGTGGAGGGCCCTTTCCCCCCACACTCCCCATGCCTGTGATTTTCGCCGCTTCGACCCTCGCCGCCTACCGTCCCTTTCTGGTCCTGATCGCCGCGGTGGCGTTCATCATCGTGGCCATCACGCGGTGGCGCATTCACGCCTTCCTCGCTCTGATCCTGGCCGCCTACCTGGCAGGCTTTCTCACCTCGGAGTTCTCACCGGCCTCGATCGAACGTCTCCCGGCGGCCATGCGTGCCGACGCCAAGGCCAATTCCTGGGTCGCCGCGGTGGAACTCACGACGGTCGAGTTCGGCGGCGCAGCGGGTTCCATCGCCATCTCCATCGGTCTGGCCTCCATCATAGGCCTCTGTCTCATGGAAAGTGGCGGGGCGGACAAGGTGGTCCGGCGCTTCCTGGCCGTGGCGGGCGAAAAACGCGCGGGACTGGCCCTCATGGCCAGCACCTACTTCCTCTCAATCCCGATCTTCTTCGACACCATGTTCATGCTCATGGTGCCGCTCGCGCGCGCCTTGCGACTGCGCACCGGCAAAAGCTACCTCCTGTACCTGATGGCGATCGGCAGCGCGGGCGTGATCACCCATAGTCTGACCGTGCCCCACCCCGGCCCCCTGGCCATGGTCGACAACTTGCGGGTCGATCCAGGTCTCTCGCTGTTTTGGGGCATCGCCGCGGGTATCCTGCCGTGCCTGATCGGTTATGTCGTGATCACATGGATCGACCGCCGCATGGAGGTGCCGCTCCGCGAAACGCCGGGCGCGTCGCTGACCGACCTTGAAGCCATCGCCTCCCGCCCGGAAGGCGAGTTGCCTTCGTTTCTTTGGAGCATCGCGCCCGTTTTGCTGCCCATCGTGCTGATCGGCTGCGGTTCACTCTTCAAGGTACTGGCCGGATACCCGGGTGCGGTGAACCTGCTCGGTGGTCCGGAATCGTTTGCCAGTTTGGCCAGTGGCGCCTCGTTGATCGGCAACAAAAACATCGCCCTGCTCATTGGCACCGCCATCGCTCTCGCCGTGCTGGCCCGCCAAAAGCAGCTCACGTTCACGCAACTGGGCGGCCTGCTGGAAGCGCCGCTGGCCACCGGTGCGGTCATCATTCTCATCACGGCCGCGGGTGGGGCATTTGGCGGCATGCTGCGCCACGCCGGCGTGGGCGATGCCATCAAGGCCCTCGCGACCCAGTTCAGCATCAACATCATCCTGCTCGGATGGATCACCGCCTTTGTCATTCGTGTCGCCCAGGGCTCGGCCACGGTCGCAATGCTGACCACGTCGTCCATCATCTGGCCGCTGATTGACCCAGCCTCGAGTCTGCCGCTGCCCTTTCACACCATGTACCTCTTCCTTGCCATTGGCTTCGGCGCCTGTGGCTGCTCGTGGATGAATGACAGCGGATTCTGGGTCGTGAGCAAACTCAGCGGCATGACCGAGCGGGAAACACTACGGAGCTGGACCCTCATGGTGACGGTCCTCTCCGTGTGCGGTCTGATCCTGACGCTAATCGCCTCCCGCCTGCTTCCGCTGGTCTAGGTGCGGCTGGCGATGCTCACGGCGCGCCCACAGCCCAACTAGGCGCCGGCCAGCTGCGCAGCCGTCAATTCATTGAGCAGCGGCTCGCCTCGTTCATAGCGACCGACATTGATCGAAAAGATGTCCCAAAGGCGCTCCTTGAAACGGGGGCTGAGAC
>JAEUGZ010000509.1 GCA_016794725.1 Opitutaceae bacterium | reverse complement strand
AACCATCGCCGAACCAGCCATTCCGGATGAGAAAAGGCAATGGCCAGTGCTTCCCCCGAGAGGGAAGCCGCATCCAACGGCATCGAAAGCCCGGTCGCCATCTTCCGCACCACGGCGTTGACCAACCGAGCCTCGGACGGACTTGCCAGGCCTTTGGCCTGCTCCACGGCATGATGCACGACCCTTGCGACATGCCCGTCCTCTCCCCCTTCGATCAATTCAAAACCCGCCACCAACAACAAGGCGCGCAGGCGGTTCCGTGGCGGACGAGGCACCCATTTGTTTAATTCGTTCTCCAGCCGACCCAAGTGCCTGAGCGTACCGAAGAACAGGTGTTGAACCCGGGCCCGATCCACCCGGGAGAGGTCTTTCGGCAATCCTTCAAGCAGAAAGTCGGCGCGCTCCACCTGCTCCAGCCAACGCAGGAGCAACCGCACCGCTGTCGCCCAAGCCGGAGAGACCGGAGATGCGGAACGCGGAAACAAGGAAACGGGTCGGTCCGACATGCGCGGCCCGGAGGGTGGCGTACTGGAGGATTTTGCCAAGGCCTATCGCCCATCCGTCTCACCTTTCCTCAGAACGGGCTGGTTGACATCCGCAGGGCCCCTAGGTTGTGCTCTCAGGTTCAGAACTCACAAACTTTTGCTTATGAACTCGGACGCTGTCACCGCGCTTTTAGCCAAGAACCCGTCTCTCAAGACGGCCAAATCCAAACTGGAAGCGATGGAACCAGGTGCCTACGTCATCCACCGGAGCTGGGGCTTCGGCCAGATCAAGAAGTACGACGACTCCACCCAGAAACTGATCATCGACTTCGCCTCGAAAAAGGGTCACGCCATGGATCCGGCGTTCTGCCTGACCACGATGGACGTGCTTCACGCCAAGCACCTGCTCGTGCGCAAGGAAACCGACGCGGCGCAAATTGCGTCGTTGATCGACAAGGATCCGGCCCAGCTTGTCGTCGAGGCCCTTCAAGCCTACCCCAACAACGCCACGACGGCCATTGATCTGGAAATCACCCTGGCTCAGGCCATTGGCGAGGATCGATTCAAGAAGTGGTGGGCAGGAGCCAAGAAGGCGATCGCGAAGGACCCCCGCATCGCGGTTCCCGTCAAAAAGACGGAATGCTACATCCTGCGGGAGATTCCCGTTTCAGCTGAAGATGAGATTCTGGAGAGCTTTAACGGTACCCGTTCCGCACGGCGGCGTATCCAGCTCGCCGAGCAACTGGTCAACGCGGCCGAAAAGGGCGAGACCAAGACCGATCTGACGGCGATTCTCTCCGGTGTCTCCGAGTCCGTGAAGGATTCGAATCAGCTCGATGCCGCGGAGCGACTCTACGGCGCCGCCATTCGCGATGACCTCGCCAGCCTCGCGAAGGTGGATCCCTCGACGCTGGAACCCTCCCAGGCGGCCTTGATCGCCAATCCCCGCGACCTGCCCGCCATCGCCGAAAAGATCCCGGTGCAGTTCCAGTCCCGTTTTCTCGGATTGGTGCTGCAAACGCATCCCATCGAGGCTCGGGACATCGTCTTCAACCTGCTCAAGACGTCCCAGGGCAAGTTCACCACGGAGTGTATCAACTTCCTGGTTGAGAACGGCCACACCGAGGAACTCGCCGCAGTGCTCAAGCGCTGGCAGACCGAACAGAATCTCCGGGCCCCGGTTCTCCTCTGGATTGTCAAGAATCGCCACTCGAAGAAATTCGCGAAGCTTCTGAACGACATGATCACGCCGCGGCTGCTCAATGCGATTTTCTTCGCGATTGACTATGAGGCGCTGCAATCGGCCTCTGCACGACGCATCCCGCTCGGCGACATTCTCAGCGAAGACACGGACCTCATCGGCGATTTGCTCTCGACGGCGGACCCCGAAACCGCCCGCGATCTCGCCAACACCCTCATGCTCAATCAGGGCTTCGAGGAGCTGACGAAGAAGTCCCTGCTCGCACGTTTCATCAAGATCTTCCCCAGCATCCAGTCCCTCGTCGCAACCGACGCGGAGTCCAAGGAGGAACAACTGCTGGTGTCACGCTCGAGCTACGAGCGGAAACGGGAAGAATACGAGACGATCGTCTCGCGCAAGATTCCCGAAAACTCCAAGGCCATCGCCACCGCGCGTGAGCATGGCGATCTCAAGGAAAACTCGGAGTACAAGATGGCGAAGCAGGATCAGCAGGTCCTCATGGCCCAGAAGAGCCTGCTCGAAAAGGACCTTGGACGCGCCCGCATCACCGACTTCAAGGACGCCTCCATCGATCAGATCAGCGTGGGTTGCATCGTCGACATCAAGAGCACCACCACGGGCAGCGGTTCACGCTACACCATCCTCGGCGCGTGGGACAGCGATCCGGACAACCACGTGATCGCCTACAAGACTCCGCTCGGCCTTGCGTTGCTCTCGCGCAAGATCGGCGACCAGGTGAAGGTCAAGATCGGCACCTCGGAGGACAGCTACGTCGTCACTGGAATCTCACGGTACGCCGACAAATAGGCGGACGCCGGACCGTGCCGCAGGTCTGGTCGCACGGGACCAACTCGCGGCACATCCCCGTGGGACCGATCCTGGGCGGACATTGCCGAAACCGAAGCCTCCGGTCTTTGCCCGCCTCGCTGTTTCAGCACCTGAAACCACAGGCTAATCCGGAAATCCGGCCAGTTCCCGAGGGGGATATTTTGGCAACTGGATAGCATTTCAGTCACCCGGTCCCGCTGCGACCCATCGGACGACCCAATGCATCCCCGAGGGCGAGGCTGCGCACCCGGGGAGATGCGTGAGTGGATCTCATGCCGGGATGATTGACGACCGCCACCCGTCCAACCATACCCGATACCATGGACTCCAGCACCTCCCCCGCTAGCCCGCCTCCCGCCGGATCTTCGAACGATGCAAAGACCTGGGCGATGTTCTGTCACCTTTCGGCCCTCGCCGGATTCATCATTCCTTTCGGCAATATCATCGGACCTCTGATCGTCTGGCAGATCAAGAAAGCAGAGTTCCCCCAAGTGGATGATCAGGGCAAGGAAGCGCTCAACTTTCAGATCACAATCATCCTGGCGGCCATTGTGTCCGCCCTGTTGATACTCGTGGTGATCGGCGCTTTTCTGCTCATGGCAGTGGGCATCGCAAACCTGGTGTTCATCATCATCGCGACCATCCAGGCCAACAAGGGCGAAATGTACCGCTATCCGTTCAATCTCCGCCTGATCAAGTAACCATCGCGTGCGCAGCGTAAACGCCAGCTGGGAACTGCTCAAGCTCCTGGCCGACCCGACCCGACTGAGGATTCTGGCGCTCCTTCTCCGGGAGGAGCTGTCGGTGGCCGAGTTGCAGGACATCCTGGGCATGGCGCAGTCACGCATCTCCTCGCAGCTCGCGCTGCTTCGCCAGGCGGACCTTGTATCCGACCGGCGTGACGGCAAGAAGGCGTTCTATTCCCTGCGCAGCGGTCTACCCGCCGCGCAGTTGAATCTCCTGCGGGCGGCCTGGGATGCGGTGTCGCCCGAGCTCGCCGAAGACCAGTCCAATCTTGATCGCATCCTGGCGCGGCGCCGCGCCCATCAGGAGCAGTATTTCAATCTGATCGCGGGCAAACTGGGTCGCAATTACTGTCCCGGCCGTTCCTGGCAGGCCATCGGCCATCTGGCGCTCCGGCTTGCACCACCCATCGTCGTCGCCGACCTCGGGGCCGGCGAGGGGCTCATTTCGCAGCTGCTGGCGCGCCGGGTGACGCAGGTGTGGTGCATCGACAACTCCTCGCGCATGGTGGAGGTCGGCACCGAACTGGCGGAAAAGAACGGTTTAAGCAACCTGACCTACCGGCTGGGCGACATTGAGCAGGTGCCCCTGCCCGACGCTTCGGTCGACGTCGCGATCCTCAGTCAGGCGCTGCACCACGCCCAGCATCCCCAAACCGCGGTGCGCGAGGCCTTCCGCATTCTGCGCGAAAGCGGGCAACTGGTCGTCCTCGACCTCAAGGAGCACACCTTCGAAAAGGCGCGCGACCTCTACGCGGATGTCTGGCTTGGATTCAAGGAAACCGCGCTCCACGGGTTCCTCCGGCAGGCTGGCTTCGAGCAGGTCGAAGTCTCCATTGTGGCGCGCGAAGAAGGTGAACCCGGATTTGAAACCGTGCTCGCGAGCGGGGTGAAGCCCGCAGTCACCGGCGTCAGTCCACCTTGACCCGCGCGCGGTAGAACGTTTCGCAGAGTGCGAGAATCTCCTTGGCGCCCTTCAACGTGAGCGCCTGAGAAGCGAGGGCGCGAGCGTCGGTGAGGGTCATGGCCCGCACGGCAAATTTGACCGCCGGCAGCAGCGGGGGCGTCATGCTGAGTTCGTCGATTCCCAATCCGATGAGCAGCGGCGCCAGCAGCGGATCTCCCGCCATTTCTCCGCACACGCTGACCCGGATCTTCGCCCGGTGCGCTTCGTGCACAATGTGGCTGAGGGTGCGGACCACCGCGGGATGAGTGGGTTCGTAAAGGTGGGCGATGCGGTCGTTCACCCGGTCGATCGCCAGCAGGTACTGGATGAGATCGTTGGTGCCGATGCTGAAGAAGCTGTTCTTTTCCGCCAGCAAATCCGCCGTGTAGGCCGCACTGGGAATCTCGATCATGCACCCCACCGGGAGCTTCTCGTCGAAGGCCACCCCGCGCGCACGCAGCTCGGCGCGACATTCATCCAGAACGGCGTTGGCTCGATCCAGCTCCTCGCAGCCACTGATCATTGGATACATCAGGCGCACGTGCCCGTGGGCGCTGGCCCGGAGAATCGCCCGCAACTGGTCCTTGAAGATCGCGATGTTCTCAAGGCAGAACCGGATCGCTCGAAACCCGAGGAAGGGATTG
>JAEUGZ010000506.1 GCA_016794725.1 Opitutaceae bacterium | reverse complement strand
TACTCGTGGCGGGTCACTTCCGGGTCGTCGCAGGTGAGGGCGATCGGCTTGGGCTCAAACGTCCAGGCGATGCCGTCCGGACTTCGGCCGACGTGCAGGTGCGGCATGCGATCCATGCCTTCGGTGCGAAACACGCCGATGAAGCCGCTTTCGAACGGTACGACGGCACTGTTATAGATGCCGGTGACACCGGGTAGCGGGCGCCGGCCGATGACGGGATTCAAGGAGTAGCGCCAGACCAGGTCGGAGTTTCCGGCGGGTCGCGCTTGCCAGGGGAGGTGGGGTACGGGCGAACCAAGGATCTGAAGAGCCATGACGGGGTTGGGGTGAAGAACGCGGCCCGAGTGTCGCAGAAATCTCGGCCCCCGCCTAGGTGATCGCTACCCTGGGTATTGAGACTCTTTGCCCAAGTGGTCTGGAACGCGCTTCGCTTCTCCCAGGGCCGTGGTTGGCCGGGCGGTGGACTCGCGTTGACGGTGGAACTTATGCTGAGCGGTTGGAGGACAAGGAATGCGTGAAAGCTGACAAAGAACGGAATCGGATGGAGATTGAGGATTGAGCGTGGCCGGGGATGATGCTTGGCTCGTCCTATGAACGCACACCCCCACGCGTTTATTGCTCTCTTCCTCCTCCTTGCGCTCCTCTTTCCCGTGGTGCTGCTCGGAGTGGCGAGAGTGTGGTTCCGGTCGTTTCAGCCCCCGAAGCCGGGCACAACGAAGCTGGACCCGTATGAGTGCGGCGTGGCTCCCAATGGGGATGCCTGGATTCAGTTCAAGGCTCACTATTATCTCTATGCGATTCTGTTCCTGATTTTTGACGTCGAGTTGCTGTTCCTCCTCCCCTTCGCCGTGGCCTTCACCGGCCTGCCGACCGGGGCGTTGGTGGGTTTGCTGGCGTTTGTCCTGCTGCTGGCCGAGGGTCTCGTCTGGGCCTGGCACCGCGGACACCTGGAATGGACGTGATATGAACGAGACGAAGCCGGCCCTCACCACCCAAGAACGCGACGAGTTGCGACGGCAGGGAGTCCTCCTGACAAGCCTGGAGGAACTCTACAATTGGGGGCGGAGCCATTCCGTCTGGCCGCTGAATTTTGGTCTGGCCTGCTGTGCCATCGAGATGATCGCGGCTTCGATGGCGAAGTACGACATCGCCCGATTCGGCTCCGAGGTGTTCCGCCCGTCTCCCCGGCAGGCCGACCTCCTGATTGTGTCAGGCACGGTGACCAAAAAGATGGCTCCCCATGTCATCCGGCTGTGGAACCAGATGCCCGAGCCCAAGTACTGCATCGCCATGGGGGCCTGCGCCATTTCGGGCGGTCCGTTCAAGCAGGGTTACAATGTGCTGAAGGGCATCGACCGTTTCATCCCGGTCGACATTTACATTCCGGGCTGCCCACCGCGTCCCGAGGCATTGCTGCACGGTCTCGTCCAGCTCCAGGAGAAAATCCGCGGCCAGGCGCTGACCGGATCCGAAGCCCCGCGCCACCTGGGCTCCGACGATGCCTGCGATTGTCCCGTGCCCGAGTTGGGCGCCCATGACATTCAACCGACGCATGCACCCGCCCTGTGGACCGCGCCCACGCTGGCGCGCCCCGACAAGGGCTGAATCGCATGGACACTCCCGAACAGCTCCGTGACCGATTGCTGGCCCGGTTTCCCGGGGCGACCGTGCGGCTGGTGCCCAACGGTTCTCCCTCGGCCCAGGTTTCCTTTTGGATCGACGCGGGCCACGCGCTGGAAATAGCCCGGATGCTGAGGGACGATCCCGAGCTTGCGCTCGACCAGTGCAGCAATGTGACCGGCATCGACTGGCGCGATCGGGAAGTCACCGACATCATCAAGGAAACCCAGCCCGGTCCCCCCGGCGCTCCTTCGATCCCGGTCGAGCGAAAGGTCAAGCGGATCGAGCCGGGTTATCTCGAGGTCGTTTACCACCTTTATTCCGTGGCTCGGCGGCAGGGGCCGGTGATCCTCCGCCTGCGCACGGGCAACCGCTCCGACGCCGTCACGCTGCCATCCCTGACTCCCATCTGGCGAAGCTGCGAATTCCAGGAGCGGGAGGTGTTCGATCTGTTCGGCGTCATTTTTTCGGGGCATCCCGACCTGCGTCGCATCCTGATGTGGGACGAGTACGTGGACCACCCGATGCGCAAGGATTACGTCGAGCCCGATGATTACGAGTGGGAGCCCACCCCGCACGGCGAGGTGCTGGCCAAGGCGAAACGGCATTACCCGGCGTACCGCGGCAGCGGGACGCCGGGAATGACGAATGACGAATGACGAATGACGAATGACGAATGACGAAACACGCATGATGCAGGCGGGCGGTTCCGTGGCCAATGGGGGGGTGGGCCCTGTCCCTTTCGGTGCGGCTGCGGATGCTACCCCTGCTTCCCGGGTTCGCCGGGTTGATCCTTCGTCATTCGGATTTCAGGCTTCGTCATTCCCGCCGCAGGCAGGCGGCGGGGCCGGGGATTTGCTGGAGATCTCGCTGGGGCCACACCACCCCTCGACCCACGGCGTGTTCCGCATGAACGTGGTGCTGGATGGCGAGACCATCGTTCGTCTGAAACCGGTTTTCGGATACTTGCATCGCAATCACGAGAAACTGGGGGAGGGGGTCAGCTACCTCGGTTCCATGCCGTACACGGACCGGCTGGACTACCTGAACTCGATGACGAACAACTGGGCCTACGCCATCGCGGTGGAGAAGCTGGCGGGCATCACGGTCCCGGAACGGGCCGAGTACGTGCGCGTCATCCTCGCGGAACTCACCCGGCTGCTCAATCACACCTGCCTCGCGGGCTTTTTGCTCCAGGACTGCGGCTGCAGCGGGACGCCGCTCATGTATGCGTTCCGCGAGCGTGAAAAGATTCTCGATCTCTTTGAGGCGCTCAGCGGTTCCCGCATGATGTGCAATTACCAGCGCTTCGGGGGCTGCCGGGTGGATCCGTCGCCCGCCTGGCTCGCAGCGGTGGCGCAGCTGGTCGAACGCTACGGTCCCTTCCTCGACGAATTCGAGGCCCTGCTCACCGGCAACGAGATCCTCATGGCGCGCACCCAGGGAATCGGCCGGTTGTCCGCGGCCCTGGCCATCAATGCCGGGGTCACCGGCCCCATGCTGCGCGCCAGCGGAGTCGGCCACGATCTGCGCAAGGTCGACGGCTACGGGGCCTATCCCAAATTCAATTTCCGCGTGCCGATCGGCGACCATGGCGATGTCTATGACCGCTACATGGTGCGCATCCTCGAGATGCGCGAATCAATCTCCCTGCTCCGCCAGGCGCTGGCGACCCTTCCGGGCGGCCCGATCCTCGATCCCAAGTCCAAGCAGCGCGGGCTGCGCCCGAAGGCGGGCGAGGCCTAGGGCCGGATCGAGGGCCCGAAGGG
>JAEUGZ010000501.1 GCA_016794725.1 Opitutaceae bacterium | reverse complement strand
GTGTCCAAGCGCGCCTCCCTTGAGCGGACCGTTGTCCAGCGCGAGCACCCGCGCCCCCCGCTTGGCGGCGCTGTAGCTCCAACCACCCGGCGCCGCACCCAGGTCGACCACCGTTTCGCCGGGTTGCGGCTCGCAGCCCGCCAGCACATACGCCTCCTCCACCTTCAGGTAGCTGCGCGAGGGTGCACGCTCATCGTCCGCCATGCGGCGGGGCCCGTGCACCCGCAGCGAACGGGAGACATAGGCACGTCCAAAGTCGACGAAGTACACCAGCCAGCCGCGGTGATCCCCCAGGTCGCGGGGAAGGTCGGCGACCGCGAGTTTCGCGAGGCGGGACACCTTCTTCCGCAGCAATTCGAAAAACGCCTTCTCCACACCCGCCACCCGGCGGCCCAGGCCCACCACTTCGGCGGGACACAGGAACACGCACGGCCAGGGCCCCTCGATGCGTTCACCCCGAACCGAGTCAAAAAACGCCTCGGCCAGGCCTTGCGCCAGGGCGTTCACGGACTCGCCCTTGATTTCGCGCGGCGAGTTCATCGACAGGTGGGCAAACGCCCAGGATTGAGCCTGCGCCGCCTCGTCCGCCGCCGATGCGGGCACCGCACCCTCGGCGGCCGCCAGCCGCACCCAGCCAGGGCCCTCTTCCGCGACCACGCGGCCGAGCCCCGTCAGCTCTCCTGCGAGCAGATCCTGATATCCAGCCTGACACGTGACGAACATGCCTTCAGCACACCCGCCCCACCAGCCGGCGCAACCGCAATTCCGAAAATGAGCGCCCGCACCTAGGTGTGACTGGCCAGCGGATGATCAACAACCGGACCCGGGGTCGGAGCCGTCACCGCCTCCACGTCGGTTGAATAAAGGTGCCGATACGCCGTCTCGAGGCTGGCCAGCAGGGCCTCGGGCTTGAACGGCTTGGCGATGAAATCGTTCATGCCCGCCGCCAGGGCCCGGTCGCGATCGTTCGCCAGTGCATTGGCGGTCAGCGCCACGATCCAGGGTCGGATGGCCACCCGACCCGCACGGATACGGCGGGAGGTCTCCATGCCGTC
The DNA here is from genome assembly GCA_016794725.1 of Opitutaceae bacterium. Lineage (GTDB taxonomy): Bacteria > Verrucomicrobiota > Verrucomicrobiia > Opitutales > Opitutaceae > UBA6669. Next base: position 4,282 of record JAEUGZ010000501.1, on the reverse strand, counting down.
GAGCTCGGGCATTTCCACATCCATGAAAATCACATCGTAATCGGCCCGCGCGAGCGCCTCCAGCACGTCCCGGCCGTTCGCCGCAAGGTCCGCCTGGTAGCCCAGGCGTCGGAGCGACATCTGCGCAACCTTGATATTCACGTGGTTGTCGTCGGCGACGAGTATCTTCATCGGATAGCGCTCGGCCACGTTGGCCAGCACCACGGGATCCGAAGCGCGTTTGTCCGCGCGCTCGCCTGGATTCGCGAGCACATCGGCAAGCGCCTTGGCCAGCGCGGAAAACTTGACCGGCTTGATCAGCGTGGCGGCGTACAAGTGCGCACCGGCGCGACGCGACAGGGAGGTCAGCAGGACGAGCGGTACCCGGTTGCAACCTGGTTTGGCGCGGATGCGAACCGAAAGGCTGTCGCCATCCAACCCGGCCAGCGTGTCATCCACCATGATCAGGTCGTAAGTCTGGCTTCCCTCCAGGAGCGCAATCGCCTCCGCGCCGGACTCGACCTCGGTTGAATTGATGCCCAGGTCGCGCAGATTGGCGGCCAGGCTGCGACGCGAGGCCGCATTGTCATCGACAACCAGGACCCGCGCACCCCGCAAGACGGCACGGCTGAGGGTGCTGTCCTCGGTCGTCCGGGACGGGCAGGTGCCCGCGGTGATGGTGAACAGAAACGTCGACCCCCGCCCCTCCAGGCTCTCCACCCACATGCGTCCACCCATCAGCTCCGTCAGGCGACGGCTGATGGCGAGACCGAGTCCGGTGCCGCCGAACTGGCGATGGGTTGAACTGTCAACCTGCGAAAATGACTTGAAGAGGCGGTGGATTCGATCCTGCGGGATGCCAATGCCCGTATCGCGCACGGCGAACTGCAGGCTGAGGGCCGGGGAGTGAGCGGCGACCGTGACGGACAACTCGATCTCGCCTCGCGAAGTGAACTTCACCGCGTTGCCGAGAAGATTGGCCAGCACCTGTCGCAGTCGCGTGGCATCCGCCACCACCCATCCGGGAACGGTGGCGGGAAAGTGACAGACGAGTTCGAGTTTCTTGTCGGCCGCCGCCACCGACACCAGATCGAGCGCTTCCTCGAGACACTGGCGCAGGTCGAACGGGGCATTCTCCAGGTCGATGCGGCCCGCCTCGATCTTGGAGTAGTCGAGAATGTCGTTGATGATGGTGATGAGCGCCTCACCGCTCGTCTCGATCGTCCTCACGTATTCACGCTGCTGTGGCGAGAGCGCCGTGTCGCGCAACAGACTGGCCATGCCGATCACCCCATTCATCGGCGTGCGGATCTCGTGACTCATGGTCGCGAGGAAAATGCTCTTCGCCTGATTGGCCGCCTCCGCCTCATCGCGGGCGCGCACCAAATCCTGGGCACTTTGGGCATCGCGGCGCAGCGAGATCGCCGCCGCCACCCGAAGCCGCCAGACGGCAAAACCAATGCTGAGGGAGAGCAGGGTCACTCCCGCCAGTGAGAAGTAGATTGCCCAGAGGATGGGACTCTGCCGTCCGAGAACATCCGTGAGTTCAAGATCGATGCCCACCACCCCCACCAATGCGCCCGCATGATCGAAAAAGGGGGCAAATCCACTCAAGAATGTTCCCTGCTCATCCGTCACCGGCTCGGCATTGGCCAGGGAAATCCCCTCACGCAAAGCCCTTTCAAACTCATGGTCCACCCCACGGTAAGGAGTCATGATCGGATCTGCCGGCTGGTTGTCCTTCGGATTCGGCAGGGCCGAGTCGGTTCCCAGTACCGTATAGATCCGTCCATCCCGGAGGACGGCAGAGTAGACGTAGTAGAGATTGGGGTTGGCCCGATGGAAGGCGATCATGGGAGCCAGGGCCTTCTGGTGCTCGGGAGAGCCCATTTGCTTCGGCGAGGTGAGCGTTTGGTGCAGATCCCCGTCCATCTGCACGGCCAGACTGCGAGCCAAGGCGGTCAACTCGCCGCGGAGCGACTCGACCTGAGCCCGACGAACCAGGTGGTACACAAGCGCGAGTCCAACGCAGGCCACGAAAAACGCCGTCGCCGCGGCGAGGATTCCCTCCAGCCGCGGTCGAACTGCATGAAAAGTGGGAGCACGTTCGTCCATCAACACGTCCTTGCCAGTATCGGCCCGCATCCGCTCGGCCTATAGTGGAAAGCTCCTCCCTGGGAGAATCGCGATTCCGACCCTCCCGCCGCCAGTCGGTAGCTATTTTTATAACAATCAACCGTTTAAACCAGTAGCAGGCCGGATGCGCGCCCTACTCCGACCCGCCCCCTAGGTGAAACGCTGGTCAAGAGCCCGGCCAACGCCCTCCGTCCCGTCCTCACCCGCCGGTCGTGGCATGGGCGCTCTCTGAAGGGTGAGGTGACTCGATTCGAGGGAAATAGACGGAAAACGTGCTTCCAACTCCCGGCGCACTCGTGACCTGGATCTCGCCTCCGTGATTCACGACGATTCCCTGAACGACGGAGAGCCCCAGTCCGGTCCCCTGGCCCGGCGGCTTGGTGGTGTAGAACGGATCAAAGATCCGCTTTTGCACGTCCCTATCCATACCACATCCCTCATCGGCCACCTCTAGGCAAACCCGCCGGGCAAGGCCAGAGGCCGATTCATCCGGACCGCGAACGGTGACCCGAACCACCCCAACGGACGAACCAAAGGACTGAGCTGCGTTGATGCCGAGATTGATCAGGACCTGCTGAAGTCGACCTGCGTCTCCAAGGATCCACTGCGGGGTTGGCGAGTCGTGCTGCTCAAATCGGACGGAACTGGAAACGCTGACTTCCAGCAGGGGCAGGGTCTCTCTCACCAACGCATTCAGGTCGATCGGCAGGCTCTTGGTTTCGGGCAGGTGCCGGGCATAGGCGAGCACGCGGCTCACCAGGCTCGCCGCCGCCTGCCCGCCCTGCAGCGCCGCCTCCAGATCCTGCCGGGCCGTGTGACCCGCCGGCAGGGATTCCCGCGCCAGTTCGATATAGCCATTGATGCCCGTGAGCAGGTTGTTGAAGTGATGGGCAAATCCGCCCGCCAGCGTGCCCAGGGTTTCAAATCGTTGGGCGGCGCGCACCTGTTCCTCGCGGGCCGTGCGTTCCGCCTCCTCGCGTTTGCGCGCGGTGATGTCCCGCTGGACCGAAACAAAGTGGGTGCAATGGCCCTTGCCGTCCTTCACCGGGACCATGTCGACTTCGACCCAAAACGCAGCTCCGCCTTTTCGGTAATGCACCCGTTCGACGCGCACCGGTTCACGATTCCGAAACGCGGCCTCAAGGAGACGCGCCGAGTCGTCGGATGCCTCACTCCCCTCCAGGAACCGGGGATGTCGCCCGATCGCCTCCTGCGCCGGATAGCCGGTCTCCCGGGCAAAGACCTCGTTCACATAGACAATGCGTTCGCCTTCCTGCGACGCGCCGGTGGCACTGATCATGACGACGTCATTGGACCGCGACAAACACAGCTCAAGCAGTCTCAAACGTTCCTGCTCAGCCAAGCGGTCGGTGATGTCCGTATGCGAGCCCGCCATGCGCACGACGCGTCCCTGCTCATCCCACACCGCCTGCCCGCGGGCGAGGAACCAGCGGTAGGTGCCTGCCTTCGTTCGCATCCGGTATTCAGCCGCATAGGGGGTCCGCAACCGCAGGTGCCGATCCACCTCCTGCTTCACCCCGTCGCGATCCTCCGGATGCACAATCTCCAGCCACCCCGCGCCCGTGGAAAGCCTGGGGTAGTCGTCCTTGCCATACCCGAGTTTCGCCAGCCAGCGCTGCGGGTGGTAGACCTCGTCCGTGACAACATTCCAGTCCCAAAATCCGTCGCTGGAACCGCGCGTGGCCAGCTCGATGCTCTCCCGGTCTTCGCGCAGGCGCCGCTCCGAAAGGTCCCGTTCCCGCTGCAATCCCATCACCAGCCACCCCACCAGGATCACCGAAAGCAGGAACAGGGTCATGTGCAGCAACTCAAGCGCGCGCTCCGGCTGCATAAACGGACCCACCCGCATCGCCAGGCCGAGCAAAGCCAGTCCGCAGATCAGGAGGACACCGAGCGACATGCCCAGCAGTCCAAAGCGCATCCCCGCCCACGCCGCCAGGGGCAGGACCAGAAACGCGAGCGGCAGGGTGGCGTTGGCCGGCACCTGGTCGTGGAGAAAAATCACTCCACCCAATCCAATCGCCAGCACTCCCCAGACCAGAAATTCCCAGCGTCGGGCCACGATCCCCCGCCATTCCGAGGGCCTCAGGCTGAGCAGGAAGGGGGTGACGAGAAACACCCCGGTGCAATCGCCGAGCCACCACGT
>JAEUGZ010000445.1 GCA_016794725.1 Opitutaceae bacterium | reverse complement strand
GATCGGATTCAGCTGGGCGCTGGCCGCCGCCGCATGGTACCGGGCCGTGGTCGGCGCCACCCAGCGGTACCAAAGTGAGCGACGGGGCGTGCGGGAAGCATGGGCGGGTTCGCCCGCCTGGCTGGACGCCTTGGCGTTGGTGGCGGTCACAATCGGATTGCGATCGGTCAGGAGCGCCGCATTGGCGAAGTCGTCATTCGCCGGCACCGAACCCAGCGTCAGCAGGACCAGTCCCGTGCCGCCCTTGCCCGCCACCGCGATCTGGTAGGCCGTTCCTGCCTGGGCCACAAAGGTCACGCTGCTGGTCCCGAGGCCACCTGCGTCGTCATTGGCAGCCATCAGCGCGAGCGAGCCGAGGCTGGAGCCCGTGTAGACCGAGAGCAGCGTGTCAAAGGCGCTGCCTTGTGTGTCAATATTGACGATGCCGTTCGTCGTCGCCGTCCACGTCCACCAGATCGAGGACGTAGCCCCCGAACCCGCCGCGGGTTCGCCCGCCTCAAGCGTGGCATCGGTGGAACTGGCCCGCGCCTGGATGAGTTCACCCGAGAGCCGGGCCCGCGCGGCGAAGTCGTCATTGAAGGGACGGGTGTCGCTGCCCGCCAGCAGTCGGTCCAGGTTGAGCCTTCCCCCGGTCTGCACGCGGCCGGAGTACTTCGCGATGGGATCCACACTGCGGAGGATGCGGCTGATTGTCTGCCGGTAGGTTTCTCCGGGAAAGCGCGATCTCGCCAGCGCAGCCGCGCCGGAAACATGGGGCGCCGCCATCGAGGTGCCGGTCAAGGCGACATACGAGCTGTCCGAACTGGAGGAGAGAGAAAGGATCTCCGTTCCGGGAGCAAAGAGGTCGACCGCACCCGAACCGGTGTTGGAGCTGGTCGCCACATCCTCAAGCCGGGTCGTGTTGCCCACCGCAATGATGTTGTCCACCGGATACGTGGCGGGAAACGTGCGGGCCACGTCAAGGTTGAGTCCGTCGTTGCCCGACGCCGCCACAAAGATGATGCCGGCGTTGCGCGCCCGCTGGATGGCCGCGACTTCAGTCTGCGAGGGACTCTGCCCCGTGCTCAGCGCCCCGTAGCTGGCATTGATCACCTGCGCACCCTGGGCGATCGCGTAGTCGATGCACTCGGCACCGTCCGAGATCGAGCCCTGCCCGGCCGCGGAGAGAAACTTCAGGGCCATGATCTTCACCTTCCAGGCCACTCCGGTCACGCCACGACCATTGTTTCCGACCGCACCGATGATGCCGGCGACGTGGGTGCCATGGCCGTTGTCGTCGGTCGGGTTTCCCGCAGCCGCCTGTGAACGGGCGATGATCGAATTGATGCCATTGACGTCGTCAATGTATCCATTTCCATCGTCGTCGCGACCGTTGCCGGCGATCTCCCCCGGATTGCGCCAGAGGTTGTCGACGATGTCCTCGTGCGTCAGCCGCAGTCCCGAATCGATCACCGCGACAATCACCGTCGACGCATCGGAGGTGCGATCCCAGGCCTCGGGGGCGTCGATGTCGGCATCCGGGGTGCCCGCCGCCTGGCCGGTGTTGTGCAATGACCACTGCTCGGCATAACGCGGATCCGCCGGGGTGGCCTGGGCAAAGCGCAGGTAGTCGGGTTCAACGAATTCGTACAGTCCGCTCGCCCGCAGGACCGCGAGCGTTTCCGGGACGGAGGCCCCCGGGTCAATCTCGAGGACCTGCTGTCCCTTCAAGTGACGGAACTCGCGCTTCTGCCGCACGCCGGCGCGCGCTTCAATCTGCTGGAAGGCCGCTGAACGGTCTGCGACTGAGGCCACGGAGGTGTCGCGGACCTTCACGAGAACCCTACCCTGCCGGTAACCGCGATTCAACTCCGCGTCTGAAAAGGAGCCGGACGTTCCCGGGGTTTGCGCCCGCGCACTGATCAGGGCGAGCATCCAACCAAGACAAAACGCGACACGGAAAACAAAGGTGGTTTGCACGAAGAAGGAAATTCGGATGCCGCGAGACCGCGGTCACAGCCCGGATGCCCGGACCTCGGGGCGGCGGGTAAGCTTAAACCGACACCCAATCCGCCATTGCGATCCCAAAAACAAAACGAGCGGTGTTATCGTTTGATTCATAAGATTTTGCACAGGCCACGTCCCCTCGTCCACCGGGGATTCCGGGCCTGCATAAACCCATAACCTCGATTGAACCACGGATGGACACGGACCGACACGGATACAAACGAGCGGAGGCCAAGTGACCACTCACCTGGTAGGTGAAGGACTGCGTGCAGGCCAAATCCGCGTTTACCTTTGTCCATTCGTGGTTTATGAAATGATTGCTTCGTTTCAACTCCGGAAAACCGGATAAATTGGGTCGCGGCGCTACAGTCTCCACGGCAGCCTCAGTCCATGGCCAAAGCCTCCAACCCTGTTTCCCCTCGCCAGCTCGCCGCCACGGCCAAACAAGCCTCCCGGCGCGCCTACGCCCCCTACTCGCGGTTTCGGGTGGGCGCCGCGGTTGTCGCCGGCTCCGGCAAGGTGTATGCCGGGTGCAATGTGGAAAATGCATCCTACGGGCTCTGCAACTGCGCCGAGCGCACGGCAATCTTCAGTGCAATCGCCGCTGGAGAATCCAGGGTCACTCGCGTCGTCGTCTACACGCCGACGCCCACACCCACGACGCCCTGCGGCGCCTGCCGACAGGTTATCCATGAATTTGGCCCGGAAGCGACGGTGTTATGCCTGTGCGATGGTCCCGACCACATCGAGACCACGCTGGACGCGCTTCTGCCGGGTGCCTTCGGACCCGCGCAACTGCAGTAGCGTGAGTCAGCTGCTTCCGTCGAAAAAGCCGCGCACTTCGGCCAGCAAGTGGGTCGTGGGAACCTCGCGTTCACTGCGTTCCGTCAGATCGCGCAGTTTCACCACTCCCTTTGCCCGCTCGTCGGTTCCGTAGATCAATGCGAGTCTCGCGCCCGACTCGGCCGCCGCTTTGAACTGCTTGCCAAAGGCCAGTTCCCGCATGGGGTAGTCGACGCGATAACCGGCCGCACGCAGCGCGTGAATGTCGGCAAACGCAGCAAGTCGTTCCTCCGGTCCTCCGATCACCACGTAGACATCAGGCGCCTGGATCAGGTTGGGCATAAGTCCCCGCTGTTCCAGGAGCAGGGCAAAGGTCATGTCGCCAATGGCAAAGCCAACCGCCGGCAGTTCGGCGTAACCCAGTTTTCCCACCAGGTTGTCGTAGCGCCCGCCACCGGCCAGGGCCCGCAGCTCACCTTTGCGATCGAACGCTTCAAAAACAAATCCCGTGTAGTAAGCGAGTCCCCGCACCACCCCAAGATCCACTTCGACAAACCGTGACAACCCCATCGCCTCCAAGTTGCGCAAGAGCCGCTTCCAGTCATCGAGGCGGGACCGCAATTTGTCTCCACCCAATGAGGACACGAGTGTTTCCAGTGACGCGAGCGACTTGATGTGAAGAAACGCCAACACTTGCGTCTTCCTGGCCTCGTCCAGCGCGCCAAACTGCTCCGCATCCGGCCGGAAAGCCTCGTCGCCCAGCTTCTCAAAGCGATCCACCGCCGAGAGGAGGCTGCGGCTGCGGGCCTCATCGAAACCGAGCGCTTCAAGAAAATAGAACCAGAGGTTCCGGTCGCTCAGACGGATGTAGAAATCGCTTTCATTCAGGCCAAACGCGCACAGGTTCTGCGCGAGCAGGGCGATCAGTTCAGTCTCGGCCTCGATCCCGGGTTCACCGAAGATATCGGCGTTAAACTGGAAGAAACACCGTCCCCGCCCCTTCTGCATGCGTTCATAGCGGTAGAACTCAGCGATGCTAAACCACTTGATGGGCCGTTTGAGGGCGTTGGCGCGCTCGCCCACCAACCGGCAAACAGTGGGCGTCATCTCCGGTCGCAACGCCACTTCCCGCCCCCCCTTGTCGGTAAAGCTGAAAAGCTGCGCCTCGATTTCGTCGCCCGACTTGGTCTTGTAGAGTTCGAGCGGCTCCAGCACCGGAGCATCGTATTCAGCAAACCCAAACGTGTGTGCGGTTTGCCTCCACAATCGAAAGAGGTGATTCCGGCGCGCCAGCGCATCCGGATAGAACTCACGAAAACCGGGCAGGGTTTGGAACGAGGCCATGGCTGGGCAGGAAATGGCAAGCGGAGGGCGGGCGCGCGACAAAAAAACCGGATACCCCGCCCGCGCCCTCTGGCGCCGGGCAATAAAAAAGCACCTGCCAGAAGACAGGTGCTGACGGCAGGCCCGAGGGCAATGCGCTCAGAGTGTCTGGATATCCAGCTTCTTGAGCAGTTGCTTGAGGATCTTGCCCGATTTGAACTTCACCACGGCGCGTTCCGGAATGACCACTTCCGTCTCCGGTTTGTTGGGATTGCGGCCGATCCGCGCCTTGCGACGCTGGACCTCGAGAACGCCAAAATTACGCAATTCAACATTTCGACCCTCAGCGAGGGCACGCATCACAATGTCGAGGGTCATCTGCACAGTGTGCACAATCTCCTTTTGCGGAAAGCCAGTCTTCTCGTAAATCTCCAGTACGATTTCACGTTTGGTGAGGTTGGTCAGGTTGGTTGTCATGGAAGTTATCCTTTTGTTTCTGTACAGGTTAGGGGAGATGTCCCCAAAGCGTTTTACCGTTCCGTCGATTCGTCAACCACTAAGTTCAGTTTTTTCGATTAATTTATGAGTCAGGGAGAACCACAAAGTCCACTGGAGCAACTGCCTAAGCAGATACAAGATCTTCTAAAAGGTTCCCCATTTCGTGCTGTTTTTACAAATTCCATGGGTACCCAAGCGCCTGACTCCAAACCCGAAGGAGGCCCGCAAGATGCGGAAAATGCCGCCATTCTGGACCGAATTCGCACCTTCAATTTGCGTCCTCGTGAGATTCGCGATCATTTGGATCGCTTTGTTATTCAACAAACTGAAGCAAAAAAAGTGCTATCGGTGGCGATTTGCGACCACTACAATCATGTGCGGGCCTGCCTCGAACGCCCGGAGCTTCGCGAGACGGATTACGCCAAACAGAATATTTTACTCCTTGGACCTACAGGAGTGGGCAAAACCTACCTCATGCGCTGCATCGCGCGGCTGATCGGGGTGCCCTTTGTTAAGGCGGATGCGACGAAGTTTTCGGAAACCGGTTACGTTGGCGGGGATGTCGAGGACTTGGTGCGCGATCTGGTCAAGGCCGCGCACGGCGATACGGAGTTAGCGCAATACGGCATCATCTACATCGATGAGATCGACAAGATAGCCACCGCCCCCGCCGCATCGGGTGGAACGGCGGGGCGAGATGTCAGCGGACGCGGAGTGCAAATCAATCTCCTCAAGCTGATGGAGGAGACCGATGTGAACCTCGCCAGCCAGACCGACTTCGCCGCGCAAATGCAGGCCATGATGGATTTTCAGCGTTCGGGCAAACCCCGCAAACGCACCCTCAATACTCGCCACATCCTCTTCATTGTCAGCGGGGCCTTCGACCGACTGGCCACGTCCATCAAGCGCCGGATGCAGGCCAGCTCAATCGGTTTTGCCGCGGGTTCCTCCGGAGCAGGCGCGGCTTCGTTCGAACTGGAAAGCGACTACCTGCAGGTCGCGCAATCGCGGGACATCATCGACTACGGGATGGAACCCGAATTTGTCGGTCGCCTGCCCGTACGGGTGGCCTGCCAGGCCCTGACGGCCGACGACCTGGAGCGCATCCTCCTCACGAGTGAAGGCAGCATCCTCTCTCAATACCGGGCCGACTTTTCGGGGTACGGCATCGACTTTGAAATTCTTCCCGAAGCCATTCGCGAAGTCGCCCGACTAGCCCACAAGGAGAACACCGGCGCCCGCGGACTGATGACCGTACTCGAGCGGGTGTTTCGCGATTTCAAATTCGAGCTGCCCTCCACCGGCATCAAGTCCTTCCGGATCGATGCGGACACGGTGGCCCATCCCAAGGACACCCTTCGCCTGCTCCTGCGGGAGAATGCCACCCAACAAACCGCGGTGCTCAAACAGGAAGTCGATGCTTTTGCCGCCCGTTTCAAGGAGGCACATGGCTTCGAGCTCGTCTTCGATGAGGGCGCGGTGTCCGCGCTGATCGATCAGAGCCTCGCGACCGACAAGACCATCCGTGCACTCTGCGAGGAAGCCTTCCGCACCTTCCACCATGGCCTCAAACTGCTGG
>JAEUGZ010000443.1 GCA_016794725.1 Opitutaceae bacterium | reverse complement strand
CGAGGTGCTCATTGCGCATGCAGACCGGAGCCACCGCGTGCAGCGCCCGGTAGTAGGTGAGACACTCGGGGGTGAGAAAATCAACATTGGCCATCTTGTTGTTGGCCGCCTGCCCGAGCCGACGCAGGTAGTCGGGCTCGTACAATCGGGGATGGTTGTGCGCGATCCACTTCGAGGCGTAGTAGCCGGCCCAGTCGATCAGGCGCTGACCGTCGACGGTGGCGATCTCCATGCCCTGGCAGCCTGCGAGGTCGACGACAAATGGATAGGGGTCGGCGATGACGTAGCGGCGGAGTTCGGCCAGGTGAGCCGCGCTCTTGGGACCGGGAAAACGGGGCGCCGGAGCATCGGGCCGGAGAGGGTCGGTCATGTCCCGACGCTAAGCGCCCGCGCGGCGCAGCCCAAGCCGAAACCGGGAAGGAGCAATCGCCATGGTTTTCCCTTTTCGTTGTTCGCCCGAGTTGCGAGGCTTCCTCCGTGAAACCCCTGAATCGCCGTGAATTCCTCGGAGCGATGGCCGTCAGTGCCGTCGCCTCCACGCCCCTCGTCGCTCAAACCGTGGCCCCGGTCACCGCGGGTCCCCGCAAGGTCAAGCTGGGTCTGATCGGTTGCGGCTGGTATGGCGTGGTCGACGTCAAGTCCGCTTTCCGCGCCGGGGGTGCCGAGGTGGTGGCGTTGTGCGATGTCGACAGTGACATGCTGGCCAAAGCCGTGGCGGAAATCGAGGGCTTGCAAGGCAGCCGGCCTCAGGCGTTCAAACACTACCGGGACCTCCTCGCCTTGCCCGGTCTCGAAGCGATCATTCTCGCCACGCCGCCGCAGTGGCACGCACTGCCGTTCATCGACGCGCTGGCGCGCGGGCTCGACATCTATTGCGAAAAGCCGCTCGCCTACGACGTGCGCGAGGGACGCGCCATGGCCGACGCCGCCGCCCGGAGCAACCGGGTGGTGCAGATTGGCTTCCAGCGACGCCAGAGTCCGGCTTATCAGTCGGTGCGCCAGTTTGTCGACGCCGGAGAACTCGGTCGCGTGGTGCAGGTCGACGCCGCCATCCACTACACCGCCGGCACGCTCAGCCCCGCCCCGCAGCCGCCACCGGCCTCGCTCGACTGGGACCTCTGGTGCGGTCCGGGCCCGCTCATTCCCTACAGCCCACAGGTGGGACACAAGAACTGGCGCCTGGAGGCGACGACCGGACACGGCCATCTCGTTGACTGGGGCATCCATCTGATCGACGCCACCCGCCTCATGCTTGGGCTGGGCGCCCCGCGCACCGTCAGCGCGTCGGGCGGGCTCTATCAGCTCAAGGATCGTATTACCACTCCTGATACCATGACGGCACACTTCGAGTTTGAGCGCTGTCCGCTCACCTGGCGTCACCGACTCTGGGGCTCCGAGGAGTACGCGCCTGAAACGAACAACGGCATCACGCTGTTCGGTGAGAAAGGAACGATCTTCGTCACCGACAACCGCTGGACCTTCATCCCGCGCGGCAAGAGCGCGGAGCGCAAGACCACCGAGGTCAAGGCCGACACCGCCATGCTGCACATGGCCGAATTCCTCACCGCCGTTCGCGAGCGGCGCGCGCCCAGCTGTACCACGGCGGACGCGCACCTGTCGACCACGACGGTGAAGCTGGCGATGATCTCCCTCGAGACCGGCGCCCGGCTCACCTGGGACGCCGACCGCGAGCAGGTCGTCGGCAACCCCGCGGCCTCCGCTCGGCTGAAGCGTGACTACCGCGCCCCGTGGAAGCACCCGCACACCGGCACCACGTAGCCTCATCTCTGCAGCGGGAGAACCACGAATGGACACGAACGAACACGAATTCGGAGGTGGTTGGGATAGGAGCAGTCGTTGATTTTTGTCTCCTTGCAGTGTCCTCGTGCTCTGTCGCTCTCCGTTCTCGTCGTCATTCGTGTCCATTCGTGGTTCAATCGGTTGATTTCGCGTCCGATCACTGCGCACCGCGTTCAATTATGACGCGGCGTGGATACCGAAATGAGCAATTTGGGAAGATGGCAAACCCCTCAGGTTGCGTGAGGAAAAAACCTCGAAAAAATCTGCACCGATTACAACCAAGCGGGTTGATTTATACGCGGAATGGGACGATACTCTGAGCGTGGTCACAGGACCACCTCGGTCAGACCGAGTCAGGCAAGGTTAAGCTCAGTCGGGTTAGATCAGATTCGTTCAGGTTAGATCAGACGAGTGTAGACCGAGTCAGAGTAGGTCAGGCCAAGTCAGTAGTGCAGGTTAAGTCAGAAAGGTTAGGTAACAGTCTGAGATTGATACTCAAACGACTCCGCCAAAACCAAAGACGAAGATAAGCGCCATTGCCGCGCTAGCGGGCTCGACCCGCAATACAAATGAGCCGCCCCGATTTCATCGAGGCGGCTCGATTGTTTGAAGGAGGGCGAAGCCCGACGGAGCGGTCGAAGCGCAAGGACGCGACGACGCAGGGGTCGACCCCTGGGCACCCATTCCAAAGGAGAATGAACGGGATGGGATGAATACGCGGAGACGCGGTGACGCTAGCGTCGATCCGATAGGACTGACTCCGCAGGTAGCGGAACGGGGAACCCGTTTCGTGTTTGGGAGGAGGGGAGGTCCCCGCGACGACGGAACCGCGTTTCTTTACCACTCCACGATCGTCTCGAACCCGCCGTGCAGCATGCGCTGCATGTCGAAGGGAGGGTTCTTGGGGTCGCAGGCCGCAGCGAGACGCTCGTCCTTCATGACCCGGGCGTTGACCTGATCGCGATGCTTCCGGGACTTGTACACGATCCACGCGAAGACGACGGTCTCGCCCCGCTTCAGTTTGGTCCCTTTCGGAAACCCGGGACCGCACATCACTTTGCTGTCCTCCAGCACGCATTCCTTGTAGTCCAGTGCGCCGTGCTCCTTCCAGACCTGGGCGGCGAGTTGAGCCATCTTGCGGTAGGCTTCGAGTTTGCGTTTCGGAACAGGGATGACGAAGCCATCGGTATAGGTGGGCATGGAAGGGTCCTTTTGATTGTGGGGGGTGACGGGTTCGGAGATTGCGACCGCAGGGTCGTCCATGAAATCAACGAACGGGAAGACCGAGTTTAGACACGTCGGTGGAAAATTTTCCAGCCCCCAATCCGATTTCACGCCAAGCCGCGGAAGTAGGAAGAAAACACAGGTAGGTGGCTTGGTGTCGCGAGTTTCTTCGCGAGCTTCGCGGTTCAGCGTGACACCGGCTCCTCGAAGTCCACGACAGCGCCGGGAGCGCTGCTGAAGACTTGTGCCGATGGATGCGGTTGAGCGAAGAAGCTGATTCGCCTGCGTGTGGGGCACTCCCGCTCGCACCGCGCCGCCCGGCTCGAATTCCACGATGGGCCGGCCGGTTTCCCAGTAGGTGAGAACCTAGGCCGAGTTGGCGGCGGACAGGACCTTCTACCGGGCCTACAAAATCAGGCCGCGCAAGACCTCGACCCGCGTCGTAAGGCCGGAGGGGAGATCGGGCTCGGCGGGATTGGCCGGGAGCGCCGACGTCCACGTCGGCTCTGGGAGGGAACTGGGAAAAATCGAGCCGGCGGGGACGCCGGCGCTCCTGGAGGCGCTGGACCATGGCCATGCGTCCGGAGTGGCACAGAGACCCGCACTCACGGGGTTTTGGTGAATGTAGTCCACGGTTTTCCGGTAGTGGCTCTCGTCTCGAATGTAGCGATCCCAGTATTCCCGCATCCACAAACTTTTCCCGGGAAGGCCGAGCTCCAGCTCGGCATTCCGGGCCAGGATCCAGCGAGCGGTGAAAGATTTCCATGATTGGACGATCGTCGCGAGCGCCGCGAGCGGCTCGATCAAGACATGCACATGGTTGGGCATGATGCACCACGCATGCAGATGATAGCGCTTGCCGTGGAAATGGAGAAAGGACCTCTGAACGTAGCGGGCGACCTCGGGATGGCAGAGGGCGCAACAGCCCATGCCGGCGTCGAGCCATGCTTCGATCTTTTTTCGCTTTGCCGATTCGCGGATAGCCTCGGGCAAGGTCTCGAGTTCGAATTCGAGGAGCCGGATTTTTTCCTGGGGAAGGCTGTCGGCCAAGCGGTAGGTGATGGATTGGAGCAGGTGTGGTTCGTCGCGATGCGGGAGGTAGCCACGCGAATACCAGGCGCTGGAAGCGGATTGGCTAGGAGCGCCGACGTCCACGTCGGCATTGAGAGGAAACGAGCCGGCGGGGACGCCGGCGCTCCCAGGATTGCCGATGGGCCGGACTCCGGGAGGGCCGGGAAGAGCGGCTGGAGGAGGTAGTGCTTGTGGGTCTGGAGAACGGGGAGTCGCATGCGTATGATGCATATAGATTGCGTTGGTGCTGTCCGCAGGCTCCGCGATTGCCAAGTCCAATACCAAGTGC
>JAEUGZ010000422.1 GCA_016794725.1 Opitutaceae bacterium | reverse complement strand
CTCCTCCCCTCCGCGGGCGACCGGAGTGATGCTCACACCGGAAACCGGATCGGTGAACGTCACACCAAGGGGCAGGGACGAATCGGTGGCGGCCACACCGGGAGTGACGAGATCAAGCAGCTGGCTTTGCTGGCGGTTGTTGTATCCCCACGCAATATAGGCGCCATCCGACTGCGGCGTACCCACGGCAAAGTTCTGACGCAGACCGATCCAATACCAGCGCACCCCGTCCCGAAAAACCCGCATTGCCAGCGGGCGGTCGCGTCGCGCCGCGCGGGCATCGAATCGATAAATGCGATACAAACCACTTTCCCGAACCTGGGTCACCGCCTCGTCCGGGATCCATCCGAGGCGGTTCTTGAACCAGGGTCCATAGTGGTGCCGCGTGTTCCGCGTCACGCCAGTGGCGGTGTTCGAACCCATCATGTCGAAGGGATCGCCATACTCAAGGGTTGTGCCCGCCGCCGACTGCGGGTCACCGTCCGCGACCCGCCATAAATTGGCGTGCGGAAGTCCGTACGTATGACCCAGCTCGTGGGTGATCGTGGTATAGGCGAACGAACCAGAGCCATTGATCCAGACATTGGTGCCGGATAGGTTGGCCAGCCCACCAAACGTGATCTGCGAGTTGGGGATGCGCGTGGTCCCAATGTTGGGGAAGACGACAATGACACGATCATATTGACTCACCACGAAGTCAGCCGCGGCCGCGGCGCGCGCATCCGCGTGCAATCCTGTCGTATTATCGGCGACCGCGTACGACGCCGCCGTCTGGGGCAGCCGGTAGACAGTCGGGCTCACGGTTACAACCAACGAGGTTAGGCCATAGCTGACCGTATCCATGAACGCAGCCGCCACGTCACCCACCACACTCTGAGCGGTGGAGAGCGACACCACCTCGCCCGGCACGTCCGAAAAATCGACCCGCAACACCAGCACCTGCTTGACACCCACCGTGTTGGCGGTGGGGGCGTCCGCAGCCGTCCCTGGGTTCCCACCCGCTCCCGATTCCACCGGGGCCGCGACCGAAAGGGCTGTGCCCAGCTCACTCGGAAGCGTGACGCGTGGCTGCGCGCGGTCTTCAGCCTCCACGAGCCGCCGTTCCAAGGCGCCGAGCTCTGACCAACCGCCGTGCAGTGTCCACGGTTGCCCTGCCACTTCCACGCGCGCGCCCTCGAAGTCGGCCCCTGATCCGATACGATTCGTCTCGCCGACAAACACACCGCAGGCCGCACAATCGGTGGCAAGCGTTCGAGTTGGAACCTCTTCGGTCTCCATCCATCGCAACGGGCTCTCGTGCACCGCCATGCGGTCGCCCAGGGCGATGCCGTGAAGGAAGGCCCCCTCCTTGGAGAGCTGCTCCTCGCGGCGGCCATAGACATAGGCGGTGTGCGTCACGCCGTCCAGGTATGCCACCCGACGCAGCGCAGGTCCCACCAACGGTTCGCCGGGAGCGGGAACCGCGGCCAGCAGTGAAAGTTCTCCCCGTCCCGACACCCTGACTTCCAACTCATTGATGACTCCGGCCGGCAGCGTCTGCCGGATCCCGGCAGGAATCGTCACCGCGAGCGCCCGCTGGGGATCCGTCTCGATCAAGGCAAGCATGGAAGAGCGGCGTATCCGCGCGCGTTCCACTCCTTCCGGCACCAATGCGAGCCGGGCGACGGGTGAAGGTGCGTGTCGGTAACGCTCCACCCAGGCTCTAAACTCCGCCTGAGCCGCAGGTAGTGGGCCATTCCAGTCGCTCCCGTAGGTCAATCGCGCGCAAAGCTCGCGTCGCTCCACGCCGTCATCGGCCTCGGCCGTTCGGGGCGCCGGGGCAGGTCGCGCCGAGGAATCGGTTACAGGTGCGGCCAGTATCCGGTCCGGTTGCCGGTCCGGCCCCTGAGGGTGAGATGCATCAGGTCCCAGCCGGACAAGTCCGAAAAGGAGAATCAGACCGGCGACAAGACCAAGCGAGTGACGACGAGACATGAGGCGGGCAGTCGAGGACCAGAGACGCACCGAATACCCGCCTATCCTGCCAAGCTTCAGCGCTCATCGCGAGCGCGGAGTGAAGCCGGCCCCCGAAGGGACCTGGAGCGAGGGTACATCCCTCGCTTGAAACGCAAGCGCTCAGCCGGTCACCAACCTAGAACAAGGCGTTGGCGGCAACCCCCACGGCCGTGATGGGGCCCTGGTCGGCGAGCCCGTCCACCGCGCGGTCAACCTTGCGCATGATACCCTGTGCATCCCGGAAAAGCGTGTCGTCGCTGATCAGCCGCCCCAGCGTGCCTTCGCCCTTGTTCAGTTTGTCCGAGAGTTCTCGCAGGTTCCTGGCCACCACTTGGATGTTCTTCCCGGCCTCGTCGTCATAAAGGAGCGATCCCAGCGTGCCTTTGCCACTCTTGACCTGGTCGATGATGCTCTGGGTGCTGGCGACGAAGGTTTTGGCTTCGGTGGCGGCCACCTTGATCTCGGTCAGGGTGGATACCAGCGATTCGTAGGCGGCGGGATCGTTGACCAGCTTGCCCAGGGTCCCCTCCCCTTTGTTCACCTTCGAAGTGATGTCCCTCAGGTCGGTGGTGATCTGACCCACGCGGGTGCTGTTTTCATCGACCAGTCGGTCGATCTTGCCGAGCAGGCCGTTGCCGTCGCTGCCTCCCAGTGCTCCGGTGAACTGGCTCAGCGCACCGTCGATCTTGCGTCCGATCTCGCCGATCTGGGAGACAATGGTATTGAGATCCGGTGTATCGGCTGTGCGGATTTGGGCGTCGGGTTTGAGCGAACCCGCCCCTTCCGTTCCAAGGTCGAGTGACACGTAGTTGGCGCCAAGCAAACCGGCCATGCCGATGGTGGCGACAGAATCATGGGCGATCTGAACCTTGGAATTGATGAGGAAAACCGCCTCGGCTCGGCGACCGGCCAGACGGGTCTCCGCCACGGTGCCAACCTTGACGCCGGCCATGCGCACCTCGTCGCCGGCCTTCAGCTCCTTCAGATTGGAGAAGTGGGCGATGACACGGTAACCCCGGTCCCGGCTCACCTTGCCTGAGGTGAGCGCCTCGAAGGTGACCCAGATGAGGGCGCATCCCAGCAGAAAGAAAAGGCCCACACGGGCCGACATTTGGGCGTTATTCATGATTGGCCTCCAGTTGTTTGAAACGTGGATTGCGAACGTCGATTTGAGGATTGAGAAAGTCGTTGACGATCG
Organism: Opitutaceae bacterium; assembly: GCA_016794725.1. Taxonomy (GTDB): domain Bacteria; phylum Verrucomicrobiota; class Verrucomicrobiia; order Opitutales; family Opitutaceae; genus UBA6669. Next base: position 17,852 of record JAEUGZ010000422.1, on the reverse strand, counting down.
GGTCGGGGTTTTTTCGCAGGTCGGCCGGCGGCTGAACTGCGAGCAACTTTCCCTGGTGCAGCACCGCGACGCGGTCGGCTATGGTCAGGGCAAGATCGCGATCATGGGAAACGACGACCGTGGTCACCGTGAACTGTTCCTTCAGCGTGGCGATGATCTCGGCGATGGTCGCGCTCATGACCGGATCCAGCTCGCTGGTGGGCTCGTCGTAGAGGATCAGCTGCGGCTCCATGACCAGCGCCCGGGCGATGGCCACGCGCTTCTTCATGCCGCCCGACAACTCCGAAGGCAGTTTTTGGGCCGCGTTTTCAATCGAGAGGATGCGCAGGGCATGCATGACCCGCTCCTTGATCTCGTTCTTGGGGCAAATGCGATGCTCCAGCGGGTAGAGGGCGAGGTTGTCGTAGACGCTGAGCGAGTTGAAGAGCGCGCCACTCTGGAAAACAAGGGCGAGCGCGAACCGGTCGCGGGTGTCGGGCAGACTCGGATCAAGGCCGTTGATTGTGACGGTGCCAGAGGACGGAATCTCCAGTCCGGCAATCTGCCGAAGCAGCACGCTCTTGCCGGAGCCGCTGGGACCCATGATGACGAAGATCTCCCCCGGTTTGATCTCAAGAGAGATATCGTGCAGGACCGCCTGGGAGCCGTAGTTCTTGTTCAGGCCGGCGATCTCGACCTTGACGGGACTGCGGTCGTCGCGAGCGAACCAGAGATTGGTTTTCTTGGGCATCGGAGAGGGGGCCGCGCCGGGCTAGGCGAGGGCCTTGGTGATGAAATAGTCGAGGGTGAGGATCGCGATGAGCGAGAACACGACGGACTTGGTGACGGCAAATCCGATCTCGCGGGGTCCCCCGCGCGTGCGCAGGCCGGTGGAGCAGGCGATGAGCATGACGACAAACCCGAAGATCTCGGCCTTGATCAGGCCATCCATGACGTCTCCAATGGAGAGGTACTGTTTCAGGCTTTGGAAATACATAGCCGAATCCACACCGATGGTACTGACCCCGGCACACACGACGGCCCCGCCGAACCAGCCGATGATGTTCCCAATGATCGTCAGCACCGGCATCACCAGGATGACCGCAAGCAACCGGGGCAGCACCAGCAGGCGCTCGGGAGGGATGTTCATCGTGACGAGGGCGTCCACTTCTCCGGATACCTTCATCGACGCCAGTTCGGCCGTGACGGCAGAACCCACGCGGCCCGCCAGCAGGATGGCAACCATCACCGGGCCCAACTCGCGAGCGAGCGACTCGCCGACGAGCGTGCCGATCAGCTGCTTGGCACCAAAGTCGCGCAGAGTGATGCCGGCCTGCAGAGCGAGCACGGCTCCAATGAAGAAGCAGAGGATGGTGACGATGGGCAGGGTCGTGTAGCCGGCGAGGTAGCCCTGCTCCGAGGTGCGCTTGAGGATTCGCGGCGCCGACGGCAGCGAGAGAAAGGCTCGGTAGGCGAGCACAATGGCGCTGCCAAATGCTTCAAGAAGCTCGTTGATGCGTGTCATGGGCGGGTATCCCCGGACAATCCGGTCTGGCCTTTGAAATCTCCAAAAAAGGGCCGCCATAGCCGCTGTCCGGCCGAGCGTTTGAAGCCGAACAATCCCCGGGCGATCGCAATGCGGCCTTCACCACCCCGCCGCGCCACCTGGAGCAGAGGCCCCAGATTGAACTCACCCTCATCCACCTCGGGACGCCGGCGGTAGGTAATGCCGTCCCACAACAAGGAATGGCTCAGATTTCCATTGGGCTGGTGGTCGTAGCGGTAGAGCGCGAAGAGCGGTGACCAGGTCCAGCGCACCGTGTCGTTGTGGGGAAGGAAGACCTCGAACGGACTCAACGCCTGGACCTGGCGCCGGCCCGCCCCGTTGTCCCAAACGGATAAGAGCGGCCAGATATGCACCTTGCGCGCCGGCGCGGCGGAGGGGTTGGCGACGCTGCGCTGCACCGTCGAATTGTAGAGCACAAAGAGCAGCTGACTCTTGGTCTGGTCGACGAGTCCCTCGCGATAGCGGAGGTCCTTCCAGAGCGGCCACAGAATCCAGCGTTTGTCGGTGCCCTTGATGACGGAGTGCGTGTAGAAGGGCGCCCAACGATTGACCACCCGGTCGTCACCGCGGCCCTGCACGAGAAAAGGCCAGAAGTAGTGATTGGCGTGATACCGGTAGGGCGCGTTGCGGTCCACATAACCGAAGAACGGCCAGAGCCAGGTCTCGCTGGCATAGCCTTCGCTGCGGTCGCGGGCATAGAAGGGGAGCACGCCGATTTTCACGTCGGGCGTGGGGGACGAGAGACCCGACTCGTTGCGATAGACCAGCGGCCAGAGAAAGAAGCGTTCGCGGTAGTCGCCCGCCCTCCCTCGGTCGCCGTAGACCGGCCAGAACTCGAAGCCGCGATGCCCCTCGCCCTGCACCACCTTGATGAACGGCCACGGAACCGTGGTGGTCACGACTCCCTTTTTCTGAAAACGCCCGTAGAGCGGAAACAGCACCCAGCCCATCCGATCCTGACCAAAGCGCTGCTTGACCTCACCCGCGATCGGAAAGACCGCCCGATAGTCACGGGCGGGATCCCCCGTCTGGACGGAAAAGTAAAAGGGCCAGACGTCGAACGCCTGCAGTCCCGCGCTCCGACCCGGGGTGTCCGCACCCGCCGGCACCACGCGTCGGTTGATCAAATTGAACACACTCCAGGATGCTGCCCCCCGTTCGTCGGCCCGGTAGGAAAACAGAGGGTACAGCGAATAGGCCTCCCTGACCTGCTCCTGTTCGTCCTTTCGCCAGACATAGAACGGCCGAACTCCTCCCAATCGCGACGGTGCTTGCCCGGTCCCAACGGCAGGCCAAGACCGCGCAAAACCCAACGGCCCGGCCGCGGTCCACGATTCCAATGTTCCGTCCTGCTTTGTCTGACCCACCCAAAACGGCCATCGGTTGTCCTCCGCCGCGCGGCTCGACAGCACGCCAACCGACAAGCCTCCGGCCAACCACCCCAGGGCAGTCAACAAACGCAGGCGGGTCATGGAGGTTGCAGGCAACACACGAGCTCAAACGTCCCAGCGTACCCGGCACACTGGACCAAACCGGGCAAACCAAGAGATAATTAGGATCCTAATCAAATAGGAGGGTCATCAATTAAGGCAAACGCTATGTTCCTTTTTCAAACCGCAGGACCTCGCGGAAGTTCCGTCCGGTGGGACCAACGGGAACAAATCGTTTCTGCCCCATCTCCGGATGCAGTTATTCTGCAGCGAATCGCGCCAAACCACGACGCTCACCCAGCTCTCTAACCACCTACTTCCAACACCGAAGCCTGATAACGCATCCCATTTGCCGATAAATCCCTCTCCCACGCCTAGCGGCTAGGCTTGCAGGGAGGAACCGGCGGGCAAGGCCACGAACGCGCTCGGAGGCAGCTGCTGGGCGGCCAGCGCCTCGGCCAGAGCCACCACCGGCGCATCACGCCCTTCGTCGGTCAACTGAAACGTTCCCCAGTGGACCCCGATACTGGCCTTGGCCTCCAAGAAGCGATGGATGGCAACGGCTTCGGCGGGGTTGCAGTGCTGCCCTTGCATAAACCACTGCGGCTCATAGGCACCGATCGGTAGTGCCGCCAGATCGGGCGGGCCCAGGCGCTGCCGGATCCCGGCGAACAGGTCATCATTCGTCGCTGTGTCACCGGCAAAGAAAAACGTGCGCTGCGACGATCTGACAAAAAAACCACCCCACAAGCGACCATTGCGACGTCCCTTCGCCCGGTTGCTCCAATGCTGCGCCGGCGTCAGGCAGACGGTGATCGCTCCCCCGGGAAGCGTGGCCTCCTGCCACCAATCCAGCTCCACGATGGCATCACGCGCAAATCCCGCTTCCCGCAGCAGATCGCCATTGGCCAGGGGCGTGATGACGCGCGGGACACCCCCCGCCGCCAGTTTCCGCAGCGTCGGCAGGTCACAGTGATCGTAGTGATCATGACTGAGCAGGACGGCGGCAATGCGGGGCAGGCTGGCAAACGGCACCCCAGGTGCCTGCACTCGACGAGGTCCGGCCCAACTCACCGGACTGACGCGATCACTCCAGACCGGGTCGGTCAGCAGGACCTGACCTCCCAGATCCACCACCAGACTGGCGTGGCCGACCGCGGTGACCGCCAGCGGTCCCCGCGCCGGATCAATCGGCGTCACCGGCACCCGGGTCGGCCAGGGAGTAGGACTCGCCTTCCATTTCCACCGCATGACGTCGGTCCACGAACGATCCACGTGATTCCGCGGATTGCGAAACGTCTGGCCGTCGTAGTGATCGGAAAGGGGAAAGGCCGGCATCGGCGGAGAAGGTTGCCCGCGGGCGCGTCCGGCAACTGCGCCGGCCAGGCCCGCCGACAGCAGACGCATGAACCGTCGCCTCGGCAACATCGTGTCGTGGGCTCAGAAACGAGCCGTCACTCCGACCCGGGCAAACACGGCGCCGTCCGTCTTCACCTCCAGGCTGCGATCATAATAGTCGAACCGACGGTCGAACATCCAGCCTGCCTCCAGGTCGATGGAAAACTCCGGTGAGAGCGCCCACCGCACCCCTCCGCCCGCCCGGATCTCGCGGTAGGCCATCTCCGTGTCACGGAGCGACGGATACCCCGCCGGGGCCGCCAGCGCGGCGTCGTCGACATGAAATCCGCCACCCTGAAACGAGGCTCCAAAAAACAGCTCCGCGCCCTCGCGGAGGGTGTAGGCCACTTCGGTGCGGGGGGCACCCAGCGAAACAGTCATCGCGGGAGTCGCCTGCCAGCGAAAACCGAGAAAAGGCAGCACCTCGTTGTCCGAAAAGGCATCGTAGCGGAGACCTCCGGAGAGACTGAACGTGGGACTGGCGCGCCAGGTGGCAAGGGCAAGCACGGGTACGTTGAAGCCGTCGCTTTTGATCGAGGATCCGGCGGAGTAGAAACCGGGTGAAAGCCCGATCGTGACCGACCAGGAACGGTCCAAAAGAAAGGTGGCACCCACGTCCAACTTGAGGACTTGCAGGGTTTCAGGCACCGGAACTCCCCGATCTGCATCGATGGAGTAGCGTTCCCAACCCAGGCCGGCGGAACCAAAGAGACCGGGATTCAAGGACAGGCGGGTCTTCGCCTCGACTGTAAACGCGCCCACCGAAAGGTCGCCGGCGTTGCGCCCCGCGTACTCAAGGTCGGCCGAGCCCGAATGGGCATAGGACACCTCCAGACTCGACGAGGGACCGGATCCGCCGGGCTGGGCCGTCAGGCGCATCGCCGGCACCAGTCCGAAAACCAGAGTGAAAAGGCAGGCAGACAGGCTGCGAAACAGGAAATGAGGCATGGTGGAAATGAGGTCAGACCGTAAGCGGCGGATTGCATTTCGCCACTCACGCCACAGGATTTCGCGTTACAATGAAGCCCCCCCATTCGAACGCACGGCCGTCCCGCCCCGGAGGTCGAGGGTGAGGATCAGCGGGGGTGAAGCACGCGGCGTAACCCTGGTGGTTCCGTCCGGCGATGCCGTGCGGCCTGCCACCGACGGACTGCGCCAGGCCGTATTTTCAAGCCTGGCGATGCGGACACCCGGAGCCCGCGTCGTTGACCTGTTCGCCGGGAGTGGCGCCTACGGCCTCGAGGCGTTGAGTCGCGGCGCGAGCCAGGCCGTGTTTGTCGAGCGTCACGCCAAGACCTCGACCTGCATCCAGCGCAACCTCGAGGCGGTGGCCAAGAGCCTGGGTCGCAACCCTCGGGAGCTGGGTAAAGTCGTGGTCAGCGATGCACTCACCTGGTCGCCGGCGCCGATGGATCCGCCGCCGGATCTGGTCTTCATCGACCCTCCCTACGATCAGATCGAAACACTGGCTCCGGCGCTGTTTGCGCAGGTCGCCGTCTGGGTGACCGGCGCGCAGGATCCGCTTCTGCTGTTCGAAACCCCGGGTGAACTCGCCCTGCAGGCGCCCGGCTGGACCACGGTCAAACGCCTGGGCGGGAAAGCGCCGCGACAACCGGGTGTGACCGTATTCAGGCGGCAGCCTCCACCCTCAGATCCAGCCCGCGCGTGAGCGCAGGATGGCGAGCGAGGCGACCACCGCCGTTTCCGCGCGCAACACACGCTCCCCGAGGTGGGCGAGAACAAATCCGTGCTCCCGCAGCAGGGTGCGGTCGGCCGGCCCCCATCCCCGTTCCGGGCCGAGCGCGAGCCAGATTCGCGCCACCGGCGAGACCTCGCAGGCACCCAACGGCACGCTGGCCTCGTAGTTGTCGAGGGCGATCCGGCTGACTCCGCCGGTACCGGCGGCCGGTGACTTCACCGCGTCGAGCAGGGACGACAGTGAACGCCCCCAAGTGACCTTCGGCACGCGGGTGTCAAAGGCCTGCGCCACCCCAGCCAGGACATGGCGACGCCATTCGCCGGAGGCCCAGAGTGAACTCTGGGCGTACTGGGCCTCGGCTCGCTCGGTCTGAACAAAGTGCAGCGCCTCGACTCCCAACGTGGTCGCTTCCTGCAGGACCTTGCGAGCCGTCTGAGGACGGGGCAAACCCAGCACCAGCGTCAGCGGATCGAGGGGAGGGGGCAACGGCCCCCAAACGAAGGACAGCTCCAGAACCTGGTCGGTTTGAGCGACGAGGGTGCCCTTGCCACGGGGACCGTCGACCAGTCCCACATCAAACCGGTCGCCGGGTTGCCTTCGCAAGACCTCGCAAAGGTGTTGCGCCCTTGGATCGGTGCGGGCCAAGGGCCGATCAAGTTCATCGGCGTCAAAAAGGATGAGGTTCACTGGAAACGGTGCCACGATTGCGCATTGCACGTACGGTGTCGCGCTGTAAGTTCGGCCTCCCGTTATGCAGACAACCGCCTTTGCTGGGGACGCGACCGGATTCAAGAAGGCCGGCGTGCGCGGCACCACGATGTTGATGGTGGCCGCTTGGCTGATTCCGTTTGGTATCCACCTCATCCCGTGGAATGGCTCCGCGCCGCTGGGTGCGCACCTCCTCCCGATGTTCTGGGCGACCTTTGTTGCCGTCTACCTGTACGGAGCCGGCGTGGGATTGGTCGTGGGTTTGTTCGCTCCCATGCTGAACCTGGCCGTGACCGGATTTCCGGCATGGAAATTTCTTTCCGTGCTTTCGTTCGAACTGGTGATTTTCGCGCTGGTGACGGCCTGGCTGACCCGCCGGGCGCGCACCCTGTGGATCGGGGCGCCGCTGGGATACCTGGTGGCCAAACTGGGCTCGACCGGACTGCAGGGCTTCGCCCAGGTGTTTGGCGACATCGGGGCTCCCGGCGCTTTTCTCATCCGGTCGATCCGCACCGCGTGGGTCGGCTTGATTGTCCTGGCGGTCATCCATTTCGCGCTGACCCGCTTTGATCGACCGAGCCCCGACTGGGATCAGCAGTGACGCCGCTGGATTTTCGCGACCTCGTTGCCCGATTGCGTCACTGGTCGTTTCCCGCGGGGATCGAAGGCGTGGTGGGAATAGCCAGCGGTGGCGTGGTGCCGGCCGCCCTCGTGGCGCAGCTCCTCGACCGTGAGCTCAAGGTCATCGCGATCAACTACCGCGATGACCACAACGACCCCCGTTTTCCCACTCCCCGGTTGCTCGCGCCCGCGCCACAGCTCGGGACGTGGAAGCGCATCCTGTTGGTCGACGACGTCTATGTCAGTGGCCAAAGCTGGCGCGCCGCCCGGGCGCATCTCCCTCCCGAAGTCGAGGTGTTGCCGTTTGTGATGAAGGGCAAAGTCGACTTCGCCCTGATCCGCGATGTCGACGGCTGCGTCCAGTGGCCGTGGAAGCCACTGGCCGACAGCTGAACAACGCATCACGCGGGCATTGCCGCGTCAGGTGGCTTCACCCCCGGCCCACACCGGCTTCTTGCGCAGGTGGTACAGCCGTTCGCCCGCCTTGGGCACATAGAGCACGCCCTCGTGCTCGCGGTCGGCGTAGGCAGCCGGATCAATGGAGCGCCAGTCGCGGTAACCCAGGTTGATCTTGCGGCAGAGGGCTTCTGGAACGCCAGTCGCGAGGGTGACCCGCACGCGCGGCGTTTCCACACCCGTGGCGGCGTTGTAGCTGCCGATGCCGTGCACGTGAGTCGAATGGGCCAGCACGCCCCACGGCTCGTGGCTGAACCGGTCCCACTGCTTCAGGAAGTAGTCAATGCAATGATACCCGATGCGTTCGATGTGGTGACCATGCACGAGCGAGATTTCGCGCAGGTGCGGGGCATAGATTATCAGCTCTCCGCCATCGGCGATGACGGGCTCGAGTTTGTACATGCACTTCCCGCCAACCCAGAGTTCATCGTACATTTCCGGGGCGCAGGAGAGCACCGTGTGAAACGGACGATCCTTGTAGGTGATGTGAAGGTCGCGAGAGAGTTCGCTGGCGTCGTCCCAAGCCTGCTCCGGCGAACCCGCGAACAGACCGGCCAGGGCGCCGTGTCCCTCCACCACGAGACAGAAGCAGAGTTTGGGAACGGTGACCATGGCACCTGCACGGTCGACCACCTTGCGCACCGGCGTCCATTTGTTGCCGATGATCATCGGATTCGTCACGACCGCTCCCAACCAGTGGAAAAAGTTGAGGATGCCGGGTCCGGCCACTCCGGGAAACAGGTACTTGTTCCCACCGGAAAAGCCCACCACCTCATGCGGGAAGACCGGCCCGACGATGATGATCTGATCGTAGTCGAAAAGCCGCCGGTTGATGTGGACCGGGACCTCCATGCCGAACCGACCGCCAGAAAGTTCACGGATCTCGTCGGCCGAAATCGACCCGAGGTCGCGAAGCGCCGCGGGGTTGTCCCATTCATGATTGATGAACGCCACCTTCGCGTAGCGTTCCGCCCGCTCTTCGGCGGTGATTTCCACCCGGTGCAGCATGGCCTCCAGGGTCATCGGAGGGTGAGTGCCGAGTGCGATCATGACATCGAAGCGCGCGGCGACGTCTCCGATCTGATCGAAAAGTCCCTTGAACATCATTCCCACGGGTGCGGTTCGGGTTCCGTCTGGCACGATCAGCACGACCTTGCGCCCCCGATACTGGTCGGCTGGACAGGCCTGAGCGATCAGGGTCCGCACCGCAGAGGCAGGAACGCTCGCGCCAGGTGCAGCTACGACACGAAAAGGAGCGACGGCCATAACGTCGCGATCCTAGTCACCTTCCGACTCACTGCACGCCACAAAAACGGTACCTTTTCCGGTTGGAATCCAGCTCCCGCCCGTCCACGTCCACCGGAAGCCGCACCGGCCGGCCGAGCGACCGAGGCTTGACCTCCGGCGGCCCGTCCTAAATCGTCTTCCGACACGCGGGTGTAGTTTAGTGGTAAAACTCCTCTCTTCCAAAGAGGTATCGTCGGTTCGATTCCGTCCACCCGCTCCACGACCTTTTTTCGTTCGGAAAAACGTCCCGCGGAACCGGCCCGGACGCATCCCCGGGGGAGAACCCCCACCCCAGGCAGGGAAACGGGGCGGTCGGGATCCGATTTCATTCGGTTTTTACAGGTCTTTGCGGAAAAGTGGTTTGCGGGTGGATTTTGTGCGCCGTTTTCTAGCGTGCCATGGCTTTCATTACATCCGCGCAGCCTGTTCAAACGGCTTCCCTTCGTTCCGGCCCCACGCAAACGAGCAGCCGACCCAACCTGAAAGCAGCCCAGAACCTCGCCAAGCAAAAGGGCCTGGAAAAGAAAGCGCGTGGCTACAAGCTCCCGCTTGAAGAGCTGGCGTTGTTTACTCAGCAGCTCTCCTCGCTGCTCACGGCGGGTCTGCCGCTGGTACAATGTCTGGAGGCGCTCCAGGACCAGACGGAAGATCCGATCTTCCGGATCGTCATCCGGGACGTCCGTCTGGATATCTCCGCCGGTAACTCTTTCTCATCAGCGATTAAGCAATTTCCCAACTCCTTCAACTCCCTCTTCATCTCAATGGTGGAAGCCGGTGAGGCCTCGGGCGCGTTGGCGGAAATTCTGGCGAAGGTGGCGGTCTATTTCGAGTCGAGCGTCAAACTGACCAAGAAGGTCAAGTCAGCCATGACCTACCCGATCGCGGTCATCGGCCTGGCGGTCGTGCTCGTGAACGTGCTGATCATGTTCGTGATCCCGGTGTTTGCCGCCATGTTCGCGGACTTCGGCGCGAAACTGCCGGCACCGACCCAGATGCTCATCGATTTGAGCAAATTCATGGGTTCGTACTGGTGGGCCATCGCCCTCGTTCTCGTCGGCGTCTGGTTCACGATGAAGAAGTACATTTCGACCCCGGTCGGTCGGGCGCAAAAGGATCGCATGTTGGTCAAGGCTCCCATCTTCGGCCCTCTCGTCCACAAGATCACCCTGTCCCGTTTCTGCCGCACCTACGCCACCCTGGTCCGTTCGGGCGTGCCGATTCTGCGCACCCTTGAGATCGTCGCCTCGGCGAGCAACAAGGTGCAGGTCGAAGAGGCCTGCGGAGAAATCGCCAAACACGTCAGTCAAGGCGGTCAGGTCTCGGAAATCCTCGCTTCCAACACGTTCTTCCCGCCCATGATGAAACACATGGTCAAGGCAGGTGAATCGACCGGCAACGTCGACGGCATGATGAACAAGATCGCCGATTTCTACGATACCGAGTGCGAGGCGACGGTGGCGGCGCTCACGTCGCTGATTGAACCCCTTTTGATTGTGTTCCTGGGTGTGGTGGTGGGCGGCATCGTGATGGCGATGTTCCTCCCCATTTTCCAACTCGGTGTGGTGGCGGGCGGCTTGCAATAGGCGGGCACTCGGATTCACGCTCTTGAGCCCAGCCCTTCGGGCGGGTCCGCGTGACTTTCCTCTGACACATGCCTTCCGTCCTCATAGTCGACGACCTCCTCTCCATCCATGAGATGCTGGATGCGGTGATCCAGCCTACGGGCTTCTCCACCGCGTTCGCTACGGATGGCGAAAAGGCGCTCGCCCGCTACAAGTCCGAGAAGTTCGATGTCGTCCTGGCCGACATCGACATGAAGCCGGTCGACGGGATCACGCTGCTGAAGCAGATGAAGGTCTACGACCCGAACTGCGTGCTGATCATCATGACCGCCTACGCCAGCACGGAGAGTGCGATCCAGGCGTTGAAGTACGGCGCGTTCGACTACCTGCAAAAACCCTTCCGCGTCGACGAACTGATCGCCACGCTGAAGCGGGGTCTCGAATTCCGACTCTTCAATCAGGAGCGCCACAGCGCTGCACCCCTCCCGGCGGCTCGCACCGGTGACATCGAAAACCGACTGGTGGGCCGCAGCGCCAAGACCCAGAAGCTCATCCAGCAGGTCAAGAAACTCGCATCGGTTCGCACCCCCGTCCTCCTCCAGGGTGAAAATGGCACCGGCAAGACCACGATCGCCGAGATCCTTCACGCTGCGAGCGCATCGGGTGAATCACCGCTGGTTCGCATCGATTGTTCGCTCAGCTCCGAATCTCACTTTCGCGCCGGGCTCCTCGGAGAAAATGGCGGCGGCGGAACCTGGGTCAACCAGGCAAAGGGCGGCACGCTCTTCCTCCAGCACCTGCAATGCCTGCCCATGCCCATGCAGAAGGAACTGGTGTCGGTGTTGCGCAACACCGCACACGGTTTCCGGTTGATCTGCACGACCAGTGAAGACCTGGAGCGGCTGACGGACGAAGGCCACTTCCACGACGAACTGTTCTATCGTGTCGCTTCGCTGCCGGTGTCGCTTCCGCCGCTCCGGGATCGGACGGAGGACATCCCCGCCCTGGTCAAGAGTTTCACCAGCAAAGCCACCAATCCGCTGTTCGACTCCAATCTGATTGAGTTGACCGACGATGCGCTTGGCGTGCTCAAGTCCTACCACTGGCCGGGCAACCTGAGTGAACTGCAGCAGCTCATTTCGCGCATCGTGGCCACCACCGAGGTCCGGATCATCACGTCGCAACAGCTGCCGATGCGCTTGCGCGAGATGAAACACTGGCCGCCGCTCCAGGAATACCTGGCCGGACAGCGGAAGCAGTACATCGAGATGGTGCTGCATGCCTGCGGCAACGATCGCCCGGCGGCCGCCAAGGTGCTGGGGATTGACCCGGCCGACGTGGCCTGAGGCCCTCGCTTTGAGCCTTGGCTCAGGAACTTGCCGCCACCCGACGCTGAAGGGTGCGCCACACCTCGAGCAGCGCGTTGAAGTCGTCGTCACGCCCGCGACTCGCAATGCGAAAATCAAACGACGGCGCCTCGGCCAGTTCACGTTCCGCCGTCTGGAGCCGACGCTGAATCTCGGCCTCGCTGTCCTGCCCGCGCAACTCCATGCGCTGGCGCAATTCGGCCAGTGACACTTCGATGAAAACCGTGCCGAGATGCCGCGCCAGCAGCGGCAGACGCGCCGCCGCCCGTCGGATGTTCCCGACGCCCTGAACATCGATATTGATGATCAGGCTGCGACCTTCCGCCAGTGGATCGAGCACCGACGACGCCAGCGTGCCATAGCGTTGCACCTTGTGCACCCACGCCCATTCAAGGAAGGCTCCGGCCGCGAGCCGTTCGTCGAACTGCTCCGGTGTGAGAAAATGGTAGTGGACGCCATCGCGTTCACCCGGACGAGGCGGGCGGGTCGTCGCCGTGATGACACGCGAAAATCCCGGGATCTCCTTCACCATGCGCTCGCAGAGCGTGGTCTTGCCCGAGCCCGCCGGACCGGCCAGCACCAGCAGCACGGCAGGGCCCGGGAGCGTCGTCAGGGAGGGGTCACTCATGGCCGCAGACCGAACCTCAGTAGGTGAACGCCACCACGGCCAGCAGCAATCCGTATCCAGCCAGCGCCCCACCCAGCAGGCGTGAACGCGTGGCATTGGCAAACAGCCAGGAGAAGAAATCCCGAAGCCTGAACGGCGAGGCTCCCAGGTAGATGGCCGCGGCAATTCCGACGAACACAACGGAGACCATGAAGAGCCGCTGGGGATGATGGTACTCCATGTAGGCTGCATCCAGTAGCGGCGTCGCCGCCAGCAGCATCAGCGCCGCCAAGCCGCGCACCGCGAGAAAGTCAGGGACGTAGAAAAACGAGAGCGTCGCCACCGCCGCAAACGCGACAAAGAGGATCATGCGGTATTCGCCGAAATCCGCTTCCGAAAGCGTCCAGACCTTGGACAGGAACCACAGCGTGGCGCCGCCAAAGAACACCGCGGTCGCGACCGGCGAGCGGGGCATCGCCTTGAACGAGGCGACAATGGCCGAATTTCCCAGGAGCAGCAATCCTCCCAGGAGCAAAAGGAACAGGCCGGGGAGAAGCGTGGCGACGGTGAGGGACATGATGGAAAAGGAAATTCCGGTTCAGCCGGCGGACTCGACGCCCGCGAGCACCAGTTCGCCGTACAAGGTACTGACGGAGGCGCGTTCAATGCGAAGCGAAACCAACTCACCCACGAGGCGGGGATCGGCGTCAAATACGGTCACCCGATTGCCGCGCGTGCGTCCGGTGAAGCGGCGACCCGTCTTGTCCGGTCCCTCCACCAGCACTTCCTCCGTGGTGCCGAGCAACACCTCGTTCCGGCGCAGCGAATTCAACCGCAGGATCTCAAGGAGCGCCTGATTCCGCTCCTCCTTCACCTCATCGGGCACCTGGTCGGGCAACTCCGCCGCGGGTGTGCCCGTGCGCACAGAGTACTTGAAAACGTACGCCATGTCATAGTTGCAGGCCTCGAAGAGTTCACGTGTCTGATCAAAATCCTCCTCAGTTTCCCCGGGAAATCCAACAATGACATCCGTGGAAAAATACATGTCGGGACGCACCGCACGCAGCGAATCCACAATCTCCCGGTAGCGTTCGCGCGTGTAGGGCCGGTTCATGACGCGAAGAATCCGATTGCTGCCGCTCTGCATCGGCAGGTGCACGTAGCCGCAGAGTTTGGGCAGCCGGCCATAGGCTTCGACCAGGTCCTGCTTGAACCCGCGCGGATGGGGCGAGGTGAAACGGATCCGAGCAATACCCTCGATGGCATGAACCCGCTCCAGCAGCTGCACGAACGGCGAGATCCCTCCCGTGTGCGCGTAGTCCCTCCGCCCATAACTCGTGACGATTTGTCCGAGCAGTGTAATCTCGCGCACGCCACGCGCGGCCAGCTGTTCGCATTCGCGAACAATGTCGTCCATCGGTCGGGACCGCTCATCTCCCCGCGTTTTCGGTACGATGCAGAAGGCGCAATCCATGTTGCACCCCTGCTGGATCGAGACAAAGGCGCTGACCTGACGCGCAGGCTCCGCTCCCTCAATCGCCTCAGGCACCCAGTGATCCTTGATCGTATTCTGGGATCCCGCCTCTTCCGCAATGTCGACAATGCTCGCACCGATGGGCACCCCCGCCGCCCGGGCGGCACGCAGATTGTCGAGATATCCAGGCACCTGATGGAACTTCTGGGTGCCGACAATCAGGTCCACATCCGGCAGTTGTTCGAGCAGCGACGCCCCCCGGTTTTGCGCCATGCACCCCAGAATCCCGAGGACAAAATCCGGCTGACGTCGCTTGCGGGCCGACAAATAACCCGCTTTGCCAATCGCTTTCTGCTCTGCTGCATCTCGCACCGAGCACGTGTTTAACAAAAGGATATCACACTCCTCTTCTGAGGCCACCATCCGGTACCCACGCGCGCGCAACATGGCTGCGACCGCCTCGCTATCGCGTTCGTTCATCTGGCAGCCATAGGTTTTGATGTGCACCCGGTTCATCCGTGAGACGCGCCAACGTAGACGGCTCGTCTCCCCGGTCAACGCGGGAGTGGCGGGGGCCAGAATGGCCCGAGAGGGCCTGTTCCCTGGCCGTCAGGGCTCTTCCACGTACCCGTGCTTGATCGCGTAGCGGACAAGCCCCGCCGGCTCTGATTCGCCCAGCTTCTCCTTAATCTGCGCCAGGAGGTTGTTGATGGTCTTGGGACTCACCTCCAGGCGCTGCGCCATCACCTTGGCGTTTTCGCCGCGGGCAAAACCACGCAACACCTCCCGCTCGCGCGAAGTCAGATTGCTCCCGACGCCACTGGCCTCGCTGCGCAGGCTCTCAACCAGCAGACGCGAGCTCTCGGGACAGTAGTAGCTTTCCCCCGCCAGGATCTTCGTCACCGCCATCCGAAGCAGCGTCAGATCCGAGCGCTTCAGGACGAAGCCGTGGATCCCAAGACTGATCGCCTCGCGCACGAGGTGTTCCTGCTCGTTGGATGAAACAAAAAGCCAGCGCGTCCGAGGCAGCTTGGAAGCGGCCGCGCGCACGATGTCAAAGCCGCGGCCGTCCGGAAGCATCCAGTCCACAATCGCGAGGTCCGGTTTCTCCCTGAGGCACACTGCGGTGCCCTCGGCGACGGTGCGGCACTCGCCAACCAGGGTGAGACCGAGTTGATCGCGCACCATCACGCCCATCAATTGACGGACCAAGGTGTGATCCTCGATGAGAACGAGACGCGCGGCCGGGTCGGAACGATCAGTCATAGGCAGGTCCCCATGTTAGCAAATTGCGACTGAAGGATGCTCAGGAAATTTGGAAAGGTCACGGGAGAATATCCCGTACCCCTTTCACAACGTCCCGGGATTTTATTCCGCGATTCCGCGTAAGCTGGTGATGCGCTTTCTCCTGTGCAAACGGACCAGCCGTGAACGCACGAGCGACGGCGCGCCACTGCGCTCGCCCCCTCCTTTTCATGAACTCTTCCGTCGATCCCCTTTCCTGCACGTGGGCCCAGTTCTCGGCTCAATCGGGTCTGCCCCTGTCCGCACGCCTCGCCGCCTTCACGGCCTGGCTGCAGGCGCGCACCGAAAATAGTCTCCTCAGTTTCGATCGCCGTCTCGTGGGTGCGCCATCGCCGTGGGCCACCGTGCGGGAGCGAAATGGCGATCTGCACGAGGGACTCAACTTCGTCTCATCCGACTACCTCGGTCTCGCCATTCACACTCAGGTCAAACAAGCCGCCCAGTTCGCCATTCATCGCTACGGCACCCACAGCGCGGGCACTGCCGCGCTCGCGGGGACTCACGACTCCGCACTCGGGCTTTGCGAAGGGCTTGCCCACCTGGTCGGACTGCCCAACATTTCACTTCATCCCAGCGGCTGGATGGCCGGATACGGGACTCTCCGCGCCCTCGTCCGCGCCGGCGACGTCGTGTTGCTCGACGAACAGGCAGGCAACGGCCTGCGCGAGGGTGCGCGCCACTCCACCCCACGGGTGCAGCACTACCGTCACCTCGACATCGACCACCTGAAACACCACCTGCAGCGGCTGCGCGCGCGCAAGGCCGATGACTTCATTCTCGTGGCCACACCGAGCCTTTTCGCTACGGACGGTGCCACCGTGGATCTGGCCGCGCTTCGGTCCGTCTGCCGGACCTACGATGCCGTCACCTTGGTCGACATGGCCCATGACCTCGGTTGCATCGGGCCGGGGGGCACCGGCGAGGCCGGACTGCAAGGCGTCACGGGCGAATTCGACATCGTGATCGGCAGTCTGGCCAAGACGTTTGCGAGTGTCGGCGGCTTCGTCGCCACAGCCCGCGCCGACCTGGGCGACTACTTGCGCGCCTATTCGCCGCCCCGGGCCTTCAGCTCCGCCTTGTCTCCGGCCCACCTTGCCGCCGCCTCCGCCGCGCTCCACATTGTGCGTTCCCCCGAGGGCGCGGCCCGGCGCGCCGCGCTGCAGCGCGCCTCCGTGGCCCTGCGAGCCGCCCTCTCGCAACACCACTTCACGCTTGCCGGAGCTCCGGGTCCGATCGTGCAGGTCCCGATCGGCAGCGAACGGGAAGGTCGTCGCGTCGCACAGCTGTGCGCCGAGCGCGGATTGCTCGTCACGCTCCTGGAATCTCCCCTCGTCGCGCGCAACGCCTGCGCCCTGCGACTTCAGATCATGGCGGGACATGAACCCGCGCTGCTTCCCGACGTCGCACGCCACATCGCCGAGTCTGTCGCCCTTGTCGGTCGCGATTTATCCATCGCAGCCGCACACGATCCCCGCTCGTGCTCCGCCGGCGCCTCGGCGGTTCCCCATTCCTCCTCGTGGAATCGATCATGAGGCTCTGAAGCATTTCGATTTTCCCGAGCGCGCACGAGCGACACCGCACCCGCGCAGATCTCTTCGCTTTCACTCCTTCATCCCCCGCAAAAACGAACGCGGACATTGGCTCGCCGCCAGGTTGTCCTTAAGGTCGGATGCGTTCGTGACGAAACGAAAAGGCGACGATTTCGCATTTCCGCAAGAAACGGCCTCGCGTTTTGCGTGCCTTCGGCCCTAACGTGTACACGTTCTCATGATTTATCGGCCGACACCTAAGTCGGTCGGCAACCAAAACGACAACCGAACATATAGATCCCATGGCAAAAAAAGCCGTATCCAAAGCTAAAGCTACGAAGAAGCCCGCTGCTAAAAAAGCCGCTCCCGCCAAGAAGAAGGGCAAGTAGGCGTTAGTGAACTTCGCCGGGAAGGCGGGCGGCGCAAAGCGCCCCCGCCTCTCCCCGGTCGAACTTAACGCTTTTTCGGCGGTCTGGTGGATTGATGAAATTCCCCGCGATCGCCCTCAGCGCATTCCTCGCCGCGACTGTTGTCACGGCCGAGGAATCAGGGGGTTCCCCCCAAAAACCGGCTCCTCAAGCCGGGTCATCGATCAGCACCGACGAGATCTACTCGCTCGGAAAAAGCCTCTTCGATGCGTACGCGCCCGACTCCATCAAGGCGGAGTACGATTTTATTTCTCCCGAGGCCTTCACGGCTCTGACGGGGCGGGTGCAGTCCGCCCTGGAGGCTGACTCCTGGGCCGAACTGGTCGCGTGTGTTCCCGCTCTGCGCGACGCGCTCGCCGCGGCTCGATCCATGCCGGAGGGTGCCGACTGGGTGGCCTGGCTGTCGGAGCGACTCGACCTCGCGGAGGCGGCGGC
>JAEUGZ010000417.1 GCA_016794725.1 Opitutaceae bacterium | reverse complement strand
GGCCTTCTTCAGGGCCTGATGGATTTCTTCGACGACCGCTCCGTAGGTCTGACGGAACTTCGGATCAGCGAATCCCTCCTGCCAATCGTGGCGCAGGTTGTAGCCATAGACGTCGATCCACCCCTGGCGGGCCTCGTAGCGCCGGGAATAACCCAGACCGGGATGGTCCCGTTCAAAGTCCCGGGCTCCCACCTGATGCCAATCGTCCAGGACCACGGGCCCTGGCGGAGTGGGTGGCGCGGCGCATCCGGCAAGGATCAGCGCGAGGAGGGGGAGCGGAAGGCGTATCAAGACGGTAGACTAAAGGCCCTGGGGTGGCGCGGGTTGTGTGGCGGGCGGGCAGCGGGTGCAGGGGGGCTTTCTTCAGGGTGACTATGGCTCATGGCCTTCATGCTGCGGAAGCTCGTCCGTGATGGTGTGCCAGGAAGCCTTGTCGCCCACGAAAATGTGAGCCGAAGGACGGATCGAGGGAGCATCCTCCAGCGTTCCCATCGCGACGTGGGCGTAGGCCTGGTCACGGACCACCGAATACAGGAGCGAGCCGCACCGCCGGCAGTGCACGTCGTGATTGGAGGCTGGCCTGCCGAAGATCAGGGCGCTGTCCTCGCCCTGGAGGAGGCGGAGTTTTTCGCGCTCAATCCCGGCGAAGGGCTTGTAGGCCGATCCGGTCGCCCGTCGGCAGTCCGAACAGTGGCAGTTTGCCGCGTAGCAAAAGGCGTCCTCAACGAGGTAGCGTACGGTCCGGCAGAGGCAGGCACCGGTGAGCAGGCGAGGTGGGAGGGGCATGAAGGCGGAGTGGAGGAACGCACGGGTACCGGCAAGGCCGGCGATCCGGTCGATGCCGGGGTCAGGGCTGAGGCGAAGAGCGTGGCGATAATTCCCGAATGGCGTGATCCAGATCGGAGATCCGGTGTTGCAGTTCGGCTCGTTTCAGCAGGGAGGCCTCAGAGGCTCCCATCTCCCGACTAAGCTGGAACTCGAGCCCTGCTTTGTGGATGCGCAGGTTCCGGAGAGCAAGATTCGTCGGACTCTGCAGGCGTTCGTCGACCTTGGACGCGGGCGTGAGGAGGGTGAGTCGGTGGATGCCTCCTGCGTTTGGCAACCGGGGTTCGACCGGCGAGGCGGCAGAGAGCGGAAAAATCGCCCCGCCAACGGTCACTACAAGGGTAAATGCAGTGAGTTTCATGCCAGCAGACTACTTCGCATTCCCCACCGGTTCAAGCGGGATGAGGTACCCTCCATGGCCGTAACAATCCAATCTAACCACGAATTGACACGAATGACACGAATTCGGAGGGAAACAGGCCAAGTCGAGAGCCCGTATAGAACTCATCTGAAAGTGAATCGTTCTGTCGGAGCTTTTGGTGCCGGGTTTCATTCGTTTGGATCAGGGCGGGGCGTATTGAGTCCCGGTGGTCGGTTGTGCCTTCAGTCGGCGCCCCACATCCCGGTAGATACGACGGTCAAACGTGATCACGGGATGAAGAGGAGAAAAGACGCGGACCTGCGATGCACCCGGCAGTTGTGCACTCTTCGAAGGCAGGATGACCGGGTCGACCGGCGACCAGTAGCACGTGGTGGGAATCATCGACAAACGGTCTTTGGTTCGCTCCAGGTCGCGCAAGAATTGACTCCCGGGACGCATATCACGGCATCCCTGACCCGGATAGAGGTAGGCGGTGAGAGTGCCGGCCTGCGGCGCGGCAATGGAGAAAAACGCTTCCACGCGCCGATGTCCGCCCAGTTCCTGCAGGCAATACCGGCAGAGGAGTGCGCCCATGCTGAAACCCACCAGGGCGAAACGAGCGTCGTCCGGCAGGCTCTCCTGGATGGATTGATCGAGCTGATGCGCCAGTGGAATCAACCCGTGCCTCGCGTCGCAGGGTTGCAATGACGGAGCCACGCAGTCGTGTCCACAGGACTTCAGGTGTCGAGCCAGCCCGGACATGATGCCGGCGCGGTCGAGGAATCCGTGAACGAGGACGACCCTCATGGCTGGGCTGGAACGGGCGGCAGGCGGTTGGCGTCTGATGTCACGTGCTAGCGGCTGATCTCGCCCAAGACAACGGTGCAAACTCAGGCAAAGTAGGCGCGGAATCCTCCGGCGCGATGGATGGCTTCATCTGACGCCAGACCAACATGGAGCTGGTCGATGGCCAGGTCCGGGTAGCCTTCGGTGCGAAGGGCCTCACGCGTCCGACGCTCGAGCTCCTTGGCCAGCCCGGTGCGGGTTGCCGCTGCGATATCGCTGTCCGTCGCCAAAATGTACCACACGGCGAGGTGCTTGGGATCAATGCCGATGGCTCCGTAGAAGAAAGCCTCGCGAAGGGCGGGCCTTCGCTCGACGACTGCGGCGCGCACCGCCGCCAACGCACGGTTCACCACCGGTTCGAGCGCTGCCTGCCGCACCTCGATTTGTTGTTGCCAGGACATCATTGGGAGATTGCAGGGTAGGAGTGAGGGACGGACGATCGGTGTCGATTCCGCTACCCGATTTCCCCGATGAGCTGTACCGGCAACTCCAACGGGTCCACAGCTTACTCCTTTGGTTCCACCGAAGCGGCTGTTGCCTTCTCACCGCTTCGGCGCAGCCACAGGTCCAGTTTCTCCAATCCTTTCAGCGCCGCCACGCTGCCGACAAAGGAGAGAGGTACCAAAACGATCACTGCCACGGCATTGACGGCCGCGAGGAGCGTGACCACTGCGGCGATGTCTGCACTCATGATGGCGAAACGTGAAGGGAAATGGGTGAAGTGCGAAGTCGGAAATCAGCGGAAGCCGCGCTCTTCAAAGTGGCTGCGGCTTCTGCCGTAATTCGGTTTCTAAAGCGAAGGGCTGCCCGATCCGCGCTTTTCCGACGCAGCCCTCCCGCTTCGGGCTCGTCAGAGCGTTGCTTCGAGCACGCGCGCCAGTTTCTCAAAGGTCCGCTGCCATCCCGCGGCATAGTCATGCGTGGAGGTAGCGTTCAAACCGGCATGTTCAAACCACATTCGCGTCCCTGCGCCGAGCGGATCCAGCGACACCTGGACGAATGTCTCGATGCCGGGCTCGCTCTGCCAATGCCAGCTGAAGCTGAGTTTTGAAACGGGCGAGACCTCAAGGTAGGTTCCGCTGCACGTGTGCTCGGACCCGTCCGAATCCGCGAAGGTGACTTCAAACGGGCCCTGGCTACGCACCTCCATCCTTGCCGCCAGCACCCTGCCGGCCGGGTCAGACCCAAACCACCGGCTGACCATCTTGGCATCGGTCCACGCCCGCCAGACCGCATCCGGAGATGCACTGAAGGAGCGCTCGATCCGGACAGAAGTGGGTGGAGGTGGGACCATGGGATCGTCGGACATGGGGTGGGAATGCGGCGAAGTGGAGGGGGGCTTGTGATACGGTACAATGCGAGCCCGCAAGAACCGGCGTCAAGCCGGTCGACTCCGCCTGCGAAGCCCAGCGCGCATCACGACGATTTCCGGGTGATTGGAGGGATGTCAAAATGCAGCACCTCCTCGCGCAGACCGAACTGGGTGTAGAGTGCCACCGCCGGTGTATCCATCGGATCGGCCTGCACGAAGATCACGTACGCGCCCCGGTGGGCGACGAAGGCCTGCAGTTCGCCGATCCGGAGTGCGAGGCCTTCTCAGCCAGCACCCGCCGCTTCATATCACCATAGGCGGCGTGGATGAGGTGGGAGAGGGCGGCGGCGTTGAACTCCTGATCCCTCCGGATCTTCACGTGACGCATGCTCTTGCCGCCGCCTTCCAGCATTCCGTTCGGGTCGGGAAGATCGGCGCCGCGGTAGAAACCGACGTTCACGTGGGAAGTAAAGGTATCAACATAGGCAAACGCGGCGTCCTCGACGCATACGGTGGGGTGGCCATCGTGGAGCACCTCTCTTACATCGTCTCCGCAGGCTCGCAGGACGCTGAACCAGTGCCGGACAAGTTCGCCCGCTTCGCCTTTTTGCCACCGCATCCATGTCTCGATTTCGGATGAACGCTGGGAGGCTTGCGTAAATCGAAAGAGCTGGCTCACGGCTGGCTAACGGGCTTCACCCGTGATCGCCTGAGGCCGGAACCCCAGGGGATGGTCGAGCAGGGAGGAGGTTGCGGTCATGCCCTAGCCTGAGCTGCCCGCTGCGCCCGGGTCAACCGCTGCCGTCGTTGGATTTTTCATGGGTGTTTTCGGCAAGTTGAATTTGCCCGCGAAGAAGCTGCAGGGTCAGCCTGGCCAGCGGTAGGGCGTTGTTTCGCAAACGCACTCGAATCCTTTTCGCAGTAGCAATGGGCAACTCATGGGGGCCGCGTCGACCGAAACGAAAGGGAATCCACGCGCCTTTGCTTCGAGCATCCTCACGCGGTACAAGGCCGAATAGAGACCACGGCCTCGGTGGGCGGCGAGGACTGCCCCTCCATGCAGCTCCGCGAACGATGAGTTGGCGGGGAAGTCGATCCAGCCGGTCCCAGCCGGTTGATCGTTCACGTAGGCGCAAAACAGCGATGCCTGCGCCAGCGATGCTGCCAGAGCGGACTTGAGCCAGGGAAACGACCGCCCCCAAACGGCTTCTTGCACCGCAACGATGTCCCGCATCCCTGCCTCGGATATCACGCGTTCGATTCTGAAGCCGTGCGGAGGGACCACGGTCGGCAACGCGCTGACGTGGTAGACCATGAATGCCTCACGATCCCCGGCGACGAAACCACGTTGCTCCAATCGCCGGGCCAGGTCGGTCGGAGCGTCGAACGCGTAGACCTTCCACTCGAAGGAGCGGCCGAGGTCCCGAAAGTAGGCGATCTGTTCTGCGATCGCGTCGTCAATGGTGGAGGTCGAGAGCTCGGAGAACATGACCACACCATCCAAGTCCGCGGCGAGCGGCGTCAGACGAATAAGTCCCTCCGGGTGATCGAGTCGGTAGCCCGGAGGGGCAAACTGCCTTCGCTCACGCACATAGGCATCGAACAGGGCTTGGGGGGTCATGCGTGGGGCAGCGATGTGAGGCGTTGCGGCGGGCCGTTGCGCGTCGTGGGTGGATCGGATACAGAGGGTAGCCAGCCTGGCGCCTCAGGCGAAGAATGGGCGAAACCCTCCGGTTCGCCGCAGCGCTTGATCCGATGCGAACAAAACCTGAATGGGCCCGATCAGCTGCTCCGGATGACCTTTAGTGCGGAGGGCGAGGTGGCTGCGGGCGTCACGATCGCCCAATAATCCCGTGCACCGGGCGGTGGTTATCTCCCCATCCAAGGAAAATGCGTACCCAATCACAACGTGCTTCGGATCGATGCCCATCGTCCCATAAAGGAACGACTCGCGGATGGTTGGCGGACGGGAAGAAACCTCCTCGCTCCCCGCCGCTATCGCACGCACCACGACGGGATTGAGTACCCGCTCCTTGGCTTGGACATGCTCGTGCGGCGTCATCGGCTGGCCATGAAGCTCCGACCTGGACAAGGGCAAGGCTCGCCGGTGAAGGCGGATCGGCCTGGGTGGGAGACCAGGCCCGCCGTCCCGCACTGCACTCTGCTGATCCGCGTACGGGCTGAAGTGGGACCTGTCTTTATGAGCGTACCGCGAGCCCAGCGCCCATCCCACTCAACGTTGAGCGCGACCACGCGGTCCGAAAACCACGCCGTGAGCGCCAGCATTAGACTGACGACACCCCTGTCTGCGCCACAATTGAACCACACCACGGAACGACCCTGGGGAGGCGCCTGGGTTGAAGTGAGGTTGGGTGGTAGGGGCAAGGGACCCTTCCGGGGATCGCAGGTCAGTGCTGAGTGGTATGGTTTGGCTCCGGCTCCTCGGACCTCTGGCTGCTTGTCAGGAAAACGGCTGCGACACCAATGCAGAGGACTCCGAGGACAACGATGGCGAGAACGGTGCCTTCGTAGACACTCTGAATGACCGGCATCGATTTCTT
>JAEUGZ010000404.1 GCA_016794725.1 Opitutaceae bacterium | reverse complement strand
CCGTGTCCTTGGAGTAGAAATAGAGCGAGTGACCCAGCAACTCCCCGTAGTCGTGCGACGGAGCGAATTTCTCGCCAAACTCTCCGCGCGACTCCGCGCCCATGCGAAAGGCCGCTCCCGCCATGAAGCCCAGCACGCCGTCGCCGGAGGCGTCACAGAAGAGGGGCGCAGCGAGCTCATAGAGCGTGGAGTTCTGGGAGCAGAACGCCCTCACGCTCCTGATCGTGTCGGAGGCGGATTTCGTGACCTCGAACACCGCGGTGTTCAGCAGCAACGTGATGTTCGGCTCGCCCACCACCTTTTCCAGCAGGAGGGTGTCGACGAGCAACGGATTCCCTTCGCGATTGCGAAACGTATTCTCGACGAGGATTTCGTCGATCACACCCCCTTCGCGTGCCCACCGATTATTGTTCCCCATGTGCGAAGTGGCACCCAGGACCCACAGGCGCACCTCGCTCGACGCGTTTCCTCCCAAGACCGGCCGGTCCTGCACGAGGATGACCCGGATTCCGGCGCGCGCCGCCGTGATGGCGGCACAAGTCCCCGCCAGGCCACCGCCCACGACCACAAGGTCACTGGACAGGACCAGCGTTTTCAGAGTTCGCGCATCACCGCCGGTATCGAGAATCATGGAAAGATCAGTCCTGGGCCCGCCGTCCCGTCACCGCGAACCACGTGACCTTCTGGCGCAACGGGAGGGTCAGGGGTTTGAACCAAGTCGGATTCGAAAAAAGAAGGCCGCCGGGGAACCGCAAGGGACCTCTGGGTCGACCGTTGACCGCGGTGAGCCATCGCCAGCGAGAGGCGGTCAACGATGAAGTCCCCCCGCACTGGCTCTCACGCCTAGCTTCCTCTTCCTTGTCTGTCCCTCCCCCCTGCCACCACCCGGTTCTCCACCGTCCCCTTCCATGCTTCGCAGCCTCTTGATTCCAGGACTCCTGGCGACCCTCACCGTGCGCGCCGATGTGCGGCTCGCCCCCCTCTTCCGGGATCACGTGGTTCTCCAACGCGACCAACCTCTGCCGGTCTGGGGCATCGCTGCGGCGGGCGAACGGGTTCGCGTCACGCTCGGATCCGACGCCGTGGTCACCACCGCTGGGACCGACGGACGGTGGCACGTCCAGTTGCCGGCCCGCGGCGCCAACCCCACACCACAGGAACTCGTGGTCGAGGGAACTCACCGGATTGTGGTCCAGGACGTTTTGGTCGGCGACGTGTGGCTCTGTTCCGGGCAGTCGAACCTGCAGATGTCCGTCCAGCATGCGTTGCACGCGGCGGAGGAGACCGCATCGGCCCAGCATCCCCTCATCCGTGAGTTCAAAGTCGCCAACCAGTTTTCCGTTGAACCCAGCGACACCGTCGCGGGCCAATGGCAGGTCTGCTCACCCGCGACGGTCGGCTCCCAGAGTGCCACCGCGTACTTTTTTGCCCGCGACCTCCATCGCCACCTCGGCGTTCCGGTCGGCATCATCAACAGCTCCTACGGCAATTCCCCGATTTCCTCCTGGCGCGATGCCGACGCCCTTTCCAATGAACCAGCGGTCACGCAGTGGTGGGCGCACCAGCGCGCGGCAAAGACTCCCCCGCGCCCGCATCGGCAGCCCGCGGTCTGCTTCAACGGCATGATCCACCCCCTGGTGCCCTTTGGCCTGCGCGGGATTGTCTGGTATCAGGGCGAGAGCGACGCCAGCGAGGTCCCGCTCCTCTCCTCGATCTACGCCCGCCAGTTCCAAGGTCTGATTGGTGAGTGGCGACGGCACTTCGGGCGCGAACTCCCTTTCTTCTGGGTGCAACTCGCCGGCTACGGCAAGGCCGGGGAACGCGATTGGGTGGGTGTGCGCGAGCAGCAGTCGACCGCACTTGCCCTGCCCCGAACCGGCCAGGCCATTGCCATCGACGTGGGGGACGCAACGGACATTCACCCAAAGAACAAACAGGTTGTCGGCCATCGATTGGCCCGGCTCGCCCTCCGCCGCGAGTACGGGGTGACGATCGAAGATACGGGCCCCGAGCTCGAAGGCGCCCAACGGCTAGGTGATGCCACCGTGCAGCTCCAATTTCGTCATGCCGAGGGGCTTTCCTCCCAAGGCGACCTGGCGGCGGCCTTTGAACTGGCGGGTGCGGACGGTCGTTTCCATCCCGCGACCCAGGCCACCGTCTCAGGCCGGACCGTGAGCCTCCGTTCCTCCGCGCTTCCGCATCCCACCGCCGTACGCTACGCCTGGTCGCCCCTCCCTGCCGGCAGTCTCTTCAATCGCGAGGGACTGCCGGCCGCGCCTTTTAGAGCCGAGATCCGTGCGGCGCCCTGATCTCGGAGCGGGCGTGGACAACGCTGAGAAGCCCGAGGGATCTCAACGTGTCACCGCAAACACCTCCAGGATGCGTTGCGCATAGATGCGCATCAGGAAGTCGTTTGGGTGATTGGCACCGTTTCCTGAGAGATCCAGGTACGATTTCCGTTCCAGCAGTGCGAGCTGGGTGCTGGTGAGGTCGACAAACGCGATTCCGGGACGATCGATCTTCAACTGCTCATCGCGAATGAACTTCACCGGATCGAGTCCGGCCGGCTGAGCCGGATTATTGAGCATGGGCGTGATCACGACAAACTCGGTTTCCGGTGAACGGGTCCGAACCAGATCGATGATTTTTTCGAGGTTTTCTCGTTGCGCCAGGCGTCGCTCCGGAGACCGGTCGTTCATGCCATAGGCCAGCAGCACCAGATCAGGACGAAACCAGGCCACCTGCGCATCCGCCTGGGTCAACGCATGCGCCGAGGTGCCTCCCGCGCGGGCGTGGTTCATCCAGGTGATCCGGCTGCCGTAAACCTGTTCGAGTCGCCGCGCGAACAATTCGCCGTATCCAGGCTGGTACGGCCACACCCCATCGATGCGCGACGCATTGTACCCCGCGGAGATGCTGTCGCCAAAGAGGATGACGGTGAGTGGTGCCTTGGCGCGGAGCCGCTCTCGCGTTCTCGGAAGCTGGTCCAGCGTCGACCGCGCCGCCGGCCAGGTCCAGTCGCGCACCGCCGGCTCGTAGGTGACTTCAATCTGGCGGGCGTGATACCAGCCATCACCGACCAGTTTGATTGCGCTGCGAACCATCGTCGTCTCACCCGACTTCTCCTTGCGGGGAGCGAGAAAGAACTCGGCCGCCCGTTGCACCGGCGCGTGCGAGCCTACCGGCAATACCAGCCGGCCCTCGCGCACGATCCAGTCCCGGCCTTCCTGCAGGGATTCGCCGCGTTCCAGGTGGATCACGTCGACGACCTTCCGCACCGGATAGAGCAACGGAACCACCAGTTCCTTTTCCGGTGACTCCGTCAAAGGGAGACAGGCCTCACGATAAACGACGCCGCCTGCTGTCACGGGAGCAAGCCGTTGCGGTGTGTCATCGACCCAGCCGTCGGCCGACGCCACCTGCAAGGTCGGGAGAGCATCCGGCAGCTGGTAGACCTCGTGCGGAATCGGCTTTCCGGTCAGGCGTACCACCAGACGGACCCTTTGAGCGGAGCCGGAGCGGGTGAGGCACGCATTGATCGCATCCGTGACCTCCACGGTGTACGGATTGACAGTCCCACCGGGTTTGACCGGCTGACTGCCCGCGAGGGTTTCGCCTCCATCACTCTCGCGAACAAAGACGTGGAGTGCGCCCCGCTCAACTCCCGCCGCTTGACCGGGCCGTGCGACTTTCACCTTCTCCACCCCTCCGAGTTGAAGCCGTGCCAGCGGCGTGGCTCGGCCAACCAGGGAGCGGAGATCAAACTCCATCTCGACTCCGGCCGACACTCCGGGCTCGTTCGCGAGGAGGTGTCGATGCGAAGCATCGGCCCCGGGAACAGTGGCTCCGACCGCCGCAACCCGCGAGGCGGTCACCGTCACAAACTCCGACTTGGCCGACACCGTGCCTCCCGACAGCAGCGCAACCACCGTCGCCACCCAAAGGGCCGAAGTCGGAAGAACCCGTCGCGTTCCTTGCCTCGGCAGTACATCGGATTTTTTCATGGAGAATCTATCGTTTTGCAGTCGAAAATGGGCACCTGCTCCCATCCGCCACGCACCTCGAAGCCTGAGTCGGTCGCATGGTGGTCAAATGCCCCAGCCCGGCCGATAGTCGTAGCCCGGACCGACAAAGCGATTGGCATCGGCGTGATTCGTCACTCGCGCGGCGGTGGCGTCCCACTCCAGCCGCGTGTGCGCGCGTTGCGCAACAACCCCGAGCAGCACCACCTCGGTCAAGGCAGCGGAATAGTCAAAATTCGAGCCACATACCGGGCCTCCTCGAATCGCGTCGGTCCACTCCTTGAAGTGTCCTCCGACCACCCGGGGAATCGACTTCGGCGGCAGCGAGGACGCCATTTCCAGCATGCGCGTTTCGGGTATCAGCCGGACGGAGGCACTGTGCGAGGTCACACCCATGATGCCTTTGGTCCCATAAAAAATGCTTCCCCCGCTCGGAGACAGCTTGAACCCGGGCACGGGCAGCGGCGGCTGCAGCGCGCCGTCGAACCAGCGGAGCGTGACCGGCCCGCGATTCGCCCGGGCCGGAAAATTCCAGGTCACCATCGAGGCCGCCGGAAAGGTCTTGGGGTATTGCTGCGTGACCGCCGCCTCGACACTCAGCGGCGAACCCAGATCGAGGGCAAAAAACGGGGCGTCGAGTTGGTGACAGCCCATATCGCCCAGCGAGCCGGTGCCATAGTCGACGAACCCCCGCCAGAAGGCCGGGGCAATCCCGGTGCGGTAGGGCCGCAGGGGCGAAGGCCCCAACCACAGGTCCCAATCCAGCGTCGGCGGCACCGGAGTTTCACCCGGCTGGGCGTCGGGATCGAAGTCCGCGGGATGAAACCAGGGCGCCCGGGGCCGGTCAGTCCACGTATCCACCCGATGGACTTCGCCGATCAACCCCGCCTGCACCCACTCGCGCGCCAGTCGGATGCCCTCGGAGGCGCGCCCCTGGTTGCCCATTTGCGTCACAACTCCCGCCGCCTTCGCGGCCGCATGCAGCGCACGCACCTCGCTGATCGAGCGGCAGAGCGGTTTCTCCACAAATACGTGTTTCCGGTGGCGGATCGCCGCCATTGCGATGGGAAAGTGCAGATGATCCGGCGTCGCAATCGTCACCGCGTCAATCTGGTCGGCCATGGTCTCAAACAGGAGGCGGTAGTCCTTGAACCAACGGGCACCCTTGCCTTGCGCGAGGAGGGGACCGAACTTCTTGTCGGTCTCCAGCTCGGTGCGACCATGCTGCTCATCCACGTCACAGAAGGCGACGAACTGCTCGTCCGCCAGTCCCATCAATGCCGCACGTCCCCGACCGCCCACCCCGATCACCGCGATCCGTAGACGGTCGTTGGCGGAACGGACACCCGCACCGCGCAGGCCGCGCGGGAGAATCAGGAGGGATCCGGCCGCTGCGCCGGACGCGAGGAAGTGGCGGCGCGTCAGCGCCTTGGCGGCAACCAAGGAGTCAGGGGGAGTCATGGGCAAGAGGGTGCGCTCAGGCAGTGAGCCGTGCGTGGTTCCGTCGGGGGTTGGCAGGGTGAAGTCCAGTTCATGGCTTCAGCGACGGTCGAAACCGTGGGCGGAAAGGTCATCAGGGTGTGGGCGAGACTGTGTAGGGCTGGCCGGCCTTCGCGGCAACCTGAACCACCTCACCGTATCCGTCGGTACGGCTGCGCACGCCGCCCAAGGTGAAGGGGTTTCGACACCGCACGTTCATGGGACCGTCGCGATCGGGGCGCAACGTGGCCGACACCAGTCGCCCCTGCCTCCACTCCAGATCCACCCCGACTGAGCCCCGGGCGCGCAGCCCGGTGACCGAGCCCTGGCGCCAGGACGCCGGCAAGGTGGGAAGGAGCACGATCTCATCCGCGTGGCTTTGCAGCAGCATCTCTGCGATGGCGGCCGCGCCCCCAAGATTGCCGTCAATCTGGAAGACTCCGGGCGTGTCCTTGCGCGGATGAAAATCCATCAGGTTGGGAAAGGCAGCCCGGCCCACCAGCGAAGTGAGGGTCTGATGGGCCATCGCCGCGTCGCCCAGTCGCGCCCAGAGTCCCGCATTCCACGCGAGGCTCCAACCGGTGTTGCTGCTGTCGCTCAGGTTCACCGACCGCGTGGAACCTCCCCCGCTGACGCGAAAAGCCAGCGATTTCCGAGCCGCCTCGGCGAGTTCCGGGGTGCTGCGGGGCGTGATCTGCCACCCGGGGTAAACCGCATAGAGATGGGACATGTGCCGGTGTCCCGGTTCACGTTCGGCAAAAGGCTCCTGCCACTCAAGCAACCGACCGTCGTCGCCGACGCGGGTGGGCGCGAGACGGGCCCGCTTGGCCTGAACCTCCCGGGTGAAGGCGTCGTCAAGCCCAAGCACCCGGGCCGCCGCAAGGCAGTTGTCGAAGAGCTCCGCGGCGATCTGCTGGTCCATCGTCGGGCCCATCACCAAACCCCGGGGTTTCGAATCTCCCGGCACCGTGAAGCTGTTCTCGGGGGAAATCGAGGGCCCGCTGAGCAGCAGCCCAGAGCGCGGATCGGGCACCAGCCAGTCGAGGAGGAACTCCGCCGCCTCCTTCATCAGGGGATAGCCGCGGGTCTCAAGGAAGGTCCGGTCCAGCGTGAAGCGGTAGTGCTCCCACAGGTGCTGGCAGAGCCACGCCGACCCGGTGGGCCAGACTGTGAGTCCCTTGACCGGACTGGTGAACCACCAGGCATTCGTACGATGAGAGACGACAAAACCGCGCGCACCATAGACGTCACGCGCCGTCTTGCGGCCGGGGACGCGCAGGCGCTCGATCATGCCAAAGAGGGGTTCGTGGCACTCCGCCAGATGTGTCGACTCCGCCAGCCAGTAGTTCATCTGCGCATTGACGTCAAAGTGCCATCCGCAGAACCACGGGGGATTGAAGTCCTCGTTCCAGATGCCCTGCAGGTTGGCCGGTAGGCTGTCCGGTCCCGGGCGAGAGGAGCCGATCAGCAAGTAGCGGCCATACTGAAAATACAGGGCCAACAGCCCCGGGTCCGTCATTCCACGTTGGAATCGAAGCAATCGCTCGTCGGTTGGCAGACTGGCCGACCCTGCGTCCGTCTCCAGCTCGAGGCTGACCCTCCGGAACAGCCGGCGGTGGTCGGCGACATGGGCATCGCGCAGCGCGGGATAGGCGACGGAAGCCGCCGCCTTCAGGTCCCGCGCAGGCCGGAGTTCCGGCGAGTCACCCAAGTAATCACTTCCCGCCGCCAGCAGCAGTGTGACAGTATCGGAATCTCGGATTCGAATCATGCCGGCGCTTGCTTCAACCGTTCCGCCCTCCACCACGGCGCGGAGCTGGGCCGAAAAGCTTGTTCCCGCCGTCGGTCTTCCGCGATCCGCCTGCCCGGAAAGAACCACCGAGCCGTCGGATCGAGCGGTTGTTTCAGCACCTTCCGTGCGTCCGAGGGTCGCCTCCAGGGAAAGGCTGCGCGGCCGGTCAGCCGTCAGACGGACGACAACGACCTGATGCGACGCACTGGCAAAGACCTCGCGGGTGAAGGTCGTCGCACCGACGCGGTAGGAAATGCGAACCATGGCCCGGTCGAGATCCAGCTCCCGCCGGTAGTCCGTGAATTTCTCATGCCCCGGAACGACGAAGCGAAGGTCGCCAAGGGGCTGATACGAACCGAGCGGCCGGTCTCCAAGCACCTCGCGATTGACCAGCGCCTCCGCCTCTCCGTGTCGCCCCTCGAAGAGGAGGCGGCGGATCTCGGGCAGATGGGCAGACGCACCCACGCGATCAAATGTTGCCGGCCGCCCGCTCCAGATCGTCGCCTCGTTCAGTTGCAGCCGCTCTTGGACGACGCCCCCAAACACCATCGCGCCCAGGCGCCCGTTGCCGACCGGCAGGGCTTCGTGCCACGCCGCGGCCGGCTGGCGGTACCAGAGGCGCACGTCGGCGGCGCGAACAGAGCCGGCCGAAGCCCAGGCCAGGAGGCCGAGGGGAAGGAAAAGCAGTCGCGTCGGAAATCTCATGGAGGAAGAAGGGACCTCAAACGAAGGCGATCGACAGGGCTCGACCCGGGCGGAACCAGAGGGCGGGAGTACGATCAGGGGCGATTCGTTGCAGGGACAGTCCCATTGTTTCCCGTTCTCCTTCCATCTCAACGTCCCGGTGAGTTGATCGTTGACTCCTCAGTCGCAGCCCCCTCGTTCGCGGTCGCCCGGGCCGATTGTCAACGGTCGACTCCGCGGGTGCTTCCACGCCGCCAAAATCACCGGTAGGATCACGCCTCGGATTCGTCACCCCCGAACCATGCGATTCCCAAACCGCACCCAGCTCGCCTGCCTTGCCCTGTTCCTGTCCGGCCTGTGGCCGCTCGTCGCCGCAACCCTCACGAACGACCGCTACCAGCTCACCCTCGGCCCTGATGGGGCCGTCACCGTGCAGGTTTCCGGACTTCCGCCCCAGATTCTGCAGCCGGAATTCACCGTGATGGTCAGCGACCGTGATCCCGGTTACCAGGTCAACCACCAGAACTACCCGGTGGCGCCCCGCACCGCGGTCCGCTGGTCCGAGTTTGAGGAGCCCGTGGAATCGCTCAACCGCCGCCTGGCATTGCCGGCCGAGCGCGAGGCCCGGCGCAATGACGCAGTGGTGACCGTCGACGCCAGGGGGGCTCGCACCTGGACGTACCGCGACAACGCCGGCAAGGTCATGCTTCGGGTCAGCGGCGCCTACGCCCGGGGCACCACCGACCCGCTGCTGGCCGGTACGCGTCACGCCGTAAGAGCTGCGGAAGCCCGCCTCGAGGGCCGGACGCTCCGCTGGTCCTTTCCACGGGACCCTGGTTTCGATCTGACGGCGGAGCTGACGCTGCCCGAGGGCGACACTGACATTCGCATCACCCATCGCCTGGTGGCCAAGGCTCCGGGATGGTACTCAGTCGCCTTCACCGGCGCCCCCTCGATCGACCAGGAGCGTTTCGTGACCATTCCCCAGGAATGCGCCGGTCGAAGCCTGCGGCAGTTCAATCACCTCGTGCCGGAACACTACCTCCGCCTGCCCCGGGTGCAGCTGGCCAGCGCTGAGGGAAACTCCGCCTTGGTGGTGGACGCGACGGAAATGCCTTTTCGGATACCGACGCGACAAGACGCCCGGTTTGGCCTGATGTTGCGGCGAGAAAACGGGCTCCTCCAACCGATGGCCTTTGCGCCGATCCTGGGCGGCGCCGAGTCGCGCCTGGAAGCCGGTGGCGTCCGTTCATTCACGCTGCATTATGTGGTCCGTCCGGAGAATTGGAAAGAAACCTACAGCACCATCGCCCGTCGGTACTACGGTTTTCGCGACCAGCGTGACCATTCAGGTTCCGGTTCGTTGAACCAGGCCCTGGAGAACACCATGGACTTCCTCGCGGATCGGAACGGAGAAAACCGCGCCCTTTGGCATGACGAGCAGAAATACTACGACTATTGGACCGATAATTCAGGGATCTTCAAACCGTTCTCTCCGCTCTTCGGGCTCTCCGCTGCCGTCGTCACCGATGACGAGGCCTTCTATTGGAGCCGCGCGCTGCCTCAGGTTGAGTTCGCCCTGTCGCGAGCCCAGAATACCTTTGCCCCCTACGAGGTGGAACAGAATGGACAGGTCAAGGCGCGCAACCGGGAACTCGGACGCCCCTACCTGGGTGCCGCCCAGCTCGTGCACCTCCATGCCTTTTTCCTGGGTCGCACTCCGCTGATCGCCGCCGCCGCGCAGGAGGCAGGTTTCTCCGACCGAAGCTTCACGGATCTGCTGGCCCGTCACGAGCTCACCGACAGCCCTCGCGATCTGGACGAGGCCCGTCGGATTGCCGATGCGGAACTACAACAGCGTCGGCCGACCGGCGAGGGTGACGACTACCTCGACTGGCTTGAACTTCACCTCGCCACCGGTGAACCCCGCTACCTCGACGCTGCGCGCGAGGGAGCCTACGGTCTGACGACCTCGATCAATCTCTCGCCAGCCACTCCCGATTCGCTGGTGACCGTGGATCTGGGTGGCAGGGTCCCGGTTCACGAGCACTCCAACGGTCGACATCGGCTATGGGGCTTCCTGCCACCTCGACCTGTCGCCAGCCCGCAGCAAACCGTCCCCGCCTGGCGGGTCTCTCTCACCGGGCTGCAGTCTCCCGCCTACCGCGGAGAACTGTGGATGAATCACCACGGTCAGCTGATGCGCCTCGCCGCCTTGTGCCACGACGATTTTCTACGCACGGTTGCACGCTGGGGCATGGTGGGACGCTTTGGCAACTACGCCGGCGACAACCGGTCCAACCTTTCCCTGATCACCGAATCACCCCATGCTGTCGAACGGCCGGTGTGGGATTGGAACTTCGCCACCGTCAATCCCGGCCACGCCTGGGAGTTTGCCGGCGAGGTCATCGACTTTCTGGTCAGCGATGCCTTTGACCGCTCCGGCGGAGCCATCGCCTTTCCCGGTCGTCCCTTGCCAGGAACTCCCTTTCGGGTTCGCGTGTACGGGGACCGGCCCGGCCGCTTCTACTCCGACGAGAATGTCCGCCTCTGGCTGCCGCGCCGCCTGTTCACCAGTGACAATCGACAGATCGATGTGCTCGCCGGATACAACCAGGGTACCTTCTATCTCGCCTGCTGGAGTCAGTCCTTTCGTGAGGAGGACGTCACGCTGACGCTCAATCCGGCTCTGGTTGATCTCGCACCGACGACCCGGACTCGCCGGTGGAATGACAACCAACCGGCGGCCAGCCCCACGCAAACGAGTCCGGCTCTGCACTTTCGTATTTCCGCCAAGGGGATGGTTGCCTTCGCCTGCGACGGCGCCAGGGTTCACCCCGGCCTCCAGGCCAAGATCACCGATGCGGCGTCGTCACCGCTGGGACCGCAGAGTTTCTCCCGGGCCAAGGCGCCCTTTGGCACGGTCTACGCGCAGTTGCTTTCGATGGGACGCGGTCTCACCCGTGCCTTTGTCTACACCGATGCCTTGCCGGAAGCCACGATCGCCGCCACGCTGCGTTATCGCCAGGGTCAGGGCCCCTGGCACGAAGTCCGCGACGAGATTTTTCCGTACGAGTTCTCACCCGATTTCGTCGAAGGTGAGGGCGCCCTCGAACTGGACTTCGCGGTGGAGAGCGCCAGTCAGCAACGCGTCCATTCTCCGATCCTCGTCCTGCGCCCCTAGACCATGAGACTCCGATTCCTTCTCCTCCTTGCTGCACTGGGACTATGGGCCGGGCCGGCGGCGGCCTTTCAGCTCAGCGACAGTTTCATTGCCCACATGAAGGCCGTGACCAATCCCCATGGCTTTGGTCTGCGCGACCAGCGTTATTTTCCCTACTCCACGCGCTATGGCCGGCGGATTGGATTCGGACGTCCCATCACCGATCAGTCGCTCTTCGCCCGCGGCGAAAGTCCCGCCGAAGCGGAACAGGCGCTTCGACAGGGATTGACCACCACGCTCGAGCAGCTGCGCACGGCACTCGCCCGCACCCATCCGCGTTTTCCCTTTGATCAGCTGGATCGCCGGGCGCAGGAGATTCTCCTCGACCATGCGTTCACCGAAGGCGTCGACCACCTGCCTCCGGCGTTCCTCGAGGCGGTCGTGCACGCCGACTGGGCTCGTCTTCTCGACCAGCATCTCTACGTCCGCGGCCTGGGCAACTGGCCGGACACGACCAAGAACCGGGCCTTCGGACAGCGTTGGATCTACGGTGACCCGGCCAACGTCCTGCGACCGCTCAAAGGCGCACCTTCGCCGCAACGATTCAGACGAGAGACCACGAATTGACACGAACGAACACGAACGAACACGAATCCAGTGCGAGAGAGGAGGAGTCGAGCCAATGAGTTTTCCTCACTCAACCGTGAACCAATCCCTGGCTGCTCTTGGTGCCTGTTTTCATTCGGGTGGATTCGCGTCAATTCGTGGTTCAACTGCACGGTTCCGGCTCAGTCGGACCGGATGCAGTGAACGCCTGGGTGGACGATCTTCCATCCGGGTCAATCCTCGGTCGTTCATTCAACGGTCAACCATTCTCGCCTTTGCCTGAAACCGTGACTCCGTTTGTCTGCCTTCGTCTCCTGCCCCAGTCAGACACCGTTCCCCAATTCCTGCTGTGAAACCTCTCCTCGCTCTTTTCGCACTCTTGGTGGTGGCCATGTCGTCCGCATCCGCGGCCCCATCCACGCCCTCGCGCCACCAACTCGTCCTCACCACCAACGGAGACGTGGAGGTGATCGCTCCGGACGGCGGGCGCGCCACGTTTACGCCCCACTTCACCGTCTTGTTTTCGGCGGAGAATCCGCACCTGGAGACGCGTTGGGGACGATATCGGGACGCCGGACTCAAGAGCGGCGATCAGGGATCGACCTACCACGTTCTGACCTGGGGCAAACCATCGACCGCAGTCCGCTCCACCGCCCACGTCGCCGACGGGTACGACCCCGAGTCGGATCGGTTCTACGGTCCGGACCGCTCACCCAATCTCTTCACGGCCGGTCAAGCGACCGCCCTCCGCGCCAACGGCTCCAGTCAGGAGGGCGGCCGCATCACCTGGACGTTTCCCGTCACCGACGGCGTGACGCTGAAAGCCGTCCTGTTCGTGCCGGAGAGCGGGGGTGAACCTCAGCTGGATCTCAGCGCCCAGGTGAGCCGCGCGGGGTGGTACTCATTTGGATACACCGGAGCTCCGGCCTGCGCGACGGAGGCCATGACCGAAGTCTGGCAACCGCTGGTCTACACCGAACGTCGATTTCCCGAAGGTTCCTTCCTTGAGGCATCCGGTCGCTGTCCCCTGCCCACGACACTGGTCACTTCGGGCGGCATCACCCTGGGGGTGATGGCAGACCCGGCGGAACTCCCCTTCCAGCCAATGCCCACCCTGGCCAATTCCCGCTTCGGCGTGGCGGTCCGCAATCAGGCGGGCAAGGCCCAGCCCATGCTTTTCGCCCCGATTCTCGGTGGTCTGGGTTCCAAGCTGGCAGCCGGCGATGCCTTCGGCTTCTCCCACCGCCTCATCGTCACCCGCCGCAGCATCGACCAGACTCAGGAGCACCTCGCACGCACCGCCTTTGGCTTTGCCGACGTGCGTCACAACATCCTCGGTTCACTCAACGCCACGTTCGAGCGCATGCTTCAGTTCGGCCTGAGTCCCTACGCCAAGTTCAACTCCGACCTGCGGGGATTTGCCTATGACACCGACGTCCCGGGTTCGGTGAAAAACGTCTCGGCGCTTCATCCGCTCTCGCTCGCCATCGTCACCGACAATCGCGAAATCTTCACAAAACTCGCCCGTCCACTCGCGGAGTTCTTCGTTTCCCGCGAACGTTTCCTCTTCACCACCGACCCTGCGATCAAGGGACAGTCCGTCTCCTCCCGACTCGGGGGACTGGGAGCACCGCTCACCGACTTCGCCGCACTCCACGCCCTCGCGGGAGGACGCACCCCCTTCTTTCGGCAGTCCGCCGAATCGCTCTTCGGCAGGAACCGGGTCCTGAATCTCGACTCCCAGCTTCGCGGGGATTTCTGGGCCAACTCCCTCGCCCTCTACCGGACCACCGGCGACACCAAGTGGCTCGATCGCGCCAAACGCGACGCCGACGAGTACCTGCGGCGCCGGGTCGACACGAGTCAGACCAATTTCGAGGATCCGGACTCCCGCGGTCTGTTCTTCTGGACGTCGTTCAGTCCCCAGTGGATCGAGCTGCTCGAGCTCTTCGAAGAGACCGGCGAGCGGCGCTATCTGGAAGCCGCCCGCAAAGGAGCGCGCAACTACACCCGCTACATCTGGTACGCACCGCGGATTCCCGAGGCCAATGTCACGGTCAACGAGGGCGGCTTCGCCCCCAACTACCGAACCGGTCCGAAGTTTCCCCGCGTGCCCCTGGCCGAGGAATCCGTGCCCGCATGGCAGGTTTCCGAGATTGGACTGACCCCGGAGTCATCCGGCACCAGTCGCGGCCATCGCGGCATCCTTTTCGCCAGCTACGCTCCCTGGATGCTGCGCCTCGCCGCGCTGACCGGTGACACCTTCCTGCATGACACCGCCCGCTCCGCGGTGATCGGGCGCTACACCAGCTTTCCGGGCTACCACCTGAACACCGCCCGGACGACCTCCTACCAGAAGCCCGATTTTGCCGAGAAGCCCAAGGATGTGCTGAACGCCATGACGTCCATCCACTACAATCACATCTGGCCCTACATCTCCCTCGTGCTCGCCTACCTCGTTTCCGACGTGGTCGCGAAGTCGGGCGGCGCCGTGTCATTTCCCAGTCGCTACACCGAGGGCTACGGCTATCTCCAGCAAAAGGTCTATGGCGACCGCCCGGGTCAGGTCTACGAGGTCAAGGGACTCCACCTCTGGATGCCGCCCGGTGCGGTCGAGGTCAGCCACCCCGAGCTGAACTATGTGGTCGCCCGGGGTGACAACACCCTGGCCCTTGCCCTGACGAATCAGTCCAAGTCCGCGTTGACCAGTCGCGTCCGACTCAATCCGGCCCTGATCGGACAGCCCGCGAGTGGGCGCGGAGCGTCGCTCAGCCTGTGGATCGACGGCGTCAAACAGAAAGAAGCGCCGGCGCTTGGCGCCGATGGAAGCTTCGAGGTAGCAGCGAGCGCCGAGGGGATCACCGCCGTGGTCATCACCGGTGTGACGCCGAAGGTGGGATTCCAGAGTCAGGTGCTCGCCCGCGACGCCAAGCCACTTCCGGAGAAAGGCAGCGTCGTTGACCTTGGATTCCGCGGTGGCAAGGCGGTGGCGATGCGATTTGGTGCGGGTGACCTCACCAGCATTTACGCCTACCTGCCCGATTTCGATCGCGAGATCGCTGGCTGCACCTTCTACCACCGACAGAACGGAGGCGCATTCTCGGCGATCGTCGACACCGCCTTTCCCTTTGACACCACCCTTCCGGTCAACGGTTCCTCTCCCGTCGAAATCTACGTCGAGGTCCGATTGAAACAAGGGGGAACGGAGACGTCACCCGTCGCCCGCGTCCTCCTGGAGTAGCTCTCCAACGGCGGGGATTGAGCCCGCGTCAACCTAAAGATCGGCCTAGGAACATCCCGCGTTTCAGTGGGAGGCGATCCCGCAGTCGCGGGAAGCCCGCGACGAGACGGCCAAGTCCCGCCTCCGCGATCCGATTTCTTCACGCGGCGCCAATCCCCGCGGGGTCGCCGACCCATAAGCGCTAACTTGTTTTGCGATGGTGCTCAGCTTGGAGGAAGCGCAGACGAGGAGATTCAGAGAGCTGGGAGCATATTTTACCCCAAGAGGAGATGACATTGGACAAGGATATGGAGGGTGTGATTGCCATGGTCACTTGGTGAAGCATGAAGGAAAACTCACGCCACCGGCTGCTCTTTCGCCGCGAGTTCGAAGCCCCAGGGGGAAAAGTCGCGCGCGTGCGCGATAAGTTTGTCAGTAAGGAGGGCGATGAGCAGCTTGCCGTACAGCCAGGCGTGAGAGCTTTCTTCGTCGTGTTTGGGTAAATGGCCGAGCTGGGCGAGTTGCTTGAGGCGCTTGAAAAGCAGTTCGATCTGCCAGCGGAACCGATAGTAGTGAAGGACTTGAGTGGTGGAAAACTTGTCCGCAGGAAAAGTTGTGATTACCATGACGTACTCAGCGTAGCGCAGGGTGGCAGGATCGGGTGTTCGTTGATTGATGCTGGCTTTACGATAGAGCTTCTTGAGCGATCGCCGGGTTGAGGCGACGCTCTTGCGGACAGCGCACAGCCGCATCCGCAATGGTTGGGCATCGCCGGAAGGCACCCATACAGTCCACTCACGGCTTTCGCCTGCCTTCTTGAGCGCACCCAGCCGAGAGAGGAGCGGGAATGGAGACCGATCGCTGTTCTGCAGCTTGACGCTGCCAGTGTTCAGACGAACGAGTGTAAGAGCTCCACATGCTGCCGCAAAGTGAAGACCCGGCCCCCGACAGAACCCCCTGTCGCCAATAACGTATTCACCAGCTTTTAGTGGGTAGCCTTTCAGAGACTCGCCTGTCCCGCTTCCTTCGGTGCCGCTAATCTGAAAGAAATCGCACTTTAACTGAGGCCACTGCAAACTATAGTGGATACGCCACTGGCTGCCTGTTTTCCCCGGCTCCTTCACCAGGGTCGAATCAACCATCCGCAGCGGCACGGGCCCCGGTGATTTGGTCCGGGCCCCGCGCTCCTCCCAAAGCACCTGGCACATTGCCTGCAGCCATCCCTTGCTCTTTCGGAGCCGTTTCAACAACGCCACATCCGAAAGCTGCGATAACCCCGCTTGAGCGGCCCTCGTTGCGGTTTCGCGCAAAGAAAACCCACACCCCAAGTGCATCAGCAATACCTGCAATAACTTCTCCGGGCTCTTGTCCTGTCTGAGGCCTTTGGTTGCGTGGTGCTCCGTGGCGAGCGCCTCCCATCCAACTGGAAAGAATCCCTTCAAAATCTCCCAATCGTCCTCTGCCGCATTGGCTATTTTCATGCCGCATCACTATTCCGAGCATCACCTCGATGCAATAAAACAAGTTAGCGCTTATGGGTCGGCGACCCCACCTCCACCAGACGGCGACTTCGGATCGCGCTTAAGTTGACGCGCCTGCGCGACTGCGGGAACGCCCTCCACCCGAACCAATCCAGTAGGCATATCCTCGATCGAACAAAGAGTTCC
>JAEUGZ010000398.1 GCA_016794725.1 Opitutaceae bacterium | reverse complement strand
AGAGGTGGGATGGCGTTATCCCTTGTTTCATTCATGGTTGTACAGTTACCCCTTGTTCCCATCGGCATCCTGGCGCTCGCGCTTGTCGGTGCCGTCAGTTGTGCGAAAAAGGAAGCCCCTGCCCCCGTGCGAGCCAGCGCGGGCCGAAGCCAGGTACAAGCTGTTGAGGTGACGTCCATCGTGAGGCGCGATCTCGCTGAAACGCTCACCGTTGTTGGTTCAATTGCGCCGAATGAATCGGCCGAAATGCGAGCTGAGATTACTGGGCTCGTTCGCGGCATCTTTTTTGAAGAAGGACAGGTGATCAAGAAAGGCGACGTGCTGGTGAAGATCGACGATGCAGAGATTCGGGCGCAGCTTGCGCAGGCGCAGGCCCGGTTTCAGCTCACCGAGTTGAGCCTCGATCGCGCCGAGAATCTTCGGAAAACCCAGTCGACGACCCAGGCTGAGTATGATCGCGCTCGGACGGAGTTTGCCTCGGCCAAGGCGGATCTCGCTGTGCTCAATCTCCGGATGGAGAAAACGGAGATCAAAGCTCCGTTTGATGGCATCGTAGGCGCCCGTTCGCTTTCCCCGGGCGACTATGTGACGAGCCAAACGGCAATCACCACGATAGATGATTTATCGCGCCTAAAAATCGAGTTTCAGATGCCAGAGCGGTACCTATCCAAGGTCAAATCCGGCACTCGAATCACGGTGGCCTCGCGATCCATGGAGGCGGGCAGACTCGTTCAAGGTGAAGTCTATTTTGTCAGTTCGGTCATTGATCGGGCGACACGATCCAGTGTGGTCAAGGGATTGTTGGAGACGCCGCCCTCAAGCCTGAAGCCTGGAATGTTCGCGAACATCGAGGTCATTCTTGATGTGAGGCACAACGTCCTCGCCGTGCCGGAAGGCGCTGTGCTGACCACCACCAATGGGACAACTTTGATCGTGGTGAAAGGAGCCGAAGGCGACAAGTCGGCCGAGTTTGTGCCCGTGCGCTTAGGTCTGCGCGCCAAAGGGCTGGTTGAGGTCACACCCCTCAAAGGAGCGTTGGACGAAAAGACGTCGGTGGTCGCCTCGGGTGTGGGTGGCTTGATCCTTTTTCCTGGAGCCAAGCTGGATCCTCGTCCGCTGAAAGAAGAGTTTCGACTTTCGGAGTAATCGCTGCGGGTGCTGTTTCCCCGTTCCGTGTCCGATTCTCCACCAACCTGAATTTGACATGATTCTATCGGACCTCTCCATCAAGCGGCCGGTCATTTGCCTAGTCGCGTCGATCTTGATCCTGCTTGTGGGAGGATTGGCGTTTCAGGAATTACCGGTTCGGGAGTATCCTGTGACGGATGCCCCTGTGATTTCAGTGGAAACCTCGTATCCGGGTGCTTCAGCGGAAGTTGTCGAGTCCAAGATCACCGAACCGCTGGAAAAGGAACTTTCGGCTATCGATGGCATCCGCCTGATGCGTTCCACTTCTGCGGAGGAACAGTCGCGGATCAGCTTGTAATTCAATCTGAATAGAAACCTCGACGAGGCGGCCAACGACGTGAGAGATCGCGTCGGCCGCGCTCGAAACAACCTGCCGCAGGAGGCGCGGGAATCCCAGGTTTCGAAGGTCGAGGCGGACTCAAGTCCCATCCTGTCGATGTCGTTTACCTCCGAACGCTATACTCGCCTTGAGTTGTACGACTTCGCCGACCGCTTTGCGGTTCAGCGGATTCAGACGGTTCCTGGCGTTGGTTCGGTCAATATCCGTGGACCGCGTTACTCCATGCGCATGTGGGTCGATTCCGATCGCCTTGCTGCCTATGGCCTGACTGTGGCTGACATTGAGTCCGCTCTCCGTCAGCAAAACGTGGAGATTCCCGGAGGCCGCATCGAATCCGTCTCGCGCGAGTTTACGGTTAGGGTGCAAGGAAACATGGCGGAGGTGACCGACTTTGAGAATCTTGTCCTGGCGACGCGGGGTGGATACCAGATCAAGTTTACCGACATTGGGAGAGTGGAGTTGGGTGGCGGAATCAACGACTCGCGCAGTGAGTCATTCTTCAAGGGGATTCCCTCCGTGGGTGTGCAGGTCATCCGGCAATCGCAGGCGAATCTGCTCGATGTGGCCAATGCGATCAAGGCGCTCGTGCCATCGATACAAAAGGAACTTCCGGATGGGGTCCGCCTCACCATCAGCTATGACACGAGTGTGTTTGTGGATCGCTCAGTCAAGGAGGTGTACAAAACCCTGGTGGAGGCGACCGTCCTCGTCATTCTGGTGCTCTTTCTCTTTTTGCGTGACTGGCGAGCGACCCTCATTCCGCTGCTGGCCATTCCGGTTTCGATTGTCGGAGCGTTTGCCATCATGAGCTGGCTTGGCTTTACGCTCAACGTCCTGACCTTGCTGGCGCTCGTTCTGGCGGTTGGCCTCGTGGTCGATGATGCGATCGTGATGTTGGAGAACATCTATCGCCGAATCGAAGAAGGGGAGAAGCCCATCCACGCCGCGGTGCATGGAGCGCGGCAGGTCGCCTTTGCCGTCATTGCAACCACGCTGACCCTGGCAGCCGTGTTCGTGCCGGTTGCTTTTCAATCGGGACAGACCGGGCGTCTTTTCTATGAGTTTGGTTTCACCTTGGCGATTGCCGTGCTGGTATCCGCGTTTGTCGCCCTCACGTTGACGCCGATGCTTTGTTCGCGATTGCTGCGGGCAAAACGCAATGCCGACGGTACCCAGGCCCATTCGTGGATTTACCGGGTAACGGAACCGTTTTTTGCCGCGATGAATCGGGGCTACGCCGCGATGCTCCGTGGATCGTTGCGCTCGAAGGTGGTGGTGCTTGGCTTCGCTCTTGCCTTCTCCTGTGTGGGACCGTGGCTGTACCTGAAGCTCCAGCGTGAGCTGATTCCAGTGGAGGACCGGGGGATCTTTACGGCACAGTTTGTTCCGCCGGTTGGTTCAACCCCTCTTTATTCGCTGACCTATTCGCGGGAGATGGAGCGCATGATTCTCGCCATTCCCGAAATTGATCGGACTTTCCATCGGGGCGGTGAAGGGCGGGCGTTCATTTTTGCCACGCTCAAACCCTGGGAAGAACGCAAGCGCAAGACTCAGGACATCATCAATGAGCTGCGGGGCAAGTTCTCGGCGAATATCACTGGCGGCCAGGCGTTTCCTTCTCCCGTCAGGCCGCTCGGGAGCCGGCGGGACTCCCCGGGCTTGCAGATGGTATTGCAGGGTGCGGATTTTCCAACCTTGCAGCGGGTTGGGGCACAGTTTCTGGAAGAGATGCGCAAGAGTGGGGTGTTTCTACAGCCGCGCCTCGACCCGCAGCCCACCAAACCTCAGCTCTTGGTGCGAATCGATCGCGCCAAGGCTGCAGATCTCAAGGTCCCCGTTATTGACATTGCCAATACGCTCGAGACCCTGCTGGGCGGGAAGCGGGTG
The DNA here is from genome assembly GCA_016794725.1 of Opitutaceae bacterium. Taxonomy (GTDB): domain Bacteria; phylum Verrucomicrobiota; class Verrucomicrobiia; order Opitutales; family Opitutaceae; genus UBA6669. The sequence continues at coordinate 16,672 of JAEUGZ010000398.1, read as the reverse complement.
ACGCAGTTTCAGCGGGGCAACCAACAGTACGATGTGCTCGTGCGGGTGGAGGATGAAAAGCGGGCCACTCCATCGGATCTTGGAAAACTCTATGTCCGTTCGAGGGACGGTGAACTGATCCAGCTGGCGAATCTGGTGACCTACGATGAGAATGTCGTTCCCGAGAGCTATCCGCATTTGAATCGCTTGCGGTCGGTCACGGTCTCAGGGCAAATGGCCACCGGCAAGGTGATATCTGACGGCATCGAATTCCTGGAGAGTCGAGCCAAGGTGTTGCTGCCCGCCGGCTATCGATTCACTTGGGATGGGGAAACCCGGGATTTCGTCGAAAGCGCCAGTGATACCTACACGCTCTTTGGCCTGGCATTGGTGTTCACCTTCTTGATCCTTGCTGCCCAGTTTGAATCCTGGATTCACCCGGTGACGATCTTCTCTGCGATCATCTTGGCGGTGTCGGGTGGATTGATCGTCCTGTACTGTACCCGGTATTGGGGGCCACCCATGACCGACAACCTGTTCGCCCGGTTTGGCGTGATCATGTTGATCGGACTCGTAGCGAAAAACGGCATCCTCATCGTGGAGTTTGCCAATGAGCTTCAGCTTCACGGTAAAAACGCGTTCGATGCGGCCTACGAGGCGGCCACGCTGCGGTTTCGTCCCATCATCATGACGTCAATTTCAACCGTCCTGGGCGCGGTCCCGATTGCCTTCGCCACGGGTGCTGGCGCAGAGACCCGCAACCCGATGGGTCTGGTGATTGTCGGTGGGCTCACACTGGCGACGGCTATTTCTCTTTTTGTGGTTCCGATTGTCTACATCCTCATCGACGGATTGATCCTCCGCCTCACCGGACACGGGAGCGCCCACGGGTTGAAGAAGGCGCAAGAAATTGAACGTGAAACCTCCCCTTCAGCGTCGGAACCGGCGCTGGTGAAATAGGGTTTGGCGATTGGCGGTATCCGCGGAACGGGCGTACCGAATGCGCTGGCCGGCAAGCCTGAACGAGACCGCCCGGGTCAGTCAGGGGCCGTCGGGTACCGCGCGCCGAAACACGGTTCGGCGCGCGAAACCGGGCTTGGGGACTAGACTTTACCGGAACGTTCGAATTTGCGGCGATCCGTCGCGCTGAGAATGCGCTTGCGGATACGGAGGCTCTTGGGAGTCACTTCGACGAATTCATCCGCTGCGATGTACTCGATGGCTCGTTCCAGCGACAATTTGGTGGGCGGGGTCAATTGCACACCCTTGCCTTCGCCTTGGGAGCGGAAGTTCGTCAGCTGCTTGGCACGAACGGCATTCACCTGAATGTCCTCATTGCGCGGATTCTCACCGACGATCATTCCCTCGTAGACTTCCTCGCCGGGTCCCACGAAGAGCTTGCCGCGCTCCTGGACCATTTCCAGAGCGTACGAGGTGGTGACCCCCGGATCGGTGGCGATAATCGTCCCCGTCAACCGGGTCAGCACTTCGCCCGCATATGGAGCGTACTCCTTGAACAGGTGGTTCATCACGCCGCGGCCGCTCGTGGCGTTAACAATGTCGATTTCAAGCCCGATCAATCCGCGGGTTGTGATGGTTGCCTCGATCATCGTCGAATGCGGCATCTTCTCCATGTTGGTGAGCTGGCCCTTGCGGTTTGCCAGATTCTGCATGATGGCGCCAACGCACTCGTCCGGGACTTCGATCCAGACGGTTTCATAGGGTTCGAGGCGCTGTCCATTCTCGTGACGCTCGATCACAGTGGGACGCGAAACCAGAAGCTCGAAACCTTCCCGGCGCATGGTCTCAACCAGCACCGCGATCTGCATCGCTCCACGTGCTTTCACGTTGTAGACGCCGGCCTTGTCGCTGTCGTCGACGTAGATCGAAACGTTGGTTTTCAGTTCGCGGAAAAGCCGGTCACGCAACTGACGCGAGGTAACGAGCTTTCCTTCCTTGCCGACGAGCGGGCCGTCGTTCACGCAAAACTGCATCTCCAGGGTTGGCGGGTCGATCTGGGTGAAGGGAAGCGCGTGGCCGGCTTCATCCGCAGTCAAGGTGTCGCCGATATCGATATCCTCGAAGCCGGAAAGCCCGACGATATTTCCTGCAACCGCGGTTTCGCACTCCCGTGTACCGAGGCCGGTAAATTCAAACACCTTGGTGATTTTGGCGCGGATGCGCTTACCGTCCGAATGGCGCAGGATAAAGACACTGTCGCCGACGTTTACGTTTCCGCCGAGAATCTTGCCAACGGCAATACGTCCGACGTAGTCGCTCCAGTCGATGTTCGAAACGAGCATGTGGAAGGGCTCGTTCGGCTTCGCGAACGGGGGCGGAACGTGGTCGAGCACGGTCTCGAAGAGGGGCGTCATGTCCTTCTTCTCCTCGCCGAGATGGTACATCATGTAGCCGTCACGGCCGGACCCATAGACAACCGGGGCATCGAACTGCTCCTCGGTGGCATTGAGTTCCAGCAGCAGCTCCAGCACCTTGTCATACATCTTTTTCGGATCCGCGTTTTCCCGGTCGATCTTGTTGATCACGAGCACGACCTTGAGACCGTGGGCGAGGGCCTTGCGGAGCACGAAACGTGTCTGCGCCTGGGGACCGTCGTAGGCGTCGACAACCAAAAGCACTCCGTCCACCATGCGGAGTGCGCGTTCCACTTCACCGCCGAAGTCGGCGTGTCCGGGGGTGTCGACGATGTTGATCGTCTTATCCTTCCAGTGCACCGAGGTGTTCTTCGCCTTGATCGTGATGCCCTTTTCCTTTTCGAGGTCCATGGAGTCCATGGCGCGTTCCTCGATATGCTGGTTGGCACGGTAGACGCCGCCTTCCTTGAGGAGCTTGTCGACGAGGGTGGTCTTCCCATGGTCGACGTGGGCAATGATGGCGATGTTGCGTATGTTCTGATTCATGGCGCTGGGCACAGATGTGCGTGTTGAAAAACCTTGCACCGTGCCTTCCGTGCCTCGCGTTGGCAAGGACGAAGCCTGCGGGCTGAGGATCACATCCGGGGCGCGACCAGGTGCGGCGCAACTAGGGAGAGTCACTCGCTATCGGAAAATCTTGATAACAAGCAAAATCTAGAAACAAGAAGGCCCCGGGACCTTGCGGTCCCGGGGCCAAACTTGGGAGTGGGCGTTCGCCACGCGCTCTTCCCCGACGCACACCTTGGGCGCCTCGCTTTCGCGGGCGGTATGCTTCCCGACGCCACTCCGCGCGGCAGCGCGCGGCTTTCGGTCTCATGGCGGGACCGTCCTGGCCCTTACGGACTGGGATTTTCGAGTGAGGTCTCTGCGCCCGGTTCGGTCGCTCCCTGCCGGGAACGGCGCGCCGGACGAGGTGCTGACACGCCTGCAACTTGCGTTGTTCGCGTCGGCACCGTGCTCACGGGGACGGCCCCGGCTTTTGGCCGGGCGTTGGCCCCGTGCTACGGGTCTTGCCTCTTAACTCTCAGGCTGCGTTCGGCTTTGCAGTTGGGTGATGCCGTTTGGCGGCGCCGCCCCAATTTAAGGAGGTTTGGCGGGCTTTGCCGGGCCCGTTCGCTCCCCGCATCTCCGTTGTCGTTGCGCGCCCTCTCCCGAAGGATCGGGCCTTTTGGCAGGTGGCCCCGCCGGACAACGTATTTGCGTGCTGGTCTGCGCAGTAGCAGCCGTAACCCTCTGGGTAACTGCGTCGGCCCACGGTTCGAAACGACCCGTGGACCTGACTCGGCTTGGACGCGGTTTCTAATTCACGCCTGGCCGCTCAGCTCCTGATTCGTGGCAACTGGCACGGTCACGACACCGTCCAGAGGAGCTGGTGATATGTGCCTCTCGACATCGCTTTCGCGGCTGGAGGGGAGGGAGGCACCAGCTGCCTCCTTCCGTTCCCCGGTCACCCGGGATTATCCCAGTCGTCCTTCGGCGGGTTTTTCAGGCCGCCGTGGTTTCGACTGTTCTATCAAGGAACGAGGACAAACCTGAACCTCTCGGTCGAAAAAGAAAGGAAAACAACTGCACAACTTATTCACTGAAAGCGCACTTGTGAACAACCGGTGGACAACGTTATTCACCGGTTGTTCACCATCAGCCTCCCCGCGTCCTGAACTGCTCCGGCCTCAAACGACCGCTTGCCACCATCGATTGCGCCCACCTTCGTGTTCGCCGTCCATGTCTCCCCGCGAGCTGCCCATCTACGAACTTGAATCTGCCCTCGTCTCCGCCCTGCAACGCCAGGGGCGGGTGATTGTGCAGGCGCCGACGGGATCGGGAAAGTCGACTCAGTTGCCGCAGATGCTGTTCCGGCACGGTTTGCTCGGACGCGAAGGCGAAGTGGTGGTGCTCCAGCCGCGCCGACTGGCGACACGCATGCTCGCCCGCCGCGTCGCCGAGGAGATGGACTGCGCGCTGGGTGATGTTGTAGGTTATCAGATACGTCTCGATGCGCGGGTCAGCGAACGGACTCGCATCCGTTTCGTCACCGAGGGAATCCTTCTGCGGCAGATGTCGTTCGACAGCAGTCTGCGAGGCATTGCCGCGCTGGTGTTTGATGAATTTCACGAGCGCCACCTTTACGGAGACATCTCGCTTGCCCGTGCCCTGCAGATCCAGAGGACGGTGCGGCCCGATCTGAAGATTGTTGTGATGTCCGCCACTCTCGACGCCGGGGCGCTTGGAAATTACCTTGAGCCCTGCGAGGTGCTGGTTTCGCAGGGGCGGAGTTTTCCGGTCTCGATCGAGTATTTGCCCCGTTCGGTGGACTTCGAACGGGAACCGGTGTGGGAGGTCGCCACGGCTGAGTGTGAACGAATCGTGTCCCGCACCCCAGGAGACCTTCTCGTCTTCATGCCGGGTTCCTACGAGATCGGTCGAACTGTGCAGGCATTGCAGGCGAGTCGCACAATGCGCGGTTGCGTCATTTTCCCCCTGCACGGAGAGCTGTCGCCCGATGCGCAGGATCGCGCCGTCTCCAAGTACGACACCCGCAAGGTCATTGTCTCAACCAATGTCGCGGAAACCTCGCTGACCATTGACGGTGTGACCGCGGTGATCGACAGTGGTTTGGCCCGGATGGCGCGTTTCGATCCCCACCGTGGCATCAACACCCTGCTCGTGGAAAAGATCTCCGCGGCCAGCGCCGACCAGCGGGCGGGCCGGGCCGGCCGCACGGCTCCGGGTGTTTGCGTTCGGCTCTGGACGGAACGGGAGCACGCTCAGCGACCGGCCCAGGAGCTTCCCGAAGTTCGCCGCCTGGACCTTTCGGAAGTGGTGCTGACACTCAAGGCGAGTGGCATCGATGATGTGGCCGGATTTCCGTGGCTCGAGAAGCCCGACCCCAAGGGCCTGACTCGAGCCGAAACCTTGCTGGCTGACTTGGGAGCCTTGCGGGCCCACAGCCCGGGCACCCCCAGCCGCATCACCGAAACCGGTCGAACCATGCTTCGCTTCCCGGTCCATCCGCGGTATGCGCGCATGTTTCTTGAAGCCGGCGGGCGAGGGTGTGTCCGTCCCGTTGCGCTCATGGCTGCCCTGACCCAGGGACGTAACTTCCTGTTGCGAGGGGTCAGCCGTGAGGTTGACGAGGCGCGGGAGGCCCTTTTGGGCGAGGAGACGGAAAGCGACTTCTTTCTGCTGATGCGGGCCTGGAAGTACGCGGAACGTTCGCACTTCAACCTCGAGGCATGCCGGAAACTGGGCATTCACGCGCAGGCCGCGCGGCAGGTGGGTCCCTTGTTCGATCAGTTCCTGGAGATCGCTGCCAAGGAGGGTCTGGATGTGTCCGAGCAGCGCATCGATGGTGTGGCTGTGCGCAAGTGTGTGGTGGCTGGATTTTCGGACCAGGTGGCAAAGCGACTGGATGCGGGCACGCTGCGGTGTGATTTGGTCCATGCCCGTCGTGGCATGCTGGCGCGCGAAAGCGCCATGCAACGTGCGCCGCTGCTGGTGGCGGCGGAGATCAGCGAGATTGAGGGTCGAGGAGGAGAGGTCACGGTGCTGCTTTCGCTTGCGACCGCCATCGAGGAAAGCTGGCTCAAGGAGTTGTTTCCCGATGATTATCTGGAGACCCGGGGCGTGGTCTACGACGAGCAGGCGAAGCGGGTGGTCTCGCGGCGGGAACGCCGGTTCCGCGATCTGGTGCTGGAGGCCAAGGCGAGTGCGGACGAGGCTCCCCTGACGGAGGCGGCGGCGTTGCTGACGCGGGAAGTCCTGTCGGGCCGGCTGAAGATCGACGCCTGGGATGAGTCGGTCGAGCAGTGGATCATCCGGGTCAACCGGCTGGCCGAGTGGTTTCCCGAATTGGAGGTCAATCCCCTGAACGAGGCTGATCGTGCGACACTGGTCGAGCAGGTCTGCTACGGTGAATTGAGTGCACGCGCGGTGAAGGAGAAGGACGTCATGCCGTTCCTGCGGGACTGGTTGACGGCCGAACAGCTCGCGGTCCTCGACACCTATCTGCCGGAACGGATCACCATGGCCAACGGCCGACGTTCCAAGATCTCCTATGCGGCGGAGGGACCGCCGGTGCTCAGTGCGCGGATCCAGGAGCTCTACGGCGTGTCCGGCCGGTTCACGCTCGGCAACGGCCGGGTGCCGGTGAAGATCGAGGTACTGGCGCCCAATCACCGGCCCGTTCAGGTGACCGACGATCTGGCCCGCTTTTGGAGTGAGATGTATCCGAAAATCAAGCCTGAGCTTTCCCGGCGCTATCCGCGTCACGAGTGGCGCTAGCAGGAGGGGTGAATCGGGTGTGACAAGAGCGCGACGCGACCCTCAGTGGAAGTCGTGTGAAGCCTGGGCCGGCACGGCCGCGGCGGTGAGCGCGGCGACCGTCTCCGCTTGAACATGGATGACGCCCTCGCGGTGCTGCAGCTTTCCAGTGATGAGCAACGCCGGCTCCTGATTGATGGCAAGACGGTAGCGCTCAAACCACCGCGGGCGGACGATGACGTTGGCGATTCCGGTTTCATCCTCCAGACTGACGAAGACGACGCCCTTGGCGGTGCCGGGTCGCTGGCGGCAGATGACCGAGCCGGCAACGGTGACTGTTTCGCCGTCGCGTCCCAGTGCTAGGTCGGCCGCCCGCCACGCGTCCGGCAGCAAGGACCGGATCCTCGCCATGGGGTGCTCGCCGTTGGTCAGAGCGAGTCCGGCAAAGTCAGCCTGCTGACGTTCGGCCAGCGACATGGGGGCAAGGGGCATCGGGTCGAGTCCGCTGGTTTCGTCAAATGCGAGGAACAACGATTCCTCCACAGACCAGGCAGCCTCCACCTGCCACAGCGCGGCGCGGCGGTGGTCGGTGAACGCGTTCAAAGCCCCGACTGAAGCAAGCGCCCGACGCTCCGCCGCAGTGAACGGGGTTCTGGCCAGAAAATCGTCGAGCGACCGGAAAGACCTGTCCCGTCGGGTGGCCAGCAGTTTCTCCGCCGCGGAACGGCGAACACCTTTGACGTAGTTGAGTCCGATGCGGAGCGTATCGGCGTTTTCAACGGTGCAATTCCAGTCCGACTCGACCACGCATACCGGTTTGATTCTGACCCCGTGTCGGCGCGCATCCTGAACCAGCGTCGCTGGCGAATAGAACCCCATGGGTTGGTGGTTGAGGAGGCAGGCGCAGAATATCGCTGGACGATGGACCTTGAGCCAGGTGCTGGCGTAGGCGAGAAGGGCGAAGCTGAGTGCGTGGGATTCCGGAAAACCGTAGAGCGCAAAGGAGCATGCGGTTTCAATGACCTTGTCCGCCACCACTGGAGGATGTCCCCGTGCCTGCAGGGCGAGACGCAGCTTGATCAACACGCGTTCGAGTCGGTCATTGGATCGATGGAAACCCATGCCCCGACGCAATTCCTCCGCTTCCGCCCCGGAGAATCCGGCCAGGATCATGGCAACGGCGAGCATTTGCTCCTGGAACAGCACCACGCCATGCGTTCGTTCCAGCACGGGCTTGAGGATCTCGTTCAAGCTCTCGTCAATGTAGACGTCCGTTTCCTTTCTGGCTCGTCGTCGGATGAGCGGATGCACCAGTTTGCCGACGATGGGGCCGGGGCGGACGATTGCGACCTGCATGGCGACATCGTAAAACGTGTCGGGTTTGAAGCGCGGCAGCGTGGACATCTGCGCCCGGCTTTCGATTTGGAAGACACCGATGGTGTCGGCCCGACACATCGCGTCGAAGGTCGCGCGGTCGTCCTGGGGAATCTCATGCAGCCCGGAGGGTCCTCCGCCGGAAGCGCAGAGTTTGAAGGCGTCCTGGAGTGCGGCCATCATGCCCAGGCCAAGAAAATCCACTTTGACAATACCGAGGTCCTCGCAGTCGTCCTTGTCCCATTGCACCACCACGCGCCCGGGCATGGTGGCCGGTTCAAGCGGGACCACGCCGTCGAGGTCGCCGGCGCAGATGACCATGCCACCCGAGTGCTGTCCCAGGTGCCGAGGCAATCCCTTCATCCGCCGGTAGAGACGGGCGAGTGCGGGCAGACGGGGGTGGTTGCGGGAAAGTCCGGACTGTGCGAGTTGATCCTCCAACTCGACCGTGTGGGGGAAATCGCCCCGGGCGAACAGGCTGGAGAACCGGTCAAGGATGTCATCCGGCAGGCCAAGCACCTTGCCCAATTCACGGGCGGTGCTCCGTCCCCGATAGGTGATGACATTGGCTGTCATGGCCGCGCCTCGTGGGGCGTAGCGTCGATAGACTTCCTGGATGACCGACTCCCGAAGCTCGCCACTGGGCAGGTCGAGGTCGATGTCGGGCCACGAGGGATGTCCATCCACCCCCACCCGTCCCTCACTGAGGAAACGCTCGAAGAGCAGCTTCTGCCTGATGGGATCAACGGCCGTGATGCCCAGGGCATAGCAGACCGCGCTGTTGGCGGCGCTGCCGCGTCCCTGAACCAGGATTCCCCGCTCGCGCGCCCAGCGGCAGATGTCCCAGACGATGAGAAAGTATCCACAAAATCCAAGTTTCGTGATGAGTGCGAGTTCGCGTTCGATCTGATGCTGGTGTTTGTCCGTCAATTCCGGAAACCGCTCACGTGCTCCGGCAAAGGTCTGGCGACGAAGCCAGGTTTCCATGGTTTCATCCGCAGGAACGGGAAAGGAGGGAAAGGCATATCCAAGGTCGCGCAGCGTGAAGGTGATGCGTCCGGCCAAATGCACGCTTGCCTTCACCAGGTCGGGCCGATCGGAGAAAAGGACCTGCATTTCCTCGGGACTGCGCAGGTGCCGGCCCGAGTTGGGCGCAAGCAGACGTCCGGCTGCGTCCAAGGTGGTGTGGTGGCGCAGGCAGGTGAAGACATCCGCGACTTCACGCGAGTCAGGCTTGGCGTAGTCCACCCCTCCGGTCGCGAGCAGGGGAAGGTGGTGGCGGTCGGCGAGCCGGGTGAGCAGGCCTTCCGTGCGCGCTTCGCCACGAATCCGGTGACGCTGCACCTCGACGAAAAGCCGGTCGGGTCCAAAAATCGTCCTGAGCGGTTCGAGGGCAAGTTCGGCCGCCGCCTCGCCTCCGGACTGCAAGGCGCGCACCACAGGCCCTTCGGCATCTCCGGTGAGGGCGATCAGGCCCTCTGAATAGCTGCCCAGTTCAGACCAGGAGGCGTAACAGGGCCGTTTGCGCTCGCGGGCATCCGGAAACGGCAGGTCGGACGGACGGTCGGTCAATTTGGTCGTGGTGATCAACCGGCAGAGATTCCGGTAGCCGGTCCGGTCTGCGACCAGGACGGGCAGGGCGCTGCCATCGGCCAGAGTCAATTCGCATCCGACCAGCGCCCGAATCCCGTGCTCGCGTCCTGCTCCGTAGAGCCGAGGCGCCCCATAGACACCGTCCCGATCGCACAAGGCCAGCGCGGACAAACCGAGCGCGGCGGCTTCGGCCGCCAGTTCTTCCGGGAGACTGGCGCCACGCAGGAAGCTGAAGGCGCTCCGCGCGTGCAGTTCGACGTATCCACAACCTTCAGTCATATTCGCCTTCGATGAACCAGCCGGCCGGAGTATGGATCATCCGGTAGAGACCGCCATCGTCGAGGGCGATGTCCCACTCCTGCCGCTGCCAGGTGAGATCAGGCCGCCACCAGTCCCCGCTACCCGCCCATGGACCGGAGATGGCGGTGACGGTGCCTTGCACCGTTGCCGTCCAGACGAACGCGGGTTGCTCACCTGTCATTTCGACGGTCGCCGGACGAGGCGGACGAAAGCGCCGCAGCGGAGGACCCAGGGACGGGAGCGCGGGTTCGGGTAGCGGAGGGGCGACGACGGAGGGAGGGAGTTCCAGGATCACTGAGTCGGGTCGATGCGTGTTGTCGCAGCGGGGTGTGCCCGACCGGTCGGAGCCCACCACGGCGCTGGTGCGGGCGAGGGTTTCGGCAAATCCGTGCGGATCCTTCAGACCGGTTTCGAACAACCCCTGTTGCCGGACCAGGGTGCGTGCAGGGATGAGCTCAAGGTTGAATCCGACAACGGGAGAGGCGGTCTGCAGGGCCTCAAGGTGGGTGAAGAGTGTGCGAAAAAGCAGGTCGGCATTTCCCGTGGGTTCGGGCAGTCGCAGGTTGCGGCGGTGGCGCGTCTCGTCGGAGAGGGTGAGCTGCAGATTCAGCTCCGTGGCGGAGCAGCCGGCCAGCGCCAGATCGGAAGCGAGGCGGTCAAGGCACCGGCGCAGCACAAAAACCAGGGGCTCGAGGGTTTCGATCTCGTGCTCGAAATCGAGCGCCGAAGAGAAAGTCTGGGGTGGATGGGTGCGATGGATCGGTCGCGTCGCCTGCCCCGAGGCCCGTTCCCACAGCGCGAGACCCTCGGGGCCGAGCCGCCGCGACACCTCGACCTTGGGCAGTGCGGTCAGATCGCCCAGCGTGCGCACGCCCCATCCGGAGAGCACGGGAACAAGGTCGGCGGGGGGCTCGGCGGCGGACAGGGGAAGACGGTCGAGGAAGGACCGCGGGGATAGCACCACCCTGACTGCCTCGGTCTCGCGGGCGGCGTAGAGGGCGAGCAGCGGACTCGAGGCCAGTCCGGCGGTCGCGGGAAGCCCCTGGCCATCAAGCCGGCGGAGCGCCTCGTTCAGGGCCTCCTCGCGTTGGTCGGAGGAACGGCCCGACAGGTCGATGGTACAAAGTCCAGGACCGGTGTCCTCGACCGCCGGAGAGAGGGAAAACGCGACCGCGACCAGAGCGGCGCGGGCCTCGGCCTCGGCGCCGGCGTCGGGAACGAGGACGGTGAGGTCGGGACAGCGGGCGATGGCAAGGGGTGCGGTGAATCCCAGTTCGACTCCGGCGGCCTTGGCCCTGGAGGAGAGAGCGATGATCACGGCCTTGCGGTGGGCGCCGTCGATCAGGGCGAATGCGCCGGCGTGCCCCTGGGGCCGCGTGCGCAGAATCGCATGCAGGGGGAAATCGGGCACGCGCAAGACGGCGAAGGCCGGGGCGGCGGGATCCATGGCGGCATTCAGAGCGACGCCTGAGTTGAAAACTGGATACGCTGGCGCTGCACCGCCGGGGAGAGCAGGCCGGAGAGGATCCGTTGCTCGACCCCGAGCGCGCTCAATGGGTGGGACCGGTTCAGCTCGATGCGGAGGAGGGCGCTGGCCACGGTCGGCCGGGGTGTCTCCACGACGAGCGCCAGCCCGGAGGGCTCAACCGCCCGCTGGAGACGGTACCACTGGGTGGCCGGAATGCGGCGCAGGGCGGTTTCGGATTCGCTGCGAAGGTCGAGCAGGACCAACCCGAGGTTGGCGTCGCGGGTGAGGAGATCGGCCGCCTGCAGCGCCTCCTCCACGTGGTGGGCGCGAACCCAGAGAAGGTGCGGAAGCGCGTCTTCAGGGTAGGAGGTAGGATCAAAGCTGTCGGAGGAGTCAATCAGCGCCACCCGGTTTCGGGCAGCCCGGGTCACGGCCAGAAGCCGGGCAAAAAGCAGGTGTCCTCCGCAGCTCGGGGCGGCGCAGACCACCTCGGTGATGGCTCCGAGAGGAATGCCCCCGGTGACCTCATCCAATGCCGTCAGGCCTGTGTTCAGCACGCGACCGGAATGGGGCTGGCTGGACGGAAAGCGCTCCGCCAGGAGTTGCCGCAGCGCGGCGGTCGACGAGGAAGACACTGCGGCCATGACGGGGAGCGTGAAACGACCTGGCCGGGTTCATTGCGGCACACGTCGCAGCAGCCCGATCATCACGCCTTGAATCACCAGTTCCGTGGCGGGAAGCAGGTCGGGATAACGGGGATTCTCCGCACGCAGAAAAGGCAGACCGTCCCGATGCAAAAAGCGTTTCAGCGTGGATTCTCCATCGATGAGGGCGGCCACAATGTCGCGAGGCCGGGGCGGGCGGGGAGTGAGAAACACCACGTCGCCATCCAGAATCGAGGCGCCGATCATGGAGTCGCCCCGCACCTGCAGTGCATAGACGGTGGTGCCGGGATGGATGCCCAGCGAGGTCGTGTCGATGGAGAGGGTGCGATCAGGCTCCTGCTCCTGGGCGGAGGGCGATCCTGCCGGGATCGTGCCAAACAGAGGCACGTCGGTCATGAGGCCCCGTCGGATGGAAGGAAGCGGGGGCAACAGGGCGCGAGCTTTGCCCTCGAGCCTACGCAATGCTCCTTTGGCGGTGAGCGCGTCGAGGTGGCGCTTTACTCCAAAGGGGCTGGCCAGCTTGAAATGGGCTTGGATTTCACGAAGCGAGGGCGCCACTCCCTGTTTTTCCAAGGTGGCATAGATGAAATCGAGGACTTGCCGCTGGCGGTCCGTGAGGGTGCCCTTCATAGGTGTACAGATGAACACGTCCGGGTGCGTTGGCAAACTTCCTGTTACTTTCGGGAACGCCTCCGCCGGAAGTTGGCGGGTGGACGAGAGTTGCTTGGAGGGATTTTTTCGAGCTGAAGTGGCAAGGTCTCACCGCGGAATCATGGGAATCGCGGTGCGTTCAGGGGGTAAAACCTGCGCAATTCGGCGCTTAAGTCGCTGGGAACCGCGCATCACGCCGCAAAAGCGCTTGCCACTCCAGAGGGGGCGTGGAGACTGCACGCTCACCTAGCAACTCCGCGGGCCTATGCCCGCCAGCTCGCCGTCATGGACGAAACGCCCACACCCGAAAATCCTGTCAAAAAGGATTTCAACAAACTCGATCTGAGCCAGTTACAAGGTTTCAGCTTCGGTACACAATGGTCTCAGGAAAAAGCCGATCCGAAAGGACGGTCCGGAGGACGTGACGATTCATCCCGGCGTGAGGGTGACAGGCGTGAAGGCGGATTCGGTCCTGGTGGGGGCGGAAGTCGCGATCGTCGTGGATTCCGGCGCCCCTTGGGCAGCCCAGGGGAGACAGCCCCTGCTGAAGGTGGCGCACCGGCCACCGGAGACGTGCGTCCTCCCCGCGAAAACCGCCCGGCCGGGCCCGGTGAGTTCCGCGGCGGGCCGCGTCGTGAAGGTCCCGGTGGGCCGCAGGGAGCGGGTCGCGGCGATTACCGCGGCGGTGGTCAGGGTGGCTACGGCCAAGGTGGCGGCGATCGGGGTGATTTCCGAGGAGGGCCGCGATTTGGTGGCCAGCGGGATGGGGGCGGGCGCCCCGAGGACCGTGGTCCCTACATCAGTCCGCATTTCAACGTCACTTTTTATCCCGAGGACGCCAGTTTCACGGCCTTGGCCAAGACCATTCGGAATTCGTGCCGGACCTTTGAGCTCTTCGACATTGCCAAGACGGTGATCGGCAAGCCGGAGCGTTTTGTCGTGGTGCTGTCGCGCAAGGTGCCGGAGGGCGACGCTCCCTCGGCCGCCGGGAGTGCAACGCCCGCCGCCAAGCCGGCTCCGCTGGCTCTGGCTGTTCCGGATGGGCTTCCGTTTGAAAGTGATGAAGGGGCCATTGCCCATGTGCTTGAGAAGCACCTCGGACTTTTCTTCGACGTGGCTGAAGTCGAGGTCGAGGCGCCCAAGGGGAACTTCCAGGTCATCAACAAGTGTGGAATCACCGGGGAGCTGCTCGGACCTCCGAACTACCACCGTTACAACCAGATTCTCCAACAGCATCACGCGTCGCGCATCAAGGGGATGTCCTTCGAGGCATTCCGTTCCCGCGTGGAATCCGTGCGTGAACCGGAGGCGGTGACGCAGTGGCAGGAGAAGATGAAGAAGGCGACGCGTTATACCTGGAAGCTGGGCAACGCCCCGGCGGCCGAGGGCGACACGCCCGCGCCGATCCTGTTCGACAGTTTTGACGAGGCGCGCCTTCACCTGCTGACCAACGCCCGTGACAAGGTGGTGCGCCCGGTCGATGGTGCGCGCTTCCACGGCATTGTCATTGCGACCCTTCCGCCGGGCGAAATCCGCCGGGCAATCGAGGGCGCGCTGGAGCGGCAGCGTCGTTTCCCTCTGGATACGGCCAACGCCCTGCGCGGACGCCTTCGGCGCGAGAGCTTCACGATCTTCAAGAAGGGCTCAAAGGGCATCAGCTATGTCTGTGCCGTGAAGCGCAAGTTCCGGGTGCCTGGGCAGACGTTTGCCGAAAGCATCGGCAATCTCATCGCCTACATTGAAGGCAACCCCATGGTCCGGGCGGCCGATCTTCCGTCCAAGCTTCTGGGCATTATGGTCCCGGCGGCATCGACCACGCCTCCGGCGGAAGGGGCTGCGCCCGCTCCCGCTCCCACGCTTTCCATCGAGGAACAGGCCAAGCTGTCCCGCATGCAGGGCGACCTGCGTTGGTTGGTGACCGAAGGCTATGTGACCGAGTTTATCGATGGACGTCTGTTCGCGCCCCCGGCCATGGTCGAGGCGCGCAAGAAGGAGATCGAAAACGCCGATCACGATCCGGAGAATTTCCCCGAGTCGCCTGCCCCAGAACCGGTCAAATCCGCCCCGGCCGCAGTCGAGTCCGCGCCGGTCGAGGCTCCCGCCGCGACGGAGTCGGCACCCGTTTCCGATGCGGAGCAGCCTTCTCCCGGCGACGAGGCTCCGAAGTCCGAGGGAAGCTGAGCTGCGGTGTCGAGTTGGTGCGCGCCGTCCGCAATGACAAAGCGGACGGCAGTCGCTATTTTGTTCGTGCCCGGAGGGCAGCGGCGTGTTGGTCTGCGATGCTATGATCATCGCAGACATTGCCAAGATAGCGGGTAGAACATTTCCAGCCCGTCGCTGGACGCGCGGCATGGTCGGTCAGGCCGGCCAGCCCATTTCCGCCAAGGGATTTGCCATGGGTTACGTCGTGCTCGAGCCCAAGGGAGGTCAGGTGCCGTGGCACAATCAGGAGCAGGAGGAGGTGTATATGGTGTTGGAGGGACGCGGGGAGATCTGTGTCGGCACCGAGAGGCAGGAGATTTCCGCAGGTCAGGCCGTGTTTTTGCCGCCGACCGTATTTCATCAGCTGACGAACACGGGCGACGAGCCTCTTCACATGATGTACATTTACTGTCCGGGTGGGGATGTGGCGCACTGGAGACAGGAACTCGATGGCAGCCTGCCTCCCGCTGGTGTAGGCTCGACTCCGCCACTACCCGCGGGTGCTTCGCCTCAGTGCACGAAAAAGCCCGAGTGAAGATTTTTGCCGCTCAGCCCTGGCCTTGTCTCCAGGCGCTGGGCGTGAGTCCGGTCTTCCGCCGGAACCACCTCGCAAAGTAGTTGGCATCGTCAAACCCAGCCCGGCCAGCCGCTTCCGCCACCCCGTCGTGTTCGCGCAGCGACTGCTGCGCCGCTTCCAGGCGCAGCTGGTCCCGAATCCCGCGCAACCCGAGGCCATGTTCCCGCTTCAGCCGCCGGGACAGGGCATCTCGGGCGTAGCCACTCTCGCGAGCGACCACTTCAAGCGAGCCGGGCTCGCGGAGCCGGTTTCGCACCTTCTCGTACAAGGGAGGCGACTTCGGATCGGGCGGGGGCGGGGCGCGATGCGGCTCCAGCAAGCGGGCAACCACGGCAATAATGGCCGGGTAGTCCGAAAGTGTGGGACGACCTTTGGTGGGCACTCGTGCCAGCAGGGTGTGCAGCTCATTGAGCGTGTGCTGGGGCAACTGGCGATGAGTCGCGCGTCCGGCCCTTCGGGCGGTGTCGTAGTCGAGCACGAGGCAGAGCGGTCGACTGTGACCCACGACGGAGAAACCATGTGGAACTCGCGGAGGGATGATGAAAAGGTCACCGCCGCGGGCGTCGATCCGATCGGACCGGATCCTCTGGAGGCCTTCACCGGCAAGGTAGAGAATCAGTTGGGTGTAGGGGTGGGAATGGGGAGCCACCTCGGCTTCGCGGTGGCGATTGAGCTGGAGCTTTCGCAGGACAAAGCCGAGCGCATGAATTTCGATCTGCTGAATCAGGATGGGGCTCCAGGCGAGCATGACGGTTATGTGCTAGCATCGGAGGGTTTCGTTCTAACGGCAAGGGGCGGTTTCATCTAGAATGCGATTGTACCTCGCACTCTCCACCCCACATCCCAGTTTGACTCTATGACCACGCACAAAGTCGGCATCATCATGAACGGCGTCACCGGACGCATGGGCACCAATCAGCACCTGCTGCGCTCCATCAAAGCCATCATCGAGCAAGGGGGGATCAAGCTCTCCGACGGAGAGGTGATCATGCCCGATCCCATTTTGATTGGACGCAGCGAGTCCAAGCTGTCCGCCCTGGCCGCACGGGCCGGTGTATCCCGCTACTCCACCAATCTCGACGCCGCGCTCGCCGATCCGGGCAATCAGGTGTACTTCGACGCGACCCTGACCGGTCAGCGGCCGATCGGCGTACGCAAGGCGATTGCT
>JAEUGZ010000378.1 GCA_016794725.1 Opitutaceae bacterium | reverse complement strand
CGACTGGCCGCCCGAGGGTGGAATGGCGTCCGCCCGATAGGAGCTGTGGCTCTGGGACGTGGATTGTATCATGTTCGGATTCCGTGGTTGTTACGGTCAGCCCTCGACTGGGAGATACAGGGAACGCCGTTGATCACTAGTGAAGAATATCGGTTCCTGCGGAAAATTCTTGAGAAATTAACGGATTTCTAGCGCGGAGGCAGGGTGGCAAAGGTGGCCGCGCCGACATACGCGGCAAATCGCGACGGATTTTGCAGAATAGTTGCGCTCATGTCGGCCGTCATGGTAAAGGTATTGCCTTCTGCCAAGGCATGGCGACGCGCCGAATTTCGAACGGCGGGCTTGGCGGAATCAAAGATCGCATCAAAGGCCCAAAGAATGTCGGACGACTCCACATTGACCAGTTTCGCCCTGAGTCCGATGGCGAGCGGCGGGTAGGGGGAGTACGAGGTGATGTCGACAAAGACAACCGCGTCGGCCTGGGTGGCGGATTTGATTCGGGTGAGCAGATCGTGCGGCAGCGCTGCGGCCGAATCGATTTGGCGGACCCCCGCGATGCGGGCAAGAAGCTCGCGCGAAACCGGTACGCACTCGGCCCGGGCCGTGCGGGTGAACTCCGCCAACAGCGCCTCATCCATGCGCACGAGACTTTCCTCGACCACTCCCGGGCCACCCGCCGCAGGTAGGAGTGCAACGCGCCGGATAGCTGCGGGGAGCCGTTCCACGCCGCGGGTGTTCGTGGGGGTGAAAAACGGCCCCTGACGCGCCCCGTCCGAAGGCGGAACCGTCTCACATCCCGCCTGGAACGAAGCCGCGAGCAGAAGAATACTCGCGCTAAAAAAACGAATCCTCATGTGCTCGAGGTCTTTGTGCTGAAGGCATTGGTCAGTTGAGTTTGCATCTGCTGCAACTTGGACTGGGCTGTCTCCATGGCGATGAATGCCGCTTCCATTTGAGCCCGGCGTTGGACCAACCTACGTTCAAGAGCCGCAATTTGTTCGTCAATGCTGCTCGAGCTCTTGGTCAATTGAGTGGATTGAGACCCGAGGTTACCACCCGTGCCCGTGAGGCCAATCGTGCTGGTGATGAACGAGTCGAACTTCCCGGCAAACCCCGTGGACGCCTGGGTGAAGAAGCGCTCGACATCGGCGGCGTTGTTCAAGAGTGCCGCGTCCAGTTTGGTCGAATTCTTGATCGAAAGCTGGGAAGTCCCGGAGCTAAAATCGATTCCGAGGTCATCCAGGCGCTTGATCGTTCCGTCCAGCCCGCTGATTGCCGAAAATGCGTTGGCTCGCAGGGACTGCGCCCAACCCTGAATCTCCCGGTTGTTGCTCAACAGTGCGGCGCTCACCTTTCCATTGGTGGTGGTGATCTTCGTCTGGTCGTCAATATAGGTCTGAACCGCATTGAATTTTGCGATGAACGTCTCAATCGCAGATTTCATGGCCGCCGTATTGGAGGTCACGGCGATGGTCTCGCTTGATTCGCTGCGAGCGGTGACGGTCAGGCCGGTGATTCCGTGGCTGGAGGCGTCGAACGTGTTGCTGGTACTCGTGACCTCCGCGCCACCATTGACGGTGTATCGTGCGTTGAGTCCGCGATTCAGAACCGAGGTGCCGCCAAGTCCGAGGGCATCCACCAAACCGCCGGTCGCCTCGCTGATATTCAAACCCAGGTCCCCTGTGGTCTTGTTGGTCAGGACCATCCGATCATTCAGCGTGTCATAGGCCGCCGTTACTCCGGCCGCCGATGCGTTGATGCGACTCATCACGGTCGAGAGCGAGTCGGTGTTGATATTGTAGGCGATGCTGACGCCATTGACCGTGAAGGCACCATTTCCCGTTCCGTCGACCGCCGTAATGGCTGATCGCAATCCGGAGTTGATCAACGGGGTGTTGATATTTGTCGAACCCAAGGCCGAACCACTCGACGTGGTGTCGGTCCCATTGTTCGCCAATCGCATGACGGAAAGGAAGTTCGAGGTGTCATTGGCAGCACCCATGACGACCTCCGACGTACCCGAAAGGGTCACGCGGTCGGAGGAAGCCGAGTAGGTCGCGGTGACGGCATTACCCGTGGCCGTGGCAATCTTGCCAAACACATCCTGCAGGGAATCGGTCAGGGCGACCGTCACGGTTTGACCGTTGACCGTGAACGTGCCCGCGGTGACCGCCGTGGGAGTGGGAAGGGAAGCGATAGTCAGGGCCGAAACGTCATCAGTGGCGGAAAGACCCTGTCCGATGTCTCCAGTCCCCGTGCGCCGGGAGGTGGTGGCGAGCTGAAGGACATCAAAGGTGTAGTTGCCGGCGGCGGTACCAGTCCCGGCACTCAGCAGCCAATTGGAGCCAGTATTCGTTGAGGTGGCCGTGCGGCCACTGAAGAGGCCCTGCGTCTTGAGTGCAGTATTGGCGGTCTGCAGCTCGGTCAGCCGCGATTTCAGACCGTCGAACGCGGTTTGCTTGCGCGTATTGAGGGTTTTCTCCGCTTCGAGACGCGTAATGGGAGTGCGTTCAAGCTCGATCAGGTTGTCGACCAGGGTTTTCCAATCGAAACCTGAAGCGAGTCCGGAGAGTTGTAGGCCGGCCATGGTAGAAAGGGTGGAATGATCGGGACAGGGAATGTCCCAGTGGGGGGCATCGTCACGGCGGCGGCTTGACTTGAGACGAAAGGCCTTTTCGAAAAAAGTCGGAATTCCATTTAAAGTTGGTTCAGGGACGGGCCGTAAGGATCAGCAACTGCGTGATGAATGCAGCCGGAGCGAACCGAATCCCCCCTCGGTTACGTCGCCCTACGGACAGGGCACTCAGATCAAGGAAGATACCATGTCAGTCGTTATCAACTCGAACGCGGCAGCAACCGTTGCCTCGAACAACCTCGCGTCCTCGAACTCCATGCTCCAGAAAAGCCTGAATCGGCTTTCGAGCGGGTCGAAGATTGTCAGTCCGGCCGACGATGCCGGTGGTTTGGCCGTATCCATGAAGTTGAGCGCAGCTGCCCGTCGATCGGGCGCCGCTGCGATCAACATCTCGAACACCATCTCGTTCCTGCAGACGCAGGACGGCGTGCTGAAGACGGCGGGCAAGGTGCTCGACCGTATCGGTGAGCTCAAGACCCTCTACGCCGATCCGACCAAGAACACGACCGACTTGTCGAATTACGACTCCGAGTTCACGGCCCTCCAGGCGCAACTCACGTCGCTTTCCTCGGAAAAGTTCAACGGTCGGTCCCTTTTCGGCACCGTTTCTCTCTCTGTCGCAGTCACCGAGGACGGCAATACGTCCACAGCGGTCACGATGCTCTCCCGCGATCTCTCGAGCACGGGCACGGGCATTGGCGCCCTGGTGGCGTCCTCGGTGGTCGATCTCGGCGACGTGGTCCTGAGCGATATCACGACGGCCCTCCAGAATGTGGCCACCTTCCGCGCCCAGAACGGCGCCGAGCAGAGCCGACTTACCTTCGCGAGCGACCTGCTCGTGGTGAACAAGGCCAACCTGGAAGCCGCTTCCAGCCGGATCGTCGATGTCGACGTAGCCGAGGAGTCGACCCAACTGGCAAGGTGGAACACCCTTGTCCAGGCGGGCACGGCGATGCTGGCCCAGGCCAATCAGAGCGCGCAAACCGCTCTGCGTCTCTTGCAGCAGTAACACGACAATCGGCTCCGCGGGGGTCGTAGTCGCCGGTCGTTCCGGCGCACGGCTCCCCTGATGCCCCGACCCAGATCCCACGGGGTTGTCCCCGCCGCAGCGGCGGGGGCCCTCTCTGACCTCTTGTTGAAAATTACGACCCTTAGCTTTGTGCAGGATTCTCGACCTATGATGACCACTCGCAGCCAGTCCCTTCGCAGGGTGACACTTTGGGGCAATCGCCCTAATCGGCGCGATCCGCGTCGTATCATCGGATCCGTAGCGACAACGGATGTCGCATCTCATCAAGGAAAGATACTACCATGGCAGTTGTAATTAACACGAACTACGCAGCGACCGTTGCCTCCAACAACCTCGCTGCTTCGAACAGCATGCTGCAGCGGAGCCTTAACCGGCTCTCCAGCGGCACCAAGATCATCTCCCCGGCTGACGATGCCGGTGGTCTCGCGGTCTCCATGAAGATCAGCGCGGCCGCCAAGCGTTCCGGGGCGGTGAACACCAACATCGGCAACTCCGTCTCGCTGCTCCAAACGCAAGACGGTGCACTCAAGGTCGCCGGAAAGGTGCTTGATCGCATGAGCGAACTCAAGACCCTGTACTCCGATCCGACCAAGAATGCTACGGACTTGGCGAACTATGACTCAGAGTTTACCGCTCTGCAGTCGCAGCTCACCTCCGTGGCCGGCGAGTCCTTCAACGGGAAGGCGCTGTTCGGATCAAGTGCTAGCTTCTCGGTGCAGGTGACGGAAGATGGCGGGACCTCGGTCTCGCTGGCGGCTCGTGACCTCACGAGCACCGGCACCGGCGTCGGAGCCCTCACCGCCAGCTCGGTGACCGATCTCGGCGACATCTCGCTGAGCGCGATCACGACCGCGATCCAGAATGTGGCCACGTTCCGCGCCCAGAATGGCGCTGAGCAGAGCCGC
>JAEUGZ010000294.1 GCA_016794725.1 Opitutaceae bacterium | reverse complement strand
CAAGGCATTCAAGCATGATGTCATTCGTGGGGCGCGGGGGGCGCTTTTCTCCGAGGCCTTGTTTCGGGCCATCTATGAGGTGGTCGGAGGATTTGCCCTGAATGTGACCGAGGAAAAACCGTCGGTCAGCGCGGTGCGACGCCGGGCGACCCGACTTGAGCCCAAGCGGCCTTTTTCCCTGAAGCGACTTCTGGGCTTGCCGCGTTATGGTTGAGGATCGGGGCGACAGCAGGGTTGGACTATCCCTGCCGTCGTGCACAGATGTGGGTCAGGGAAGGGCGGGCTTTGCGGGCAAAGGGAGGTTGCCATTCCCGGCGAGGTGATCGAAAGTGTAGCGTGATCGCTTCGATCGCTTTTCGGAATTTCAAGGCCTTGCGAAACGCCCAGATTCGACTGGAGCGTTTCAATCTGGTCATAGGCCCCAATGGATCGGGGAAATCCAGTTTGATGGAGTCCCTCGTGCGACTCAGGACCCTGGCCCGCCTGCCGTTGGCGGACGCGCCTTCGGAACATGACCGGCAGGTGACCGGACCGGAAGTTGCCTTTCGATTTCAGCCTCCGTTTGACGGATGGGAAGCCCTCATGCTCTGTGCTTCGGAAGATCGGTGCGATCTCCTCCAAGCCGTTCCGCTTCCCGCCGGAGCCGGGATCGATGACTGGGCGGGACTGCGTGCGCGTTTGTTGAGAATCCGCCGGTACGAGTTCGATCATATGGCGATGGGAAGGCCCAGCACCGTGAAAGACGGGACGGAACTCACGCCGAACGGGTCGAATCTGGCCGCCGTGCTGGCCCGACGCCGTTCCGCCGATCCGGCAGCCTATGAGGCATGGAAGGGCGATGTGCTTCGCGCCCTGCCGGAGTATGCGGATGTGAGCGCGGAGGTGCAGGCCGATGGCCAAGCGATCCTCCGTCTGCGACTGGACGGCACCGACGAGAAGATTGGGGCCGACGACCTTTCCCAAGGAAGCCTCTATGCGCTCGCGTTGTTCGCGCTCGCCTACGATCCGGAGCCACCCTCTGTGCTCTGTGTCGAAGAGCTGGACCGTGGCTTGCATCCCCGGCTGCTGCGGGATGCCCGTGATGCCCTCTATCGATTGAGTCATCCGGAAACCGTGGGGCTCTCGCGGGAGCCGGTTCAGGTGATCGCGACCACGCACTCGCCCTACCTGCTCGATCTGTTCCGGGATCATCCTGAAGAAGTGGTGATCTCGCAAAAAGACGGACGGGCCGCCCAGTTTACGCGGTTGAGTGACCGGACCGACCTGAAAGAGCTCATGGAAGGAGCTTCGTTGGGTGACCTGTGGTACAGCGGTGTTCTCGGCGGGGTGCCCGGAGAATCGAACGCCGCTCCGTCTTTTGAGTCACAACACTAGGTTCCGAGCCATGGACGAGCCTGTCGAAAGCAGTGACGTTGGCGCGGAGACGCCAAGGGCTGGTGACAAAACAGGATTCGGATGAAGCTGGCGATTCTGAGTGAATCACCCGCGGATGAAGCGGCGCTTGGCGTGCTGATTGAAGCGGTGCTGGGACGACCGTTCGTGCGGGTGAATGCGAACCTTCGCGCCCGTGGGTGGCCCTCGGTGGCACAGGTCCTTCCGGCCGTCATCCGCCACCTGCATTTCAACACCGACGCCGAGGGACTGGTGGTGGTGGTGGATTCCGACGATTCCGTGGTCCACACCGAAGTACATGATCGGCCCGACTATTTTCATCCCCAGTGCCGTATGTGCCGCCTGCGAGCGGTGTTTCGGCAGACGACCAAACACCTCCCGGCCGCGCGGGGTCGGGCCAGAGTCCTGCGCGGAGTGGGAGTGGCGGTGCCCGCGGTGGAAGGGTGGTACCTCAGCGGGGTGGATGGGGATGTGACGGAGGCAGCCTGGATCCAGGGACAAGAGCGCGGGCAGGCGCCCTACACACGAGCCCAGCTGAAAGGGCGAGTCTACGGAACCGACCGGCCAAGCCTGGCCCATGAAACGACCTGCGCGTTGCGGCAAGTTCGGCGGATTGCCCGAGACACGCGCCGGCTGGAATTTGACTTCCCGGGATTTGCCGCGCTGGCGGCCGATTTGCGCGCGTGGACGCCTCCGCCGGGTGCGGGGACGGTGCGTGTATCCGAAAATCACCCAGCCTGAATCTTCGTCCAGCCCGGATCCGCCCGGGCGGCGAGGTGCTTGCAGCCCTTGAGATCGAGCTTCCCGGTGCCAAGGACCGGTATTTTTTCCACACGCACCATAATTTTCGGCACCCAGAGGGCGGGCAGGCCGGCTCCGAGGAGCTTTTCACGGATGAGATCCGTGGTGAGATCGAGCGAGGTGATCAGGATGAGCGCCTCGCCCTTGCTGGCATCCGGCACCCCGACGACCACAATCAAGGGGCCTTCACTCTGGTCCAGATCGAACACCTCGACGAGTTTCTGTTCGACGGTCCCATGGGGCACCATCTCGCCGCCGATCTTGGAGAACCGGGAGAGCCGGCCTTCGATGGTGAGGAACCCGTCGCGGTCAAACCGGCCGAGGTCGCCTGTGACAAACCAACCGTCGTGGAATGCCGCCGCCGTCTTTTCCGGGTCCTTCAGGTAGCCCTCGAAGACATTCGGGCCGCGGAACAGCAGCATGCCGGTGTCAGTCAGCGGACGCACCGCGAACGTGTCAGGATCGACAATCCGCGCGGTCATGCCGGGGAGCATCCGACCCACCGTGCCCGTGCGTTTTCCCTGCTGCAGGTCGGCGGTCTCCGTCAGCAGGGGCGGATCGTGTTGATTCACGTTGGCCACAGGTGATGTCTCCGTCAGCCCGTAGCCCTGCATCATCTCGATGTGATGTTTGTCATGGAATGCATGATACAGGTCATCGGGCATCTTCTCGGCACCGGAGACGACCAGATCGAGGGTGCGCAATTCAGCGCGCTCGGCCTTTTTCACCACGGGCCGCAGGAAGGTGGGGGCGCCGACGAGGACGGTGGCCTCCTCGTCCCGGATCGCCTCGACAATCTTCCGCGCTTCGAGCGGGCTGGGCAGGGTTACGAGCCGGCATCCGCGGATCAGCGGATACCAGAGGGTGACGGTGAAGCCGAAGCTGTGAAAGATCGGCAGGCAGCCGATGAGAATGGCGCTGTCGGGCAGAATCGAAAGGGAGGAAATTTGCCAGCAGTTTGCGAGAATGTTGCGATGGGTGAGCACCACGCCTTTGGGTTCACCGGAGCTCCCACTGGTGAAGAGCAGGCCCGCCTCCTCGCGATCACCCAGCCTGGGCAGGCCGAGCAGCAGCGGGAACAGCTGGTTGGGCAGGATCCAGGCTGCAAGGAGCCAGGGCAGCAGGGCACGCTTGCCACCCGCGGCGGCGATTTCCTCCCGCAGATCGCGGGTCTGCTCCGGCCACGGAAAATTGGGCACCTTGGTGCGGACGGCATGCGCGGACAGCACCGTGTGGATTTCACCGATACGCAAGGCGGCCTCCACGGCCGCCTTGCCGGCGGTGAAGTTGAGGTTGACCGGAATCTTGCCGGCGCAGATCACGGCGAGATTGGCGATGGCTGCCCCTGCTCCCGGGGGCAGCACTATGCCAACCCGCCGTTCCGGAATCGTCCGGCGGAGGTGTCTCGACAAAGCCGAGGCGACGGCGAGGAGTTGCGCGGCGGTCACGGTCCGCCGTTCGGCGGTACGGTCCACGATCTCAAGATGGCCGGGTCGCTTGGCGAGCGAGCGCACGCACTCGCTGGCCAGGTGGCGTCGCAACACCGGACGCTCCTCAAATGCCTGGGAGCCGAGATCGAGCAATTCCTGTCGCACGCGGTTGGGTGTGGCTTCCTCCGGAGAGAGGGGGCGGCCCCAGGCGACAAAAATCGGCGTGGGCATCAGTCGCGGAGACTTCAGGAGCAGCCGGTTGCCCGAGAAGGAAAAGATGGAACCCCATATTCCATCGTGGGATACGGGTATAACTGGAACCCGTGCACGCCGCGCCATGACCTCGTAACCGCGCTGGATCGCGTGAAGTTGTCCGGTCCGAGAGATGGAACCCTCCGGGAACAGGCAAACGACCTCGCCCGCGGAGAGTGCCGCAATGACGCGGCGGGTGGTGTCGAGTGCGTTTCCACTCGCGACCGGAATCGTTCCCGACACGTCAAAAAGCCACCCAAAGAAACCGTGTGACCGCCGGACATCATCGGATCCTACAAATCGAATCCGTCGCGGACAGGACATCTGGATCAGGGCAGGGTCGATGTAGGACAGGTGGTTGGCCACCAACAACGCCCCACCGCTCGCGGGAAGATTTTCGGAGCCACGGCTGCGGATCCGGTAAAGGACTGCGACCACGAGCCGAAGCATCCACTCGAGCATCCATGGCAAATGCGTTCGGCGGAAAAGAAACGGGGTGTCCATGAGAAGGGGCCGTCACCAATGCGATCCGCAGGCCGACAAGTTTCAATCCTTTCCGCAGCCAGGTTCCGCTTTGTCGACACTCAGAAGACAGGCTCGTAGCGGGGTTCAGGAAGCGTTGGAGACGGCGGATTTGCTCAAGTCCGGCCGGACGGACCCGTCGTGCGCTACGTAGTTTTGCGCTGGCCGATAGGCACTTCCACGCAGGGATACGAATTTCATTGCGACGCCTGTGGATGGGACAACGGTGCGAGGGACGCAGGACAGGCCGGGGTCGGTCCCAATCCATCGATCCGTAGGGTCAGATCCGCGTGCAGTTTTGCCATGAAAGCTTTACGGTTTGTTTTCGCTCTTCTCGCGCTCGGCGTCGGGACGTCTCAATTCGCCGGCACGATATCGTACAACGCCGCCGTTGATGGTTTGGTGGCTCCGGTGGGAACGAGTTTTACGACCTTTGGCGGCGCGCTCTTTGTTTAGCAAATCGGCGATCCGGCGATAACGTTTCTGGGGGTCGACCATGAAATAAGACTTGAGCAAAGTCTGACGATTTCGTTCCTGACACCTCAGTTCTTTGAGTTACTCA
>JAEUGZ010000286.1 GCA_016794725.1 Opitutaceae bacterium | reverse complement strand
AGCAAGCGTCCCTCCGCGAAGGCGGGCGGCTACGCGCGGGTTCGTCACGGCTCCTATGACCGCACCCGAGCCGAGCTATTCTACTCGGCGCCGGTCGACGCGGCGAAGAAGCTGCGCTTCCTCGTCGGCTCCGCCTACGAGGACTATGGCAGCCAGTACGAATTCGCCGGACGCGAACGCAAGGTCTACGGCGGGGCCATTCAGTATGACGCAACGAAGACGACGCAGGTTTTCTTTGACCTGCAGTGGCTCGAAACGGAGGGCGTCCAGGCCCAGCCACCCATCTACTTCAACACGGCCCAGACCCAGATCGTCGACACCGTGCGCAAGGACTTCAATCGGGCCGGTTACGACTCGAATTCTTTCCTCACCCAAAAGCAGATGAGCATCGATCTGACCCAGAAGCTCGGCGAAAACTGGGTGGTTCGCACCGGCGCCTACTACCGCGGGCAGATTCAGGACCGCATCACCATGGGCGGCTCGAACGCACTCACGGTCAACGCCACCACCGGAGCCCGCACGGTCCAGCGCGTGCCGACCTGGCAGGACACCAGCAACGACAACTTCATCGTTCAATCCAGCATCCTGGGCGACCTCAAGTATGGGAAGATCAAACACAAGTTCTTCTTCGGCTTCGAGTACCTCGGGGTGGTCGACCAACGCAACGAACAGTGGCGCCGTCCCACCAACCCGGCGGTCATCAACGTCGACACCGCCACCTACGCGAGCTACGCGGTCGGTCCGCGCTCGCTCTACACCACGAAGATGACGGACACGATGCTCGATTCGATCCAGCGCGGTTACACCATGAGCAACATCGTGCAGCTGTTCGACAGCCGCCTCCTGCTGCTGCAGGGGTTTCGGTACAACACCTTCTATCAGAACAACGAAAACAAACTCGCCCGCACCGTGAACGTCAGTTCGCAGGATGCGAATGTGGGAAGCTACGGCGCCTCCTATCGCGTGGCGCCCCGGTTGACGGCGTTTGTCAGCTACGCCGAGTCCTTCAGCCCCCAGACTGCGACGGACTTCGCCGGAAATCTGTTTGAGCCCGTGACGGGCAAAGGCTGGGACCTCGGCTCAAAGTTCGATGTCATCGAAGGCCGGCTCTCCGGCTCGCTCGTCCTGTTTGAAATTGAGCGATCCAACGTGCTCCAGCCGGATCCGGACCACGCCGGTTTCAACATCGCGTCCGGGCTCGACAAGTCGAAGGGCGTCGAACTGAGCATCATCGCCCGACCGCTCAAGCCGTGGCAGACGGTGCTGAGCTTCGCCAACATCGACGTCAAGACGGTCAAGGACCCCACACGTCCGCAGAACGTGGGTCAGACACCTCCGAATGTCGCCCACTATCAGGCGAATCTGTGGAATCGCTACAGCTTCCAGCAGGGACTGCTGAAGGGCGCCGGCATCGGCGTCGGTGTCGTCTACGTCGGCGAACGCCGCGGCAACCCCAATCTGGCCAACATTCCCGCCTTCCGGTCGCCCGCCTACACGCGCGTTGACGCCAATCTCACCTACGCTCGCAAAATCTTCGGACACAGCACCTCGTTCTCACTCGCACTCCAGAACCTCACCGACAAGGAGTACTACGCCAGCTACACCGCGCTGAGCGAGCCGTTCAGCGCCATGGGTTCGGTCATGGTGAGGTTCTAGACCCGCGACCACAAATTGATCGAAACGTCCACGCCACCGGGAGGGCGACGCTCCGTTGGAGCGGCGGGGACGCGCACGGAACAAGACCGCCGTTACGACGTATTGACCATGTCGCTCACTCACGTGCTCGGCGCCACTCGGTGGCGCCGGTTCAACGGCTTCGTTTCTGAACTCGACGCTCCCCGACCTTCGCGCCGCGCCGCATGAGTCACCTTCACTACTATTCACCCAGTCCCAAGCTCGCTTCACCGCAGGAACGGACCGTCGACCTCTGCTGCTACGGACAAAGTCCCGCCGCCATCACCGCCGCCGTCGAAGCCAGGCGTCACGGCTTGAGCACGGTGGTCGTGTTGAACGCCCGCAATCTGGGGGGGCTCTCCGCGGGTGGGTTGAGCAACACCGACATTGGCAACAAACACGTGATCGGCGGGCTGGCGCGCGAATTTTACCAACGAGTCGGCGCTCACTATGAACGCGATGAAGAGTGGCGGTTCGAACCCCATGTCGCCGAGTCCGTCTTTGCCGGAATGTTGTCCGAGGCGGGTGTGGCGGTGCTGTTCCGCGAATACCCTGTCGCAGTGAGCAAGGTAGGGACTCGGCTGCACGCCCTGCAGTGCGAGAGTGGTTTGACGATCGTTGCGCGCCAGTTCATCGACGCGTCGTATGAAGGCGACCTCATGGCCCTGGCCGGCGTCAGGTCTCACATCGGCCGCGAAGGAAATGACGTTTACGGGGAAAGCTACAACGGCGTTCAGGTCCACGCCACCCACCAGTTCGACTCGGCGGTCGATCCGTACCGCATCGAGGGCGATTCGACCAGCGGCCTGCTGCCCGGAATCAACCCGGAACCGCTCGCCCCGATCGGCAGTGGCGACCAGAAACTTCAGGCTTACAACTTCCGGCTCTGCCTGACCCAGGCGGTCGACCGGATTCCCTTTCTGCAGCCGCCGGGCTACGACCCGCTCGATTATGAGTTGCTCGCACGCTACTTTCGCGGCGGCTGGCGGGACCTGTTTCACAAATTCGACCGAATCCGCGGAGGAAAGGCCGACGTCAACAACCACGGAGCCGTCTCCACCGATTTCATTGGAGGGAGCTGGTCGTTCGCCACTGCCACCTGGCCGGAGCGTGAGAAGATCTTCCAGGCCCACGTTCGCTGGCAACAGGGACTCCTATGGTTTCTGGCCACCGATCCCCGCGTGCCCGTCGGGCTCCAACGCAGCCTGCGCTCGTGGGGCCTGCCGCGCGACGAGTTTCTGCCCACCGGAGGCTGGCCGCCGCAACTGTACATCCGCGAGGCCCGGCGCATGGTCTCCGACTACGTCATCACCGAACATGACTGCCTCGGTCGGCGCCGCGCCACCGATGGCGTCGGCATGGGTGCGTATGGCATGGACTCGCACAATTGCCAGCGCGTGGTCAAGGAGGGACGCGTCATCAACGAAGGGGATGTTCAGGTCAGCGGTTTCGCCCCCTACCCGATCAGTTACCGGGCGCTCACACCCCGGGCGTCCGAGGCGGAGAACCTTCTGGTCCCTGTCTGCCTGTCCTCCTCCCACATTGCCTACGGTTCGGTGAGGATGGAACCTGTATTCATGATTCTGGGTCAGTCCGCCGCCATCGCCGCCAGCCTGGCGCTGCGACGGGGGTGTGCCGTCCAGAGCGTGCCGTACTCCGACTTGCAGCGGGAGCTCACCCGCGCCGGCCAGGTCCTCGCCTGGCAACCTGCCGAGGGTGAGTCCGCCGCCTACGAACCCGAGGCACCGCCTCCGATCCCGCGTTAGTTGGCCCGGTCCGCGCGCGATTCAGACCGGGAGCCGGCGGCCGGCATGAGCCAGTAGGTTTCGCAGGTACTCCGCGGTGTGACCGAGCGTGCCGTCAGGTCGCACCAGCCAGAAACCGCGCAGGTCCTCGGCCCGTTCCGCGCCGGTGACCGCAACGCGGGCCCCGTCGCGGCGTTCGTTGCAGTAGAGCTCCCAATGAAACACGTAGGGAACCTGCCGTTCCAGCAACGCCCCCATTGCGCCATCCATCATGTCCATCACAGCCGCGGCCGGAACCACCTGCTCCGGAAATCCAATCTCGCCGATGTAAAGCGCCGGCCGCCCTTCGGCATCCACCTGTACGGTGCGGGCGTAGTGCTGGATGAGATTCATGCCTTCGGTCATGGCCTGCCCCGTCAGATCGCCATCACGCTTGTCCGTCCGCAACCCGTCGTAACACGACCACGAAATGAAGTCCGGTCGCAGCTTCGGCAGCACGTGCGAGGTGACGGTGGGATGACCCGCCTTGAGATCGAACACCCGATTGACCTCCACCGCGTGAAACACCCGGCAGCGTCCTGCCTCCACGTCCGCGCGCGCGCGCTCCACCCCGCGCTGCCGCGCGGTGAACCACCGGACAAACGCATCGATTCGTCGCTCAAGCTCCGGATACGTTCCTTTCATCCAGTCATTGCTGGTTCCGCCCCGAAACATCCAGTCGCCCTCCCAATTCTGGAGCAAAAACGTGACGTCACGCTCCCGATAGGTGCGCAACAGGTGACAGGCCAGGTCGTAGGTTTGCGACTCGTCGGCGTGAAAATCCGACTCGGGATCAATCATGTGCCCCTTGGGCTTTTTCCGTCCGGGCACGGGGACATCATAGAGCTCGAGCGCAATCACGCTGAACGGTACCTCGAACGCGTCGCGGAAGTAGGTGTGCCGCGCGAGGTCGACGTAGGTGGCATCCGCCGGCAGGCGCCAATCCGAGTTGAAACGATAGGCACGCTCGAGCGCATCAAACCAAAGCTTGATCCCACCCAGCCCGAGCGCGTGCACCCGCTCGGCTCCCTCCTGCAGGAACGGTTTGGACGTGAAGTGATAGCGCCCGCTCACATGGGCTGTCGCCAGGCGTCGCGAAAGATCGGCCGGGATGAGACCTCCGCGGAGCGGTCGCGCTGCCGCCATGCGCTTCAACGTCGTCGGATCGAGCGGTCCGGGCGACGGTGTCCGGCCTTGATGGGAGGCGCCCGCCGCACCCGTGCTCACCAGAGCTCCGCCGAGTGCGGCGGTGCGGAGAAACTCGCGACGCGACCAGACGGCGGCGTGACCTAACGAGGGAGGCAACGGGGCGGTTTCCATGGCGGACACTGCCTCCAGTTCAGAGGTCGGCATCGTCGCCCGCAATCGTGAACCGGTCACCCTCCTGGACGAAAACTTAGGCATTTTGAGCCTGCACCTCCGGGTGAGGATCGATCGCCCGCCTCCGCACGAGGACATGCAGCAAAACCGCCGCGCAGGGATGAAGCGCGCCCATGACGATGAACAACGTCGTCAGCCCGATGGTCTCGGCTGCGTGCCCAATCACATAGTTGAACACCATCGCACCGGTGGCGCCAAACGCGCCGGCGATGCCCCACACGCTGGCCACATTGCCCAGGGGAAACACCTCCGCGATGATCGGCGCGAGGGTGGAGAGCCAGGAATTGCAGACGATCGCAATGACGCAGAACAACGCCAGAGTCGTGATCAGGTTGGGCGCCTGAGGCACCGCCAGACAAATCGGACCCGCCGCCGAGACAACGAGGAGCAGGCGTTTGCGTGCGGCGAGCGGGTCGGCGGCGCCATGTGCCAGACGGTCGGACAGGGCCGACATGGCCAGCGCTCCCACATTGGCCGCGAGAAAGGGCAGCCAGCCAAGCCAGCCGAGATCAGCCATGGTGGCGCCCTTTTGCTCCTGGAGATAACCCGGAAGCCAGAACAGACAGAAGTACCACACGGGATCACTGATCAGCCGGCACAGGACGATGCCCCAAACGGCCGGGTGACGCCAAAGTGCCCCCCACCGCAAGGACGGCACCGCCGCCACCGCTGCCTGGCCTGTCGATTCAAGCGGCGCAGGATCCCGGTAGGTCAGCCACCACACGGCGGCGAGGACCAGACCCAACACACCCGGAACCACAAAGGCGATGCGCCAGTGATACTCCAGCGCGAGGAAGGCGATGACCGGCGGAGCCGCCACCGCCCCCACACTGGAACCAAATCCGCACAAACTCATGAACAATCCCCGGCGTCGAGCCGGTGCCCACGCCGTCGCCACCCGAATCGCCACCGGGTGATTTCCCGGTTCCGCGAGTCCGAGCAGGCCCCGCATCAGCACCAGCTGGACAAACGTCGCCGCGGCTCCGCACGCCACCGTCGCCAGTGACCACACGGACGCAAACAACGCGAGGGCGTGCCGCGGCCCCATCCGATCCACCAGCCAGCCGCTGCCAATGTAAGCCGCCGCATAGCAGCCCGTAAACACGTTCACCAGCAACGCATACGCCGCGTCATCCAGCCCATACTCCGCCTTCAGCGTGGTCTTCAGGACCGAAACCGTCTGCCGATCAAAATAGTTGAGGAAGGAGGCCCCAAAGAGCAGCGCCAGCACCCACCACCGGTAGGATCCATCGGACGTGAAACGAAAGGGACGGGGCATGGGGTGAGGCGCGCCGCATGAAGCCACGGAACCCCGGGGGACCCGGCAAGGGCAAAAGCGGTGCGAGCTGGATTTATCTAACTTTTGGAAACATTTTGAGAACCGGGTCGGATTGTCCTCCTCCCGCTTTGCACCCTGTGTCACGGCCTGCCCCTTCGATGCACCACCCCCGCTGCACCCTCCGGTCGACCGTCGGCCGATGTTTCGTCGCCTTGCCGTTGCTTCTCATCGCAGCCGTCGCCCTCCACGCTGAACCGCTGCGGCTGTCCGGGCTCTTCACCGACGGAGTTGTGTTGCAACGGGACAAGCCGATTCGCGTGTGGGGATGGGCTGAACCGGGCGCCGAGGTGACCGTCTCCCTGCAGGACACCACGAGCCGCACCCACGCGGGTGCCGATGGCGCCTGGGGACTGGAACTCCCGGCGCGCGCCGCCGTTCGCGCGGGCATCGAGCTGTCGGCCCGATCACAGGGCAACGAAGTCCGTGTGCGCGACGTCCTGGTCGGTGAGGTCTGGTTGTGTTCCGGCCAATCCAACATGGAGTGGATGGTGTCCCAATCGGACCAGGGTGACGAGGAGGTCAGCTCCGCCCGTTTTCCCCATATCAGGCACTTCCGCGTGCCGAAGCTCGCGGCCGAGACGCCCCAAGCTGACGTCCGCGGAGTCTGGCGGCCCGCCGTCCCTGAACACGTGGGCGCCTTCACGGGGGTCGGCTTCTTTTTCGCCCGTGAGGTGCACCTGGCACTCGAAGGCGTGCCGGTGGGACTGATCAACGCGAGTTGGGGTGGCAAGATGATCGAGGTGTTCTTGCCGCCCACGGCGATCGCCCGCACTCCGCACGGGCCCGCCATCGAACGGCGCTGGCTGGCCGAAACCGCCGAAATGAACGCCCGCCAGGTCGACTACCCCCGGTTGCTCGATGAATGGACCCGCGCCCGCACGCTCGCTCGCGAACGCGGCGAATCCTTCGCGCGGGCACGCCCCTCGAATCCAGCCGAAATCCTCGCCCAGCATCGACCCTGCTGCGCTTTCAATGGCATGATCGCACCGCTCGTCCCCTGCTCGATCCGGGGCACACTCTGGTATCAGGGCGAGCACAACATCAGTCGTCCCGCGGAGTACCTGACGCTCTTTCCCGCCCTGATTCACGACTGGCGCGAGCGATTCGGCCAGGGCGAGACTCCGTTCTATTTTGTGCAACTGTCCGCCTACTCCGCTCCGATGGACAAGAGCCGGATTGGCTTCGCCGAGTTGCGCGACGCGCAAACCCGGACGCTCGCGGTGCCCGCCACCGGCATGGCGGTAACCATTGATATCGGCACTCCGGACAACGTTCATCCCCGGAACAAGCAAGACGTCGGCCGCAGACTCGCCCGTCTCGCCAAGGCCCACACTTACGGTCTCGGCGGCGAATTCTCCGGTCCCACGTTCCAGTCCGCCGCTCGTCAGGGAGACACGCTGCAACTGACATTTGCCCACGCCGACGGTGGTCTGGTCGCTCGGCAACAGCCCTTGCCGGGCTTTGAGGTGGCCGGCGACGACGGAGTATTTCGTACTGCCGTCGCGCAGGTTGAAGGGTCCCTCGTCAAGCTCTCCGCCGCTGCGGTCCCGGAGCCGCGCCAGATTCGTTACGCCTGGAGCAACGCTCCCGAAACCGCACTCTTCAATCGCTCGGGCCTGCCTGCCGTCCCTTTTCGCACGGTGTTGCCATGACTTCCTCCATTCGCTCTTCCGCTCGTGCGCTTCTGGCACTGATCCTGGGCTTGTACACTCTGAATGCGGCCGAGGATCCGCTGGAACGGTCTTTTGACACGCCTCCCACCTCCGCTCGGCCCTGGGTGTGGTGGCACTGGATGAACGGAAACATCACGCGGAAGGGAATCACCGCCGACCTGGAGGCGATGGCGCGGGTCGGGCTTGGCGGCGGCATCATCTTCAACGTCGATGGCAGCGCCCCGCCCGGTCCGGTGCAAGTCATGAGTCCGGCCTGGCGGGATTTGGTCGCCCACGCCACACGCGAAGCCCACCGTCTCGGGCTGCAGCTCGGACTACACAATGCCCCGGGCTGGTCGTCGAGTGGCGGCACTTGGAACCGGCCGGAGCAGGGCATGCAGGAGATTGTCACTCGCGAACTGAAGCTGCAGGGGCCTTCCCATTTTTCCGCCCCGCTTCCGTCACCGGAGACCGCCCTGCGCACCGGCTACCGTGACGTCGCAGTAGTCGCGTTCCCCACCCCCGCAGGCGAGGAGACCGCCATGCGGGATCACAATCCCACTTTCACCG
This sequence comes from Opitutaceae bacterium, assembly GCA_016794725.1. Classification (GTDB taxonomy): domain Bacteria; phylum Verrucomicrobiota; class Verrucomicrobiia; order Opitutales; family Opitutaceae; genus UBA6669. The sequence continues at coordinate 2,105 of JAEUGZ010000286.1, read as the reverse complement.
TGCGCGGCGCAACCCAGACCTCGTCGGGTGATGCCGAACTGACCCTGCCCCTGCCCACTCCGGAGAGCCCTTCCCTGGTCGACATCACCTTCGAACAACCCTTCCGCGCCCAAACGCTGTCGTTCAGACTCGGATACGGTGTGCGGTCCGGTTCGGGTCGAATCGAGGCCTCCGACGACGGCGCCACCTTCCGAACCGTCGATACATTCTCGCTCACGCCCAGCGGGCGCGTGCAGCTGCATTCCGTCCCACCGGCGGCCGCGCGCATCTTTCGGATCAGCTTCACCCAGCTTCAACCGAAACCGCGGCAGCTGCGCCTGTCACACCTGGAACTCTCACCCCGCCGCGCCGTCGACAACCTCGCCGCCAAGGCCTTCTTTTCGCGGGCCGGAAGTCGGGAGCTGGCCGCCGACTTTTCCGTCGCGGAGGTGATCAACCCGGAGAGGATGATCACGCTGACCGACAAACTCGACGCGTCGGGAACGCTCCGCTGGGAGGTCCCCTCTGGAAACTGGACCGTGCTGCGCATCGGCCATGCCCCAACGGGTCAGGTGGCAAATCAGCCGCCGACCGTCGGAGCGAATCCCAAACTGGAAATCGATCCCCTGGAACACGCGCTCATCCATCGTCCCGCCTCGATCGAAGGTGCCTGGCTGGAGTGCGACAAGCTCAGCACCGACGCCATCGAAGCCCATTGGAACGGCATGATGGGCCCGGTGCTGTCCGACGTGGGTCCACTCGCCGGAAAGACACTCAGCACGGTGGTGGTGGACAGCTACGAGATCGGCTCGCAGAACTGGACGGCCGGCTTTGCGGAGGAGTTTCAGCGACGTCGGGGTTACGTGCTGCAGCCCTACCTTCCCGTCCTTGCGGGGCGCGTGGTCGCATCGCCCGCGATCACCGAGCGGTTCCTCTGGGATTTCCGCCGAACCCTGGCCGATCTCTTCGCCGAGCGCTACACCGGACACCTCGCCCGGATGGCCGAACGCAAGGGTCTTCGTCTCGAGGTCGAGCCCTACGGCAATGGGCCGTTTGACGACCTGCAATCCGCCGGTGGCGCCCACGTGCCGCTCGGTGAATTCTGGATCGAAAAGGGAATCGACTCGGTCTCCAAGCTGGCCTCCAGCGTCGGTCACACCTATGGACGAAACGTGATCGGCGCCGAAGCCTTCACCGGTGGCTCCGGCGGAGGCAACCGCTGGGAAATCGACCCCTTTGGCATGAAGGCACTCGGCGACGCCGCTTTCTGCGCCGGCATCAATCGCTTCGAAATTCACTCCTACGTTCACCAGCCATGGCTGGACCGCGCGCCCGGGATGACCCTTTCCGCGGTGGGTACCCACTACAACCGCAACATCACCTGGTGGGAACAAAGCCGAGCCTGGATCGACTACCTCACGCGCTGCCAGGCGCTGCTGCAGCAGGGTCTGACCGTCTCGGACATCTGCCTGTTTCCCGGCGAGGCGCTGCCCTCATCCATGTACGGCGGACACCTCAAACTTCCGTCACTGCCGATCGGCTACGAGTTCGATGCCTGCTCCGCGGAGGTCATTGTCCGCCGCATGGAGGCCCGCGACGGGCGTATCGTTCTCCCCGACGGCAAGTCCTACCGCACCCTCGTTCTCCAGGGGACCGACTCCATGAGCCTGCCGGTGCTGAGAAAACTAAAGCACCTGGCCGAAGCCGGCGTGCCCATCATGGGTCCGCGCCCGATCCGCACCCCCGGGCTCACCGACTATCCGGCGAGCGAGGCCGAGTTGCGCGCCCTGACCGAAGCCCTCTGGGGTTCAGGCCGGATCCAGCCCACGCGCCCGCTCCCGGAGTGGCTCGGACGGCTGGATCTGTCTCCGGACTTCAGTTACACACCCGGCGATGCCAGCATTCGCTATCACCACCGGGTGATCGGGGACGCCGACGTCTATTTTGTATCGAACCAGGACACGGTGGTTCGCGACATTCAGGCTTCATTTCGCGTCGAGGGTCGGGAGCCGGAACTGTGGTCGGCGGACACCGCTCAGCGGGACTACGCCGCCCGTTTCCGCGAAGCCGGCGGCCGCACCGAGGTGCCGCTCCGCCTGGATCCGTCCGGATCGGTGTTTGTCGTC
>JAEUGZ010000237.1 GCA_016794725.1 Opitutaceae bacterium | reverse complement strand
AAGGATGCCGTGCTGGACGTCATTCTTCCTCCCGGGGGATACTCGATCGTGGTTTCAGGTGCTGGAGGGGCGACCGGGATCGCCTTGATCGAGTCGTTTGAGCAGCGGACCGGTTCGACCCGTGTCCTCTCGCTCGCCGGGACTTCGCCTGCCACTCCGGTGACGAACGTCGCCGCTGCGGCGGACACTCGTCGAAAAGGGCCGCCAGTGGTCTTGGAAATTTGCGGCGCACCGATGACAGGAACCGTCACCGCGTCGCGTTAGGTGGAGACAAAGAAAAGGGGGGCCTTTCATGGGGCCCCCCTTTTTTCATTCCTTGATCAAGGTGAACCAGTCGCGCTTTTCGCCTTTGTCATTGAGGAAGGTGAAATCGAGCCTGAATCCATCGACGTCCACGACGGACGAACCGGGTTCGTTCAGGGATACCACCATGGCGGGATGGTTGAGCGGAACGGGTTTGGAACTGGCGTGACCCGCGTTGCCGGTGACAACGGACACCTCTCCGGCATTGGCGGTCCGTTTGCGCGGCTTGCGATAGACGCCGCCCCCGGTTTCCCGTCCGTCGCCGGGTTGCTTGACATGGCGGGAGGCGTCGAACGTCTGGCTCTTTCCATAGTGCCCATCGAGTAGCCAGGACCGCTCGTACACGTGCGAGTGTCCGGTGAGCACCAGGTCGACGCCCGCGTCCTCGAGCACCGGAAGGAAAATGGCGCGCATGTCATTCATGCGTCCATCGCTGTCCTTGTCGGAATCCGAGTCATGCGTCCCCTTGGTGTAGGTGGGATGATGAAAGAAGGCGATGATCCACTCCCTCTGGGTGGAGGACAAATCGGCGAGCAGCCACTGCATCATCGCTCCCGATCGGGAACGATCGCTGTCGTGTGAGTCCAGACAGACAAAATGAATGTTTGCGTAGTCGAAAGAATAGTAGGCTTCGGTGCCCGAGGCCACCCCGCCGGCCTGTCCGCGAGTGGGCAGAGTGAAAATGGAGTAGTAGACACCGGACTGAGTGATAGACGATGCATGCCGCGCGTCGTGGTTGCCCAACGCAGGCCAGAGCGGTGCCGATCGGAGGTAGTCCGGGTACATGTCGAACACCGCCTTTTGATAGTCGGCATCGGTGCCGTCCGGATAGGCATTGTCGCCCAGCATGAGCCAGAGGTCGGTTGGCCGCGACCCAGTGAACCGCGTGTAGACATCGCGCACCGCCATTTGAACTTCGTCTTTGGTGCCGGGGTCACCCAGCACCCAGATTCGAGTGGCTTTGGCCGGTCCCGCCAGGGGAGGTGTGACGAAGCTGCTGATCGGCCCGAGCAGTGGACCCGCCTGATTGGCCCCCTTGCCAGGGAGGCCGATTGCGTAGAAGTAGCGAGTTCCGGGCGTAAGGTTGGACAATTGGACCACGTGCTCGGAGTGAATCCCGGCGGAGCTTGCGGTCCGCGCGAGGTTGTCCTTCTCCGTTCCGAACCGGATTTGCGAAGGTTCTGTCGCATCCGTCCTCCAGCGGATGACCATGCTGGTGGGTGTGGCGCTTTGCAGGTAGGGCCCGCGGACGAGCGAGGTGGCGCCGTGCAGCGCAGAACCGGCCAGAAAGGAGCTGAGGAGCAGGCACAGGGCGCGTGTGATCAGGGTCATGGAGGAGGGGCGGGCGGGAGTTGGTTGAGGGCTTGGGCTAAGTCGTTCAGGCAGAGTGTGGTTTCGGGAGACTGTTTCAACCAGTCAGGAAGGACTGCGAGGGAGGCCTTGGCCTGTTCGTAGGCCGTACGTGCCTCCCTGATTCTTCCGGCGGTGACCAGAATATCGCCTCGTCGCTTCAACCAGGTGGCATTCCGTTCGCTTTGTGCGACGATCCGGTCAATTCGACGCAGCGCGTCATCGATTCGGCCAGCGGAAAGTTCCAGGTCCAGGGCCCGGACCAGGAGGACGTGGGCAGGCCCAATCCGCGACAATCCCTCTTCAAGTCCTTCCAGCCGGACTTTGACGGGGAGGTTGAGGTTGGCTCGTTCGAGAAACAGCTCGGGAGCGGGTTCAGCCAGAAGAGCGATCGCACGGGAGAATCCCATGGCAGCGGCCTTGGCGTCACCGAGCTTGGCCGAGGCTCGGGCGCTGAGCAGGTGAGCGGCGGCGTTTTCGGATTCCTGGGACAGGACGAGGAGGGCGCGTTCGCGCGCAGAGGCGTAGCGCCCACGCTCGAGCAGGACCTGGGCGAAGGCCAGATTCAGTCCCGGAAAGCCGGGCGAGAGCCGTTCTGTTTCGACGAGGTCCGCCTCGGCCTCCAACCAGCGGCCGTGCTCAAGGTAGCGCGCACTCCTCGCGAACCAAAGACTGGGTTGAAGGGGAGTACGTTCGATCAGGCGGGACAGTTCTGCAATGGCGACTTCGGACTCAGGATGCGCCAGAAGACCTGCGGCGAGAGCGGAAAGGGAAACGAGAAGCGCAGTGAGCCGACGCATAACCAGGACGATCTAGGCAGACCTGTCGCAAAAGGGAACCAGGAAGCGCCGCGGGCTTGAGCCGGTGGCCGAATTGAGCATGCTCCGAACTCATGCTGTGCCGGCCGCTGGGCGATTCTGCCGTTTTGGTTGAAGTGGGTAACCGCGCCGATGACGAGACTGCTCAGAACGTCCACGCGCTGACCGAGGTCCTCCTGACGCATCCGTTTCCCGGAGTGGTGGACATTGTTCCAGCCTATACCACGGTCGCAGTGCACTTCGATCCGGTGGCGGTGGGACAGAGGAGTCCGCTCGCTGCCGTTCAGAGCTGGATTGAACGGAGCTGCGTTGACATTCGCCCGGTCAGTCAGAGCGGACCGCGCGAATGGATCGTTCCGGTGGTGTACGGGGGAGAATTTGGTCCAGATTTGGCTTGGGTGGCAGAACACCTGGGATTGAGCGCGACCGAAGTGATCCAGCGCCATGCTGCACAGCCCTACACCGTCCGGGCCATCGGCTTTTCGCCCGGATTTCCTTATCTGGCCGGTTTGCCGGAATCACTTAGGACCCCGCGACGGGCGACCCCTCGAACTCAGGTTCCGGCCGGCAGCGTAGGCATTGCCGGATCCCAGGCTGGCATCTATCCGCAGGCGACGCCCGGAGGCTGGAATATCCTTGGGCGGACGGGGCTTCGCCTCTTCGATCCCGACCGCCGGCCTCCGGCCTTGCTGCGCGTGGGAGATCGGGTGCGTTTTGAACCGGTGGTCACCGAATCTGGTAAATGATCGAAGTCCTAAAGCCGGGTATCTTCACCACGCTGCAGGACCTGGGGCGTCCCGGGTGGCAGGCTCAAGGTGTGCCCGAAGGTGGAGCGGTGGATCGACTCGCGCTGCGTGTGGCAAACCTCATGTTGGGAAACAGCGAAGATGCGGTGGGACTCGAGTGCACCTTGCGCGGGCCCGTGCTGCGATTCTCCGAACCAGGTTGGATCGCCGTCGCAGGAGCGCGCGTCTCCGGAAGGCCGTGGTTGAAACCGTGGGCCGTGAAAGCCGGGGAGTCAGTCGACTTGGAGGAAATTGTGGGGGGCGCACGACTCTACGTCAGTTTTCAGCGAGGTTTGGAGGTGCCGCGTCTTCTCAACAGTGCATCGACGTTGATTTCATCCGGGTGGCCCGGATTGATCGGGCGAACCCTGCGAACGGCCGACCGGCTCCAGCTGAGGGCAAGTGCTCCTCCGCCACCGCGTCTTGGGCGGTCCTGGTCGGTCTCGCCGCGACTCTTTCCGCCGGTGGTCCAGCCTGCGATCCTGCGGGTGGTCCCCGGCCCTCAGGCCGAGTGGTTTTCGCCTCAAGCCCATCGCGCGCTTCTTGACCACGACTATGAAGTCAGCCTTCGCTCCGACCGCATGGGGGTCCGTTTGCAGGGCCCACCCATCCTGAGGACCGCAGGCCCCGAGCTCGTGTCGGAGGCGGTCGCGTTCGGGTCCGTCCAGGTGCCGCCGGACGGACAGCCCATCGTCCTGTCGGCGGACCGGCAGACCTTGGGTGGCTATCCGAAAATCGCGAATGTCATCAGTGCGGACCGCTCCGTGCTCGCGCAGGTCCGACCTGGTGGGCATGTCCGTTTTGTCCTCGTTTCGGCCGAGACCGCCCAGGACCTCGTGGTGCGACAGGAGTCGGCGGTGGCATCGCTGCGCACCGGCCTGGCGGCGACTGACTGAACCCATGCCGCGGATCGATCTCAACTGCGACTTGGGAGAAGGCGGTGACAACGACCACGCCTTGATGGAATGGGTCACGTCGATCAACGTTGCCTGTGGGGGCCATGCCGGTGACGAGGCGACCATGCGGCGCACGGTGGCGTGGGCGAACGAGCGTGGGGTCGCGGTGGGAGCGCATCCCGGCTATGCGGATCGCGACCATTTTGGCCGGCGTGAACTCGCACTCACGCCGGCGGAGATCGTCCAACTTGTCACAGAGCAGGTGTCGCACCTGATGCAGATCTCACCCGTCCGCCACGTGAAGCCCCACGGAGCCCTCTACAATCAAGCGGGACGTGACCCGATGATCGCAGAGGCGATAGCCTCGGCTGTCCTTCGCCTTGACCCACGCCTCGTGCTGGTCGGGCTTTCGGGCGGGGCCTTGACTGCCGCTGGCCGCCGCTTGGGCTTGCAGGTGGCGGACGAGGTTTTCGCCGATCGCACCTATGAGCCGGACGGCACATTGACGCCGCGATCGGTGCCCGGGGCGGTGCACCTGCAAGCCTCCGCGGCCGTGGCGCAGGTGATGCGGCTGGTCACCCTCGGGACGGTGACCAGCCGGCATGGCACAACCTTGCCCCTTCGCGCCGACACGGTTTGTATTCACGGTGACGGTACGAATGCCCTTGAGTTTGCGAAGACGATCCATCGTTCGCTCCGACAGGCGGGAGTCGACCTGCGCCCGGTGCCATCATGATGGCGCTCGTTGGGATCCTCGTCGTGGTGGTCGGCCTCGTCCTGCGTTGGAACACGCTCGGCGTCATCCTCCTGGCGGCCCTTGCCACCGGGCTGGGGGCGGGGTTCTCGGTGCGGGAGATCCTCGCTCTGGTGGGGTCGTTGTTTGTTGAAAACCGGTTCATGTCCCTGCCGGTGGTCCTGCTGCTCCCGGCGATCGGACTCCTCGAGAAGTTCGGACTGCAGGAGCGGGCCGCTGGGTTGATCGGGGGACTGTCGCATGCCACCGCCGGCCGGGTGATGTGGGTTTATCAGGCGATTCGCCAGCTGGCCAGCACCGTGGGGCTGACCATCGGTGGACATGCAGCGATGGTGCGGCCGTTGATTGCGCCGATGGCGGAGGCCCTGGCGAAAGGCGACGGTCCTCCTCTGCCAACGGCGCTCTCCTCACGCATCCGGGCCCATGCGGCCGCGTCAGAAAACTGGGGAAATTTTTTCGCGGATGACATCATCGTCGCCATCGGTCCCGTCCTGCTGATGAAAGGCGTGCTCGACGCGGCCGGAGTGCCAGTGGGTGTGGTTGAGCTCGGGCTCTGGGGCGTGCCGACGGCGATCATGGCCCTTGTCCTCGGAGCCTGGCGTTATCGGTTGTTGGATCGCGACGTGGTCAAGTGGCGGCAGACGCCGAAGGAAGAGCAGACGAGGGGGGCGCCGTGACGCTGGTTTCCTCCGAACTCTTCTATGGGGCCGCCGGTGTGGGGCTGATCGCCGTCGCCGTGCAGTGCGCCCGTCGCGCGCCTCGGTCGGGCCGGCGCGGCTGGGCCACAGCCGGATTCTATGGTCTGCTCGGCCTGACCTTCTGTGTCGGACCCCGGCTGCCTTCCGAATGGGTGGGCGGGATGGTGGTGGCCATGGTCGTGTTGGTGGTGGCGGGGCGTATGACACCCGAGCCGAGCAAGTCCGGCGACGAAGCGATGCGGCGGGCCTCGGCGTCTCGCCTGGGAAACCGCCTGCTGCTCCCGGCGGTCCTCATTCCAACCGTTGTGGTGGTGGGTGGACTGCTGCTGCCTCGAATCAAGGGGGACGGCTGGAGCCTCGTGGATACAAAGCAGTCCACGCAAATCGCGCTAGGAGCCGGTTGCGCGGTCGGGCTGCTCGCGGCGATGAGAGTCACCCGGTCGGGTTACCGAGTGGCGGTGGAAGAGGGGGGAAGACTGCTCCTCGCAATCGGCTGGGCTCTGATTCTGCCACCGTTGCTCGCAGGTTTGGGGGGTGTTTTCGCCCGCGCCGGAGTGGGAGATCTGGTCGCCCAGGGAATCGGCGCCACCCTTCCGATGCAGTTGCCCTGGGCGGCGGTCGTCGCTTATGCGGGAGGTATGGCGCTGTTCACCCTGCTGATGGGAAATGCATTTGCCGCATTCCCGGTCATGACCCTCGGAATCGGCCTTCCGTTCATTGTGCGCATGCATGGAGGCGACCCTGCGGTGATGAGTGCTTTCGGAATGCTCTCGGGCTACTGTGGGACCTTGATGACTCCCATGGCGGCCAACTTCAACCTGGTCCCCGCGCTGCTGCTCGAGCTGGAGGACCGGCGCGCCGTGATCAAGGCGCAGGTGCCGTTTGCGCTGGCCCTGTGGGTATTCAATGTTCTAGCGATGGGTTTCTTCGTTTACCGGAAGTGATCCGGTGCGAATCAGATCAACCTCAACACGGTCCTGTGCAAATCCCACCCGCTTTATGATGAACCAGGACCGCGGATGTGTGCTCTTGACAGGCTTCGAGCCGTTTGGAGGCGAAGCGATCAATCCTTCGGACGAGGTTTCGCGGGCACTGGACGGAGCGATCATTGCGGGAACGCGGATCGTGGCTCGCGTTCTGCCGTGTGTTTTTCGCGACGCGTCCACGGTTCTGGTCGACTTGGTTGAGACGCTGCGTCCGCGAGCGGTCATCTGTCTTGGGCAGGCGGGAGGTCGAAATGGGATTACCGTCGAGCGTGTCGCCATCAATATCGACGATGCGCGACTGCCGGACAATCGTGGCGGCCGTCCGATCGACGAGCCCATTGTAACCGATGGCCCGGTGGGCTACTGGAGCACGCTGCCAATCAAGGCGATTGTGGAGGATTTGCGGAAGGCCGGTGTGGTGGCATCGGTGTCGCAGACGGCAGGCACTTTTGTCTGCAATCATGTATTTTATTCGTTGATGCATCATGTCAGCACCCGCCCGTCGGTGAACCTGGCGTCCGCCGGTTTTGTGCATTTGCCCTGGCTGCCCGAACAAGTTCGTACTCGGCCCGGGGAACCCAGCCTCCCGCTGTTTGATCAAGTCGCGGCCGTGCGCCGGCTGATCGAAACGGCGCTCACTTCTGAGGAACGTCACATCGAGGGCGGTGCGGAACAATGAGTCGCCGCTCAGCCTGCGCCGGGACCCGTGGCCAACTGCAGAAAAGCGGCCAGGGAAGGCTCGATCGGTTCCTCGTTCTTCCAACCGACCACCAGCCGGCTTTCCGGTGCAGGGCCTTCCAGGGGCCGAAACATGACCTCGGCGGGCAGATGGCGGGCCTCGGAGGGACACATGAAAGTGGCACCGAGGCCGGCGCGGACCAGCCCGATGGCGTTGGCCCGGGGCCAGACTTCCTCGGCAATGCGCGGGGTGACTCCGGCGCGGGCAAAGGCGGCCAGCGTGCGGTCGTAGAAGCCAGGGTTGTTGACGCGGGGAAACAATACGAAAGGCGTGGTGGCCAGGTCCCGGAGACGGAGTGTCGCCTGCCCCGCGAGGGGGTGTTCCCCGGGAAGGACAACGCCGTTTCGTTCGCGCAGCAGGAGATGGGTGCAGAGGCCTGGGGTGACGGCGTCAGGATGAAAGAAGCCGCAGCCCAATTCGCCGGCGGAAAGGGCGGCCACCTGCGACGAGGTGGGAGACTCATTCAACTCGAGCCGGATTCCGGGGTGACGACGGTGAAATTCGCGCAGGATTCCAGGGAGGACCGTCGCCATGGCCAGGCCTGTAAACGCAATGCGCACATGACCACGTTCCCCGGAGGCCGCCGCCCGTGCTTCTTCCGGCAGGTGGGAAAGCTGCTTGAGCAGTGGCTCGATGCGGGCGAGTAGCGCTGCTCCGGCCGAAGTCAACGCGACCCCGCGACGACTCCGGGTCAGCAGTGGGGTCGCCAGCAGTGACTCAAACTGGGCAATTGACCGACTGAGAGCAGGTTGAGCAATTGCAAGTGTCTCAGCGGCCCGGCGAAAGTGGAGCTGCCTTCCCACCTCCCGGAAGTAAATCAAATGCCGCAGTTCGAAGGGGATTTGATACTCTGCGGGCATCACAGACGACGAAACAAGTATTTCCCGGCAACGCAAGACTGTGGTAGAGTGTAGGCCGAGTTGACGTGATTGCGCGTTGCTCAGAACCTCTCCTTTCCATGGCAAAATCCCTTTTCCAAAAAGTTTGGGACGCTCACCACGTCCGCACCTTGGCCAATGGCCAGACCCAGCTGTTGATCGGCACTCACCTGATCCATGAGGTGACCAGCCCGCAGGCCTTTGGGATGCTCCGAGACCTCGGATTGAAAGTGGCGATGCCACATCGGACCTTTGCCACGGTCGACCACATTGTCCCGACCGATCAGTTCGCCGAACCGTTTGCGGATCCCCTAGCGGACGCGATGATCAAGGAGCTGCGACGGAATTGTGCGGAGTTCGGCATCACTTTCTTCGACCGGGCCACCGGCAAACAAGGAATCGTCCACATCGTGGGCCCCGAGCAGGGCATCACCCAGCCTGGCACCACGATTGCGTGCGGTGATTCCCACACGTCCACGCACGGCGCGTTTGGAGCAATCGCCTTTGGCATCGGAACGACGCAAATTCGCGATGTGCTGGCGACGCAGACCATGGCCCTCGGCAAACTGAAGGTTCGCCGCATCAATGTGAACGGACGTCTTCGTCCGGGCGTCTATTCGAAGGATGTGATCCTGCACATCATTCGAGTCCTTGGCGTGAATGGTGGGACGGGGTTTGCCTACGAATACGGCGGCGAGGTGTTTGATCGCTTCACCATGGAAGAGCGGATGACCGTGTGTAACATGTCGATCGAGGGCGGGGCGCGTGCCGGCTATGTGAATCCGGACGAGACGACCTTCGCTTACCTCAAGGGACGTCCCTATTCTCCGAAGGGTGCGGCGTGGGATCAGGCGGTGGCTCGTTGGCGCAGTTTTGCCAGCGATGCGGGCTGCACCTACGATGATGTCGTGACTATCGACGCGGCCACGATCGCGCCGACTGTGACCTGGGGAATCAACCCGGGGCAGGGTATCGCCATCACCGAGCAGGTTCCCGATCCGACGAAAGTGTCGGGTGACGAGAGATCGTCCATCGAGGAAGCTCTCGCCTATATGAAACTGAAACCCGGTTCGCCGATCAAGGGAACGCGCATCGACGTGGCATTCATGGGTTCGTGCACGAACGGTCGCCTGAGCGATTTTCAGGAAGTCGCCAAGTACCTGAAGGGGCGCCGTGTTGCGGCCGGGGTCAAAGCGATCGCGGTTCCGGGTTCGCAAGGCGTCGGTATTCTCTGCGCCGAGCTGGGCATTGATCGTGTATTCAGGGATGCAGGATTTGAGTGGCGTGAGGCCGGTTGTTCCATGTGTCTGGCGATGAACCCGGACAAGCTCATTGGCGACCAGTTGTGCGCGAGCTCGTCGAACCGCAACTTCAAGGGCCGGCAGGGATCACCGACCGGTCGGACCATCCTCATGAGTCCCCTGATGGTCGCGGCTGCGGCCGTCACGGGCTCGGTGGCGGATGCCCGGGAAGTGTTCAGCGTTCCCTCCGCCTAAGGTACGGCCGAGTTGCTACGAATTCTCATCGTTTGAATTTCAATCTGCACCCACTTACCCGGTCGTTTTGACCCTCCCTCATGTCCCTCGCAAAAATCACCTCTGTCAAAGGCCGCGGCGTGTATGTCCCGGGCAATGACATCGACACCGACCGCATCATCCCGGCGCGCTTCATGAAGTGCGTCACGTTTGATGGTCTCGGCGAGTTTCTCTTTTATGACGTCCGCAAGCAGGCCGATGGCACCGACAAGGCGCATCCCTTGAACGAAGCCCGATTCAAAGGGGCGTCTGTGCTGCTTTCCGGAGCCAACTTCGGCTGCGGCTCGTCGCGCGAGCACGCGCCGCAGGCGATTCAGAAGTATGGTTTCAAGGCCGTCATCGCCGAAGGATTCGCCGAGATCTTTTTTGGCAACTGCACGACTCTGGGCATTCCCTGTCTGGTGGCTCGCCGCGAAGACATCGCGCGGATTGCGGATGCGGTGAACGCCCGTCCGGACCTCGAAATCGAACTAGATCTCAACGCGCGGGAAATTCGTTTTGGGGGTCAGACCGTCAAGGCGACGATTCGCGAAACGGATCGTGATGCGTTGATCCATGGCCGTTGGGATGCAATTGGCGAATTGTTGGAAGGTCGGAATGCGGTGCTCGAAACCGCACAGAAGCTCCCTTATCTTGCTGCTTAATAATAGATTGAGTATTGGAAAGACCTGCTTGTAGCAAAGAGCCGGCTCTGGAAGGGCCGGCTTTTTATTGAGTTTTTTGGGGCAGGAACGTTTTTCTGTGAACCTTTCGCCCGTTCCGGGCGTCTCCCAAGGCAACCTCTCCTATGTTCTTCGCGCTCATCGACGTCTTTAAAGGCGCAGATTTTCTCATTTATCCGCTGGGACTGTGTTCCGTGGTCATGGTGTTTATTCTGGGAGAACGATCCTATGCGCTGCGAAGGGCGGCCGTAATGCCTCAAGACTTGGTGGATGCGATTGTGGGTGGAAAGCCGATCACCGGTGGACAGCATTCGGTGCTGGCGCGCATCATTGACTTTGCCGAGCGCCATCCCGGCGATGAAGGAGCCGTCAAAGCGTTCGCCCGGCTGGAGTTGAATCGGATGGAGCGTGGGCTCCCTTATCTGGACATCATTTATGCTGCGGCCCCCTTGATCGGGCTGACGGGAACGGTCTGGTCGCTCCTGCGCGTGTTTTCCGCGATTTCCGGCGAAACCGGTCTGCCCGATCCGGTCCAGTTCACGAGTGGCGTGGCGCTTGCCTTGTCAGCCACGTTGCTGGGTCTGTCCATCGCGATTCCTGCGTTGGTCGGAGGAGGATACCTCCAGCGCAAAGTTGAGAGTTTCGCCGCCCAGCTGGACGTATTGCTCGAGCGCATCCTGGCGCGGACCGGCGCCAAGGAACTGGTTTGAACCCTGACCGATCGATTTGACCATGAGCGGACTCTATCAACGCCGTCGGCGACGGCCGGAGATGAATCTCCTTCCGCTGATCGACGTGCTGGTCATGCTCATATTCTTTGCGTTTGTCACCATGCAGTTCCGTTCGGCCTCGACGCTGAATATCAGCGTTCCGAAAGTGGAAACGGCCGGGCGCAATGAGTTCTCGGGCAAGATCACGATCGGCGTCGATAAGGACGGTGGGTTGACCTTCAACGGTAAGGCGGTGCAGCCGGGTGAATTGACTGGATTGCTGGAAGAAGTGAAGAAGGTGAACAAGGACACGCCGGTCTTGGTACGGGCGGATGAAGTGACCCAGTTCAAGCGTGTGACCGAGGTGTGGGACAGCTGCCGCAAGCTCGGTTTGAACAAAGTGGTGATGCAGGTTCGCCAGTAGTTTCCGCAGCGGCCAATCGCTGGGCGAACGCAAGACGGGCCGAATGGCCCATGGGAGCGGATCAGACTCACCTGTAGGATCCACGGGTGAAGTCACCGACTGCGATCCTGTCCCTCCTCCGCTGGAAGGTGCCCTGCCCATGAACCGATGGTTCAACCTGATGATTGGGCCCGAGATTTACTGGCTGGCGGTGGCGGGTTTGATGTACCTCTTCGGCACGCGCAATCATCCGGCCACCGAGTCCGGAAGCCGGTTTCTGGAGCAGTTTCTGTGGTGGCTGCCTCTGGTTTTTGTCCCGGCAGTCTTTCTGTGTTTTCTCTTTCCTGGGGCGAAGTGGTGGCTCTTGTTCCGCATCAACGTGACCACGATGGTGGGTTTGCTGGCGGCGGTTTGGATCGTGTGCGGAGCGATTGACTACCGTGACTCCCGCAATTCCGGGGTTGGCAGCGGATTTATCGTGTCTTTGTCCCTCGGCAGTGTGCTTCTGCTGGGTCTCGACCTTTTGGCAGTGGGTGTGTTGTGGTGGAAGAGCCTGAAAGTGGTCGAGTTGGCGGGTTAGGTCTGGTCGCGCTCTTTCTCACGCGCTCGGAGTTGATCTTGGCAGGCAAACCGTGTCCTGTGAACGAATCGTCGCATGAAGATCGTTCTGACTGGAGTCACTCGGGGGCTTGGGCGCGCGTTGGCCGAGGCCTTCATTGCGCAGGGCCACACCGTTTTTGGCTGCGGCCGGGGAGGCGAGGCCATTTTCGACCTGCGGCTCAGTCACCCGCCTCCGCATGAGTTTTCCGTCGTGGACGTCGCCCAGGATGTGAAAGTCAGCATTTGGGCGGCAGGCATTCTGGCGGCCCACGGTGCTCCGGATCTCCTCATCAACAACGCCGCGATCATGAACACGCCTGCACCCCTTTGGGAACAGGACGATGTTTCGTTCACGCGACTGGTGGACATCAACCTGCGGGGAGTCGCCAACGTCATTCGTCACTTCGTGCCTTCGATGGTGGAGGCGAAACGGGGCGTGATTGTGAATTTCTCCTCCGGTTGGGGACGAAGCGTTTCACCGGACGTCGCGCCCTATTGCATGTCGAAGTGGGGCATAGAGGGGTTGACGAAGGCGCTGGCGGCAGAGTTGCCCCGGGGCATGGCGGCCGTTCCGCTCAATCCGGGGGTGATTGATACGGATATGCTGCGCCTGGCCTGGGATGAAGGCGCTGCGTCGTACCCCAAGGCTGAAGAGTGGGTTAAACGCGCCGCGCCGTACATTTTGTCACTCGGACCGAAGGACAATGGCCGCTCGGTGTCCGTGGACGGTGCGGGGAGTTGATCCAGTGCCTCGCCGTTTGATTCTTGCTTCGGCTTCTCCCCGCCGCCGTGAGTTGCTCAGCCAACTCGGGTATCCCTTCGACGTCCAGGTCGCGGCGGTCATTGAGAATGAAGATCCAACGACCGATCCTCGGGAAATGGTCTCACACAACGCGGCGCTCAAGTCGCGATGGGTGAGTGATCGGGTGCCTGAAGCCGTGGTTCTCGGGGCCGATACCACCGTGTTTCTGGATGGCCACGCCCTGAACAAGCCGGGATCACCGTCGGAGGCACGTGCCATGTTGCGCCGGCTTTCTGGACGCACCCACCAGGTCTTTACCGGAGTATCGGTCAACTGCATCGAGACGAATCTCCATTTGGATGCGGGAGCGGTCAGCGAAGTCACTTTTCGCGTGCTTGATGAACCCGTGATCGATTTGTATCTCTCAAAGGTGCATGTTTTTGACAAAGCAGGTGGTTATGCAGTTCAGGAGCACGGCGATTTGATCGTCGCTTCGTTTTCCGGTGAATTGTCGACGATTGTTGGGTTGCCTCTCAGTCTCACGAAACAATTGCTGACGCGCGCAGGTCTGCTTGCGTGACCTCAGGCCCATTTTCATGTCGACCCTTTCGTCTCCTCCGACACCCCGACGCCCCCGACGGCGTTTGGGCTGGCCGCGCTTGTCGCGCGATGGTGATACGCGGTCGGTTCAGATCGGGTTCGTGGCAACGGTCCTTTTTCACATCCTATTGCTGCTCAGCCTTCCGTACCTCCTAAAGCCGTCGAATCACCCCATGGTACCGGTGAAGCAGGACCGCACTTTCAACATCGAACTTGAACCGGAGGAGCAGAAAGTTGCCGCCAAACCCGTGCCTCCCGCAAAGCCCTTCAAGTTTGTGGAAATCAATCCGGACGCGCCGGACAATCCCCCTGACAAAACTGAGAACTTTGGGGCCCAGAATCAGCAGGTAGCTCAAGAGAAGCCCACGCCCGACGGCAAAAGCGATGCGCCTGCGATTGCGGGTGACAAAGAAAAGCAGAGCACGGCCATTGTCACCGGGCACCTCAAAGAACTTGAGCCCCCGGTGCCGCCATCTCCCCCGACGCCGGAGGAGCAGCAGGCGGCGGAAGAAGCCGCCGCGAAAGCAGC
>JAEUGZ010000205.1 GCA_016794725.1 Opitutaceae bacterium | reverse complement strand
CGCATCACCGGACTCGCCCTTGTGCCGCCGCCCACCGCGGCCGATCTTCCCAAGGTCACTCCGGAGCTGCTGGCTTCGGTGCTGGCCCGCTATTCGCGGAGCAATGATGGTCTGGCCGCGATCCTCGAAAAGGTGGACGTGGCGAATCCCGATGCGTCGATCGACCGCATTCTCAAGTTTGTCGACTACGGGCACGCCTCGATCGGCGGTCTGACCGGCGGCCTTGCCGTGGCCCTCGACGGGGTGTCGATGTGGCTCGCCTACAAATTGTTTGAGATCGCGCAGATGGCCGACGGGCAGGAATCGTCGACCCGCTACATCACCATGGACGCGGCGCACGTCCCCTCCGCGGTGGAACTGGGCATCCCCGACGACCTTGCGCCGCGCTGGCAGGCGTTGCTGTCGCGGGCGTTTGCCGCTTATCATGCCGAATATTCCCGGCTCGACGCACTGGCCGTGGCGGAGCCAGGGCGGATTCGTCTCCCCGAGGGCACCAAACCCGCCGTAGTGAACCGGCTGCGAAAGAACTATGCGCTTGATCGCGCGCGTTACTTTATCCCGTTTGCGACGCGCACCAACGTCGGCCTGGTGCAGACGTCGCGCATGTGGGCGCAGACGGTCAAGCAGCTCGACTCCCTGGCGCAT
The DNA here is from genome assembly GCA_016794725.1 of Opitutaceae bacterium. Classification (GTDB taxonomy): domain Bacteria; phylum Verrucomicrobiota; class Verrucomicrobiia; order Opitutales; family Opitutaceae; genus UBA6669. The sequence goes on along the minus strand of JAEUGZ010000205.1, from coordinate 2,964 downwards.
CCGGAAGCACGGGCGGCGGCGAAGCTGATTCGCGACGAGCTGCTCAAGCAGTCGCCGCGTCTGATGCGCCACAGTTCGGCGGAGTTATCGTTCGAGGAGCAGGCCCGGCAGGATCTGACGGTCTCGCTGCGTCTTGGGCGTGAGCGGTTGTCGATTGAGGCCTTGCCCGACGAGGTGTGGGTGCATGTCGACCGGGCGTGTGCTCCGTTTTTGCGCGAGGAGCAACCGGTGGCCGAGGCGCTCCGGCATCGGTCCAATCGTTACGGACAGCAGGGCACGGCGACGCGCCGGATGCGGGTGGGATTTGCCTGGAACAACCTCGCCCTGGCGGAGCTGCGCGATCTGAACCGTCACCGCACAGGCAATCGTTTCACCCCGCTCATCCAGGCCGGATTCTACCTGCCTCCGGAAATTGATCGTGAAACCCACCGCGCCTTGCTGGCCGATCAGGCCGAGCTCACGCGTGAGTTATTGGAGCGAAACTCCCCGGCCTACGTCTATTCGCTCCTGCTCGGAGCCCAGACCCCCTTCGAGCACACCACCCATGCCGACAAGTTCATCTACGAGGCCGAGCTGCGCACCGGCATGGGCGCCCACTTCCGCTACGCCGAACACCTCAGCGCCGCCCTGCGCGGCTTCTTCGAGCAGGTTCCGGAGGCCCGGGCCTGGGTGGTTGAGGGCACTGCAGAGCCGGAGTAGTTCTGGTTCCGCCACCGACCGGGTCGTGTCACCCGGTTTGTTTTTCGGGTAGCCTCGGCCGCGGCCGCCCCGTACACCTGTGTTCTTCATGTCCTGGATGCAAAAGCTTGAGCGTCGGCTAGGTCCACTCGCGATCGTCAATATTACGATGTATATCGTGATAGGGCAGACGTTTGTGTATCTGACGACTCTCTTTGGCCTAATTGATGGATCCCGGTTGATGCTGGTGCCGGCGCTGGTGATGCAGGGGGAATGGTGGCGTCTATTGACCTTTGTGGCGGACCCTCCGTCGGCCCACTGGCTGTTCATCGCCTTTGCGCTCTACTTCTTGTATCTGACTGGGAACGCCTTGGAGGCACAGTGGGGCGCGTTGCGGTTCAATCTCTTCCTTTTCATTGGCTACGTCCTCACGGTCGGAACCGCGTTCATCACTCCGTACGGGGTCGCGAGCAATCTGTTCATCGCGGGTTCCATCTTCCTGGCCTTTGCCCACCTGCATCCCAACTACACGATGTACGTGTTCCTCGTGCTGCCGATCCAGATCAAGTGGCTGGCGTTGCTGACCTGGATTTTTCTGGTCTTCACCTTCTTCACGGGAGACCTCGCCACGCGGCTCGCGATCGCTTCGTCGCTCGTCAACTTTTTCCTCTTCATGGGCCGGGACCTGTGGCTTTCGCTGCGCGACGGCCAGCGTCGCATGGCCTCCCAGACCCGCCGCATCGTGGTGGAGCGGAGCGGCCCCGAGGCGCGTCACCAGTGCCTGATCTGCAAACGCACCGACCTGACCAATCCGGAGTTGGACTTCCGATACTGTTCCAAGTGTGCCGGTGACCAGTGCTATTGTCCTGATCACATTCGCAATCACGAGCACGTGCTGACGGACGGCCATGAGAAAAAGTAAACTCCGCCCGTCGCGTCGGACCCCCCGAAGGTCCAAATCCGCGACTGGGGCCGGTGCCCAAGTCCGATCCGGCACCCGGGTTCGGACCGCGGCGAGTCTGACGGAGTTGCCGCCCACGTCCCAGCTGGTGACGTTGCAGGACTGGCTGCAGTTTGCCGTGTCCGTCTATGATCAGGCCAAGGTGGCGCTGGGACAGGTCGCGACAACAGCGCACGATGAGGCGCTTTACCTGCTGTTGCGCACCCTGGACTGGCCGCTCGATAGCGATGAACGGGTGCTGGTCCGCCGGATCGAACCTGCACAGCGCATCGCCCTGCGACGCGTCCTGGAGAAACGGGTGATCGAGCGTACGCCGGCGGCCTATCTGACGCAGGAAGCCTGGCTGGGAGAACATCGGTTTTACGTCGACGAACGCGTCATCATTCCGCGCAGCTACTTCCTCGAACACCTCGCTTCGGACCAGATCGACACCCTGCTGGCGGCGCCCGCGCGGGTGCGTCGGGTGGTTGATGTCTGCACCGGCTCAGGCTGCCTCGCCATCCTCCTCGCGCATCATTTTCCCAAGGCGCGGGTCGATGCCATCGAGTTGTCTCCCGAAGCCCTCGCGGTGGCGCGAATCAATGTCGACGCGCACCGGCTGGAGCGACGCGTGAAACTTCACCTCAGCGATGTCTTTGACGCCGTGCCTCCGCCCGAGGGCGGTTACGATGTCGTTCTGAGCAACCCACCGTACGAGCCCAGCGCGGTCTGCGACGGGTTGCCGGTCGAATTCAAGAAGGAGCCCCGCCTTGCCCTTGACGGGGGGCCGGACGGCCTGGTGATCATTCGCAAACTCCTCCGGCAGGCGCGGGAGCGGCTCGCTCCCGATGGCATCGTGCTCATCGAGGTGGGCGGACTGCAGGCAGCGATGAACCGCGAGTTTGCCCACCTGCAACCCCTCTGGCTCCCGTCGATCGACGGCAGCGATTGCGTCTGCGCGATCCGCGCGGAGCGCCTGCTCGCGTCGCGCGCGTAGGCCGGCGGATGCCAGTGGCGGGACGCGTGGCAAACCCACCGGGCACAAGGTCCACACCTCCGCAATATCCGAAGGTTCAATTCAGGCATCAGAATACGAGCCGGCGGAGGATCGCAACGCCCGTCCCCGCGGAGTCGGCGGAGCGACGCCCTCCAGGAGTGTGCCCGCAGCGGGTGAGGGGAGGGAGGCAGCGACCCACGGGTCGCCGCTTGGTTCCGATACCCACCAGCGGCGATCCGCTGGAGCCACAAGGAATGGCCGGAGGCCGCACCGATGGAGGGCGTCGCTCCGACGACGGAGCGGAAGAGAGTCGGGGCGGGAGCGAGAGAGGCACGGAGGGGCGCGGTAG
>JAEUGZ010000119.1 GCA_016794725.1 Opitutaceae bacterium | reverse complement strand
CCGTGTCGTGAATATGTCATCCCAGCCCCTTCTTTGCCTCAGGCGTTGGTGGCAGACGGTGGCGGTGTTGGCCGCCGTGGTGGCCACCGTCTCCGCTGAAACGTATCCAATCGGTCATGATTTCGAGGGGCTGCCTGCCTCGGGAGGACCGCTTGCGGCGTATGCTCCGTCGCCGACGCATCCGCTGAACACCCTGCATGCGCTGCTCTTCCTCGCGGAGCGCACCCCCACCGAAATCGGTGCCGCCCTGCCGGCGGAGCGTCGTCACGAGGGCAAGGATGATGCGGCGTTCTTCACCGCCAAGTGGGCGCTGGCGCAGCGGAAGGAAGCGGAGATTGACGCGTCCCGGGACACCCGGGTTTTTGGCGGGGACGTTCGCACCTCCCCCGTAAAAGCTTGGACGCCCCTGCAGGCCGCCGAGGCGCGGACGTTGCTCGCCCTGGTTTCCACTGCAGCCCAAGTCGAGAAGCTCGGCCTTTCCCCGCTGGCGAAGCTTTCACTGCAGTGGGATCTGCTTCAGGTGTGGTGGAGGTTTGAGCGGGACGAAGCGGCGGATCCTGCGACGCTTCTGGCGATGGCTAAGGCGATCAAAGCCTTGGGCCAGCCGCGTGGCGTGCTGGAAGGGCTGCCGTCGGGACTGGAGCGACTGGCCGAGGTCGGATCACCGGAAGCGCGCTCGCGGCGCGAACCGCGGATTCCCGTGGGCTTGCTGACGGGAGCGCCGTCACCCTGGGTGGAAGTGGACCGGGAATCCAAAGTCCTCTTTCAGGCTCAGCGCGCCTTGGTTTCGGCACGGGTCTTTGTCAGAGCCTCGGACCGGACCGCGAGTGAAGCTTTGGTCACCGGGGCGATTGACGCGGCGACGAGGAACCAGCTGGTGGAGATTCCGCGCGGAACCGAGGTCGCGTTGTTGTTGGGCATGGTCGGCGTCTCGACCGAGCTCGAGCCGGTGGCCACGTCGGTGGCGAGCGAGTTGCGGTTGCGCATGGCGGTGGCGGAGGATCGTCTGGATCCGACGAGTGAGACCAGCACGCGCGATGGCTGGAACCAGTGGGTGTGGCTCTTCTCACGCCAGGCGGCCTTCGTCGCCCGGTCGCCGTCGCCTCTGCGCTTTGTCCCTGATACGACGCAATCGCTCTTCCTTGAGTATGGGACTCCCAAACACACGGTTTATTTTGCCCAATGCGCCCTGTGTCACCGGACGACCGGCGGCGGGAAGCAGAATCCCTCCGGCATCAATGTTCTTGGCCGGTATGCGAAGCCGCTCATCCTATCTGATCCCGCCAAGCGCTTGCGCGACGCCGAACGCGAAATGGCACCGGTGGTGACGCGATTGCGTGAGCGAATCGCTGGAACTGCCTTGGGCCGTCCCTTGCCCCCGGCCCGGGTTTCAAGCCCGCGCGAATAGTGCACCGAGGCGGCTTGGGTGCGGAGTTGTCGCCGCCGCGGATTTTGACCAGACTGCTGCCGTGGAACCCAACCTGCTTCCGTTTCTGTTTCCGATTTTCTTTGTCGGAGTGATCGGCGTGGTCGTGGTGGTATCGCGCTCGGCGGCCGGCCGGGCGGAACGCAACCTCCGCACGCTGGCCAGCCGCCTTGGCCTGCAGGTGACCGAACATCCGCCTGTCTTTGGGATCTTCGCCCGAAGTCCCACCGTGGAGGGCGTGCGCCGCGGAAAACCGGTGCGGCTCTACACTTTCACCACCGGTTCGGGGAAGTCCCGCAAAACCTGGGCGGCAGTCGCCGTCCAAGCGAGCCGGAGGACGCTGACTTTTTCGTTCGAGCCGCAGGGAGTGGGATCGAAAATCATGGAGTTTTTTGGAGTCAAGGAAGTCACGGTGGGCGACCGCCCATTCGACGAGGCGTGGTTCGTGCGCACCAATCTCCCGGACTACCTTCGTGCGGCTCTCATTCCAGAGCTCCGGGAACGATTGATGGAAGCCCGTCGCGCCGGTTTGCGGTCTGGATTTCGTTGTGAGAACGGTGAGGTGCGTTATGCCGAACGCGGCGGTTTCTCGGATGACGGCAAAGTCGCGCGCTTCCTCGTGGCGGCTGATCTCTGCAGTGATCTGGCCGAGGTGGTCGAAGTGGCCGGGCCGGACGATTTGAGGCCCAATTCGCGGCGCTAGCCACGGATCGACTCGCCGGTCGACGGCGTCGGGGCGGCACGGCTACGCTCGGTGGCATTGCGGCTGCTCTCTCCAGGCATGCCTGATGCACCCGCCATCCCGTTTACCGTTCACCCAAAGCTTCCAGGACATCAGGCCAGTTGGTGGCGCGGTGCGGTCCCTGGAGTGCTGGGTGGCATGCTGCTTGGATTGCTGGCCTGGCCAGGTCTGACCGCGGCTCCGGTGACGCCGTTGCCAGCCGGATCGGCCGGCGTGGAATTTAGGCCACCGCCGGAGGTCCTGCCCGGGGCGGAACGACGGGTCTATCGCAAGGCGGGGGAGTTTGAGCTGCCTCTCTACGTGTTTCGTCCGGTGGCGAAACAGCCGACCGCTGCCTTGCTCTTTTTCCACGGGAGCGGGTGGTATGCAGGGGCGGTCAGTCAATTTGCCGGTCACGCCCGGGACCTCGCAGCCCAGGGGCTTTGTGCGGCTGTGGTCGAGTACCGCGTGAAACAGCGTTATGACGCGACACCGTTCGAAGGCGCCTCGGATGTTCGGGCGGCCGTCCGCTGGTTTCGTCAGCATTCGAATGAGTGGAATGTCGATCCCCACCGCATTGGAGTGGCGGGCGGATCTGCCGGAGCGCACCTCGCCCTCTGTGCGGCGCTGGTGGACGAACCGGGCGAGAAGGCGGGTGGCGCGCCGGAGAGTTCGAGGCCGGATCTTCTGGTTCTGTTTGCCGTTCCCACTGACACCACCACCGAAGGGGAGAGCGCCGCCCCCAGTCCGTGGTTTGGGGGGCGAGAGCGGGAGTTGTCGCCCGTCCACCTCCTCCGGCGCGGACTGCCGCCGATGCAGATTTTTCAAGGTACGGCGGATCGGTATGTGCCGGCGGATCAGACGCGCCGGTTTGTCGACGCGGCCGTCGCCCTGGGGAACACGTGCGATCTCCTGCTGTTTGAGGGACGGGGCCACGGCTTCTACAATCACCCCGACTACTACCGGGAGTACCCTGGACTGCCATCCGCCCAGGCTCCCATCGAGTATCCACTGTGTTCTCTGCTGATGAGCCGGTTTCTCCGCGACCACGGTTTTCTTGAAGGGCCGACGATCGTTCCGCAGCCGTAGCGGTCGCCGGAACGGCCGCTCCCGATCGGGCGGCAGGGAGCCCGTCAGCGACGGGCTTGAATCCTGGGACCTAGAAGGCCCAGGTGTGCATCACGGTGAATCCCACCGCGTCGACCCCGGGGTTTGGGTCGGTCTGTCCCCCGTTGGACATATGCTGAATCATGATTCCCGCGCTCATCCGGTGTTGAGCCGAGAGCGTGTGCTCGACGGCGATGCGACCGATCCAGTTGAGCGTGAAATACTGGCGCTGCCCGCCCGGCACCCCGCGCGAGTCGAGCAGTCCAAACCCTCCGCCCGCTCCCCCCACCAGGGCCCAGGTGCCCTGGGGGTTCCACCACTCAATCGATGGCGACCCGGAAAAAGCGATGTAGTGGGATTCGGGTCCTTGATCGATCCAGGACGCGATGAGGGTCAAACGGTGCCGGATCATCAGTCGGCCGCCAGTCGCCAGCACTCGGCCAAAGGCC
>JAEUGZ010000108.1 GCA_016794725.1 Opitutaceae bacterium | reverse complement strand
TCATTCAGGCAAAGTCTCGTCGGAATTGAGCGCGACGACGCAACGGCGCGAAGCAGGCGAAACCGTTGAACGCTCGACGTTTAACTTTGAACGCTGAAGTTCCGAATTTCAGCACGCTGCAGAGTTCGGAGTTAAGCGTTCAGCGTTCGGCGTTCATCCTTCCCTCCAGCCTTCGCGCCGTTGCGTCATCGCGCTGAACCCCTCCCCCGCTCAGCCCAGTTCGCGCCGGATTTCTTCACGCAGCACGCGTCCAATCCGCGCGACCTCGGACTTGCGAAAGAGCACGCCGATGGGGATCGCGATCAGGCGTTCGGCGAGATCGTGGGTGCGGGGAAAGTCCTCCGGGCGGTATCCGGGCGCCGGCCAGTCCTGAAAATGCTGGAACGGTCCGCGCGCCCCGGCGTGCGTGGAACGGTTCTTCACGTACTCACGCGCCGTCTGGGCGTAGGTGCCGGTGTGCGGCGTGAGCGTGATTCCCCGCTCTCCCGCCCGGGCCCGCACGGCCCGCGCCTGCTCGGCCTTCGGCATGAAGAGGTAGCTTTCAAATCCGATGTCACCGGAAGGATCCGGTATCCGTCTCCAGGTGACGCCGGGAAGGTCGCCCATCTCGCGCAAGAGCACCTCGCGCAGGGCCCGCACCTTCTTCACCATCGGATCCACGCGGGCCAGCTGGGCCAGCGCCACGGCGGCGGTGAGTTCGCCCATGCGGAAATTGCTGCCGGGAAACATCGGCTCCTTCAGCGGAGCGCGCGCCTGGTGTTCCTGGCGGTACAGCCCGAGATCGCTCATGCGCACCGCCCGCTCATAGAGCTTGGGCGAACGCGTCAGCACCATGCCGCCCTCACCCGTAGTCACCACCTTGCGCTGCTGAAAACTGCAGATCGCAATGTCCCCGAGCGATCCAACCCGGCGGCCCTTGTAGGTAGTGCCGAGGCTCTCAGCGTTGTCCTCCAGAACCCAGAGCCCCCGCTTCTTGGCGGCACGCAGGATCGGGTCGAGGTCGGCCGGCACTCCCTGATAATGGACCACGAGCACCCCCCGGGTGCGCGGCGTCGTGAGTCGTTCGATTTCCTTGGGGTCGAGGTTCAGGGTCTCATCGACTTCGGCCAGCACCGGCTGCCCGCCCACGCGCACGATGGCAGTGAAACAGGACACCCAGCTCCACACCGGCAGGATGACCTCGTCTCCCGGACCCACGCCCAGCGCACCGAGCGCGACCTCAAGCGCTGCCGTGCCACTGCTGACTCCGAGCGCATAGGGCACGCCGTGCATGGCCTCGCCCGCGCGCTCCACGCGCGAGGCAAAGCTGTTCGGATGGGGCGCATTGCCGACACCGTAGTAGCGGAACAGCGTCTGGCTGCGGATGACCTGGGTGACATTGCGGAGCTCAGCCGCACCAATCAGGCATTCACCCAAGCCCATAGGAGGGAAGGGACGGACGGCGGAAGAACGTGATGATTTAGCCATGGTAAAAAGGTCTCAAGACGGGGGAAATCAACCACGGATGGACGCGGATGAACACGGATTGGGGATCATTCCGGATCTCGGAGTTGATCGAGCTATGGAAAACTTTCCAACCCGGCGGCCTTGGTTTGGATCCGTGTTCATCCGTGTCCATCCGTGGTTCAGAGCATCGGTTCGAAATCAACCCAGGCGCAGGAGGCGGCGGGCGTTGGACCAGAGAAGCTTTGCCAGGACATCGGCCGGCAGGTCGAGGCCATCGAGAAAGGCGAGGTGGTCGCCGCCGTACTTGTCGCGGCCGAACACCACCTTGTCCTGGAACTCGACAAGGAACCGCCGCGTGTACGCGGGATCCCGGCTCAACGCGATCAATCCCGACTTGGCGGAGATGTCCGCCACGAGGTTGTCGTACCGGCGCAGCATCGCCTGAAGCCGGCCTTCTCCGGTCATGGGACCTTCTGGATACTGCTCGACACGCGCCGGCGCATCGGCATCCCACTCACGCCAGAAGCCGGGTGCATGCCCGATGAAGGTGGTGCGAGGGCAGGCTTTCACGGTGCGCTCCAGCGACTCGATGTCGCCCCCGAACCACACCCGCTGGAGTCGCGGATTTCCGGCCAGGTAGGGCACATCGAGGTGCAGCAGGACCGCCAGGCCCAGATCGCCGGCCATCTTGAACACCTCGAGCGAACGCGGGTCGTCGAGCGGCATCGTGAACTTCCACTCGCCGCAGAGGCGCACATGGTACATCTCCGTGGCCGAACGCAGCATCTGCGGCGCCCCCGGCCACAGCGGGTGCGGGCAGTACCCGAGGTGCAGGCGCTTCGGGTACAATTCGATCGCTCGGAGCAGATCACCGAGCGGCAGCCCGGCGTGCGTGCCGTCCGGCTGCACCTGCACGCTGTTGAAAAACTCCGGCTCAACCGTGTGCTGCTCAAATTGCCCCACCTGCCAGGTCATGAGCAGGGCCTCGGTGATGCCATGGGCGTCGAAGTCCGCGATCAGGCCGTGGATGTCGCGACCGCCCCAAAGGACGTGCTGGTGCAGATCAAAGATGGGTCCGGAGTGGTTTTTCATCGAAAGGGAGGGGACGCACGAGCCCCACGACCAGGCTCGCGAGGTAGCCGACGACCAGGCTGATGCCGATGGTGGTGGCCTGCATGAGGATGGGGCTGACGACCCGGACCAGGAAGAACGAGGCCACGGCGCTGACGACGGTGCCGAAGAGCACGCCCTCCCAGCGCGCTCGCCGGGTGAAGAGCCCGAGTCCGTAGGCCGCGGCGAATCCGCCTCCGAAGATGGCGAACGCCTGCATGCCGAAGTCGAGCAGCGATCCCACGTCGACCAGCGACACGGCCGCGCCGAAGGCGGTACCCAAAACACCGATACTCAGCACCAGCGCCCGGTTTGAGATGCGATCGCGAAGGCCGGAGAAGACCGGGAACCGGTCGAGGAAGTCGACCTTCACCAGGGTGGCGAGCGAGCTGACACCGCTGCTGAAGGTCGACATCGACGCCGCCAGGATGGCCGCGATGAGCAGTCCCGACAGTCCGGACGGCATCTCCCAGGCGATGAAGAGCGGAAAGACGGAGTCGTTGGGGAGCGTCGGGACAAAACGCTCCGGGTGCGCGCGGTAAAAGAGGAAGAGGGCGGTGCCGATGGTGAAAAACGTCGTCGCTCCCGGAATGACCAGCGCGGCGAGGAAAATCACGGAGCCCCGGGCATGGGCCTCGTTGCGCGTCGCGAACACGCGCTGCATCAGCATCTGGTCCTTCGGCCAGGTGAGGATATTGAAGATCTCCAGGAAGAGAAACGCCCAAAGGGTCGGTTGCAGCAGGTTGAAATCGAAGTTGAACGTCTTCGTTTTTCCCAGCGCGGAGGCCTCGCGTAACATGCCGACCAAGTCCGTGCCCAGTGCATGGCAGATCCACCACGCACCCACCATCGCCCCACCCAGCATGATGAAACACTGCGCCAGGTCGGTCCAAACGACGGCGCGGAACCCGCCCACCATCGTGTAGAGGGTCGTGAGCACCCCGATGATCACCACCCCGGCCACCGGGGGCAGACCGAGCATCTGTTGCATGACGAGGGCCGGGAGCAGGACCACCACGGCCTGTTTGCCCACCAGGTTGTAGAGGATGGTCACTGCACTGCTGAAGGCGCGCAGCGAGGGATGAAACCGGGTCTCGAGGTATTCGTAGACCGACACCAGGTTCATCCGGCGCAGCCGGGGAATCAGCACGATGGCCGCGATCGTCGTGCCGACGAGTGTCACGTAGTTGTAGGCCATGTACTGCCAGTTTGTCGCGAACGACTTTGCCGGCACGGAGACAAAGCTGATCGCGCTGGTGGCGGTGGCGTAGAGCGTGACTCCGCCGACAAACCAGTTGAGCTCACGGTCCGCGAGAAAGTAGTCCGCCGTCGACGTGGTGCCGCCCCGCGCACACCACAGGCCGATGCCCAGCATGGCCACGAGGTAGAGCACCACCACGGTGACATCGAGCGCCCGGACCGGCGGGGTCGGCACGTCGAGGGTGTGCCGGCGCACCACGCCGGGCTCGGCGTCCAGTCGCTCCAGAATGTCCGCCTCGCGGCAGACCAGCCGCACCCGTTCTCCGGCCGGGACGAGGCGTCCCAGGATATGCCAACGTTCCGTATACCGGTGGTAACTGGCCACCACCAACCGCCGGTCCGCTCCGGTGCCGGAAAATCCGGCCACGAGCAGCGAGGTCGGCCCGGCCCGGCCCACCACCGCATCGGCGAGCGGTTCGGGCAGGGCAACGCGGGACACTTCCGCCCCGGCCCGGCGCAGGACGAGAATTCCCGCTGGTGATCCCGGCTCCACTTCCACCCGCTCACCGTCGGCCGACTCCCACCGAGCCGGGTTGGGCCGCGCCTGCAAGGCCATGTCCCAGTCGGACTGCTTGGCGTCCACCGTCCGCAGACTGACCAACGGCTCGTTGGCCTTCAGGGAACCGGGGAGTCCGGAGACGCCCAGCACCAGAATCCAAAGGACAATGATCAACGAGGAGGGCCGGATCGCCATGGGGTTTCGGTACCTTGCGCCGGCCCACTGACGCCGCAACTCCGATGAAATTGAACCGTTTGATCCGGCCGTCTAGGAATTACGGATCCGTTGGAGGTGGGGTCGCCGACCCCGCGGGGATTGGCGTTGCGTGAAGAAATCGGTCACCAGAGGCGGGACCGGTCGGTCCCGTCGCGGCCTCGTCGAGGCCACCTCCAACGGAAGCGCTGCCTTAGCGCGAACCAAGGTCGATGTCGTTTGGAGGTGGGGTCGCCGACCCCGCGGGGATTGGCGTTGCGTGAAGAAATCGGGCAACGGAGGCGGGACCGGTTGGTCCCGTCGCGGCCTCATCGAGGCCGCCTCCAATGGAAGCGCTGCCTTAGCGCGAACCAAGGTCGATGTCGTTTGGAGGTGGGGTCGCCGACCCCGCTCGGGTTGGCGTCGCATGAAGAAATCGGTCACCGGAGGCGGGACTGGTCGGTCCCGTCGCGGCTTCGTCGAGGCCACCTCCAATGGAATCCGATCCTTCACGCCGGCACGGCGGGACGCACCGTCGGACCGTCGACCCAGGCACCCTCGATGGAGATGGTCTTGGGGTGCACGGGTGTCCCTCGCTCACCGCGCTGGATTTGCGCCACCACCGACTCCACTGCGGCCGCGCCCAATTGCCGCGGAAGCAGGTCCAGACCGGCCGACGGATGCGGCTCCTGGGTGGTGTTCAGATTGAAGAATCCCACATCGTCCGGTACGCGCAGCCCCCGCTCCGCCAGCCATTCGATGATCACCGGATGATGGCCAATGATCACATCCGGGCGGTACGAATCAAACCAGGCGAGAAAACCCTCGCGCTGGAGCGTGTCGACGATCAACGGAGGGATCCGTTGATCCGGCGCAACCCCCTGATGGTAGCTCATCAGCGCGCCCGTCCACTTGAAGAGGATCCGCTTTTCCGCCGCCCGGCGGACAAAGAGCCCCACCCGCCGGTACCCGCGCTCCCGCAGCCGCTCCACCGAATGAATCAGTGCGGCATGATGATCGGGCGAAATGGTGTGCAACGCCGGCCGGCTCAGGCAGTAGTCAAGCCGCACCGCGGACAACCCCGACCAGTCCACCTCAGACCAGTCCTGGGGTTCCTCGAAAGGCATGACAAACACACCCTGAATGCCCCGGGTCAGCAGCACCATGTTCAAGCGTCGAAACGACAGCTGCTTTTCTCCGACCCAGAATACCTCCAGGCGAAACCCCAGCTCTTCCGCCCGTTTGGTCGATCCCTGCAGCACCGCCTCCTGAAACCGGGCCCGCAGGGGATTGGCCTGTTCACGGCAATTGAGCGCACCGATGACCCCGCGGCATCCCTGCAGCTGACCACGCCTTAGGTCAGCCATTACCCTACCCACCAACGGATTATGAAGATACCCGGCCGCCTTCGCCGCCGACTGCACACGAAACCGAGTCGCCTCTTTGACGCGAGGACTATCGCGCAGGGCCTCGGAGATCGTCGCCGCTGACAGCCCCAATTCGGCCGCCAGGGTTCTCAGCGTGGGGAGTTTGCTCATGGCTGCCGAAGAAACAGGTGGAGGAGAGGCTGGCAATAATCTAACGGTTCGACCCGGGGAACGTTAGACTCTCGTCAATTGAGCGACTCAGTCTGACCTGCAGTCTCCAACGGCTGCAACTGCCCCTCGTCCTGCACCCCTCTTCACCCTGCTGCAGGCGACGTCGCGCAGTGAGTCACCGTCGATCCTATCCTGGTTCCACAAACCCAACCCCATGAAACTAAAGTACCTGTCTCTTATCTCGGCCCTTGCGGCCTCTGCGGCTTCGGCGCAAACGCCGGCCGCCACTCCGGCCAAGCCCGGAACAGCCGATGACGTGATCAAGCTGTCGGAGTTCACCGTGTCGTCGGAGCGGGCGACCGGCTACCGGGCGCAAAGCGCGATCACCGCGACCGGGTTTGGTTCGAACATCATCGACACTCCGGTGATGATCAACGTGTTGACGGGTGAGTTCGTGCAGGACGTGGGAGGCAGCCTGCAAAGCGAGGTGCTTCGTTACGTGCCCGGCGTCATCACCAACCCGAACTACGAATCCTACATCAACATTCGCGGCTTCTCGGGACTCCAGTCGTACCGCAACGGCCAATACCGCCGGCAGCTCTACTCCACCTGGGGCATGGACCGCATCGAGGTGATCAAGGGCTCGTCCTCGATCTTCTTCGGCTTGGTGCGTCCGGGCGGCGTGGTGAACTACATCACCAAGAAGGCGACGTTTGGCACGCAGGGCGGCGACGCCCGGGTGACCTTCGGCAGCTGGGACTTCAAGAAGGCGGAACTCAACTACAACTACGGCCTCGACAAGGTCGCCTTCCGCGTCGGCGTGGGCGGCATCGACGCCGGTGGCTGGCGCGCGGATGACTTCAAGAAGGAACACTACCTCGGCGGTGCGATGACCTGGCAGGTGTTCCCGGACGGCCTGCTCACGGTCGATCTCGAGACGGTGCGGCGCGTCAATCAGGACCGCGAATCGGCCGCCGTCCTGCGCAGCAACTCCCGCTACCTCGGCAACGCCAATGCGATCGCCAGCGGTCTGGCGCCGCGCGCCTGGCTCAACGCCAACGGCTATGCCAGCGCCCCGACCTTTGACATCTTCGCCCCGGTCTTCGGCGGCGGCGACCCCTACGGCTCCGGCGTGACGATGGGCAAGGAAACGTATTCATTCTACCAATCCTACACCGCGGACCTCGAGTACACCCAGAAGATCGGCGACAGCCTCGTCTATCAGCTGCAGGGCAACTTCGCGATCGACGACTTCGAGATCCTGCGCTCGATCGGCGGCGATCAGGAGCCCTTCGCGGACGGCACGGTGCGGTTCCGCTTCGGCAACTTCGCCAACTACCGCGACTCCTACAACTTTGACAACAAGCTGACCTACCGTTTCGCCTTCGCGAACACCCAGCACACGGTTTCGCTCGGTCAGGAGTCCCAGCGCGTCAATCAGGACACGCCCGGCTGGTTCGATACCCAGGGACGCTTCCAGGATGGACGCTACGGCGCCTTCGCCGTCTGGAACCCGAAGACGCAGCCGCTGCGCAACGCCGCCCAGGAACGCGCCGCCAGCTCTGAGACCTGGAACATCTACCGCCGCCGCGCCGAGAAACAGGTCGGTTACTACATCGGTCTGCAATCCGAGTTCTTCGACGGAAAGCTCCGCACCATCATCGGCACCCGTCGCAATGAGTACGAGCGCGTGTCCTACTATGATCGCACGGTGACCAACCCGGAGATCGCGACGCCGAAGACCAAGGCCGACACCCCGATGTACGGCTTCCTCGTCAAGTTCACGCCGACCCTGTCCGGCTTCGCCACCTACTCCGAATCGCTCGAACCCGCTTTGGGCGCCGATGCGGATGGACGTGGTCTCGATCCGGTGGAAGGCAGCGGCTATGACATCGGTCTGAAAGCCTCGCTGCTCGACGGCCGTCTTGCCGGCTCGGTCGCTCTGTATGGCGTCAAGCGTGACAACATCGCTTCACGTGACAGCGCCCGTGAAGTGGCAACCGCACGTCAGCCGTGGTTCATTTACGGCGACACCGAAGAGTCGCAGGGCGTCGAACTCGACCTCTCCTACAATCCCCAGCAAAACTGGCAGATCATGATCGCCTACTCGCATGCGACGAAGGCGGAGACGACCCGCTCGACGGTCCCGGCCCGCGTGGGCCTGCCGCTGGCAGCGTTCCCCAAGGACGTGATCCAAATCTGGACCAAGTACGACGTGCAGAGCGGCGCCCTCAAGGGCTGGTCGTTCGGCGGCGGCATCCGCGACAGTTCGGCCGTGCCGTTCGTGGCCGACCAGAACCTGGTCGTGAAGATGGACGCCTACACCACGGTGGACGCACTGGTTCAATACCGTTTCAAGCTCGGCGAGCGCGACGTCGCCGCCCAGCTCAACGTCAAGAACATCCTCGATGAGGAATACCGCGAGGGCAGCTTCGGTGGTTTCGGCGACCCCCGCAACTTCCTCCTCTCCCTCAGCACCAAGTTCTGATCGCAGAGCCGGACACACACCCCATTTCAAGTTATCTTGGGTTGTGATGGAAAAGCGGGATGCCTCGGCATCCCGCTTTTTTTCTGCTCTGGTCCCGGCCCTCCCAACTTCCCACTCAGACACCCTTTCATCCCTTTACCCGCTGCAATGACCTGCCTCCGTGTTGTCGCTCTGTTCGCCGCCTGCGTGCCCGCCGCCACGCTTCTGTCGCAGGCCCCCGCCCCGACGCTCCTGCTCCCCAAGCTGGTCAATGCGCCGGTGATCGACGGTGACCTCGGCGAGTGGCGTGAACGGGCCTGGCACGACGGAGTCTGGGACGTGGCTCGGGTGAGCCATGCCCCGTGGTACGATGGCGGCGTCCGCAATCGCCTCACCCGCCACGGCACTGAGCCGGCGGCCGACGAGGACCTTTCCGCGCGCTACTACCTCGCCTGGGACGACCGGTACCTTTACCTCGGCGCCGAGGTGCGGGACAATGTCAACGACACCACCGATCCCAAACACGAACCCAAACGCTGGTACTACAAGGATGCCATCGCCTGGTTCATCGAAGCACCGCGAGACGAAAAGTCCGAGCTGTTTGCCGAGGGAGATCATGGTTTCGCCTTTGTCATCGATCCCAAAAAGCCCGACTACGGCGCCTGGTGGCGTCACGGCGCACCAGATCGCACGTACGTCGAGGAACCGCTGCCGGCCCACGCCGTCTCGTACGTGGTGCGCATGAACCCCTGGGGACGGTCCGCTGGCGATTTTATTCTCGAAGCCCGGATTGATCTGGCCGCCACCTGCGGAAAGACGGACCGCCGCTGGACGCCACCCAAGATTGGCGACACCTACAGCCTTTGCATTGTTCACACCGACCCCGATGGCGGCGACTATGGCGGGCATCTCCTCATCCATGGATCCGGTGACGACGACCGCACGTGGACCCCGATGCGACTCGTCGGCCCGCAGGCGCCCATCGAGCGCAAGCCGAACTGAAGCGATCTCGGTTCCAAACACCCTCGGCTGTCCGCAAAGAAGCGGCCCGTCGATGACACCTTCTCTTATCGGGGTGTGCACATTTGGTGCTAACCGCGCCGCGTTCGCCGTTGTCGTTGTCAGAGCGAGCGGTTGCGTGATATCGTTCCGTTCCAGAAAAACCCTCCCCGGGTCGGTCCAGCCGACCCACCGGCAGGCGGGTTAGTCCGTCTGCGCCTTGGGTTGCGCCGATCCGACGCCACCGGCTTCGGGGGCCGGTGGTGTTGCTAGTTCCCGCGCACCACCATGAGTTCCACCGGCAGCGTTCGTTCACGATATGGCGTCTTCATCCTGCTTGCCCTGAGTCCCCTCTTTCTCGCCACCGAATGCGACTGGGACTGGACTCTCCTCGGCCCCCTCCCCCCTTCGACCGGTCCGATCAGCGGTGAGGGCGCGTCGTCCACGGTTTCAACCGCCGACCCCGACGACGAAAATGGCTCGGTCGGCCGCTCCGGCGCCGACCCCATCGACTTCGGCACCGGCGCGCAGATCTGTCAGCGCACCCTGCTCACGCTGCGCGGCGCCCGGACGCTTGAGTTCACGCTGCGCTACTACTCCCTCAAACCCGTCGCCGGCGTGGTCGGTCGGGGCTGGGAGCACAACCACGAGGCCCGTCTCGACCTGACCACTCCGTCCACTCCCAAGGTCGTCTGGTCCGCGAGCCGAAGCAATGGCTTCACCGGCAATGGAACCACGTTCACGTCCGCCGACTCCGCCATGTCCGGTGCCTCTCTGGTCAAGGCGGCCGATGGCACCTACGCGCTGAGCCTGAAATCGCGGGTGGTCTGGAAATTCTCCAGCACGGGCGCACTGTTCGAACAACGGGATGCCGAGGGCCAGGCATTGGCCTATGTCACCAACGCCCAGGGACGAGTGACGCGCATCACCGAAGTCGTCAGTGGCCGCACGCTGGACCTCACCTACGACGGAAACTCACGGATCAGCACCCTTGTCGATTCCGCCGCCCGGCGGTGCACCCTGACGTATTCAAGCGTCGGTGACTTAATTCAATTCACCGACGCCGCCGGTCACCGCATCACGTTCACCTACGACGCGGCCGGACGCGCCTTGACCTGTGTGGACGGCGAAAATCGCGTCGTCTTTGAAAACGGGTACGACAGTTCCGGTCGCGTGGTCACGCAACAGGACGCCCGGTCCGACAATGACCCGGTGAAACTGGTCTACGATGAAACCAGCCAGGCCGGAGTGGTCGTCGCCAGCGTCACCAACCGTGCCGGCGGAGTGACCGAGTACGCCCACGACTCTCTCTACCGTCTGCGCGGCATCATCCGCGGCATCTCTATTGACGATGCCGCCGCGGCCCAGCTGATGAAGGAGCTCGACGACTCCGGCCTGCCGAGTGTTGCCGCGACGAGCGGAATCCCGCCATTGGAACGCCTGCGTCGCATCCTCGCCGACCAGGCCGGCATCCAGCCCGCCGCCCAAAACGTGGAGGAGGCGACTTACTACGTCTACGAGGGGAGCGTGCTCACCAAGATCGTCGACCCCACCAACCGCAACACGCTGCACACCTATGATGCCCGGGGAAATCTCACCCAGTTGACCGATCGCGCGGGAAAGGTGTGGAGCATGACTTACGACAGCCGCGACAACCTGCTGTCATCGACCGATCCCGCCGGAAGGGTCACGCGCTACACGTATGACACCGCCAATCACCTCCTGACCCGGACGGATCCGACCGGTCTTGTCACCACGTCCACCTACACCAGCCTGGGCCAGCTTGCGTCGTGCACGCCTCCCGGACAGGGCACCACCTCGTACACCTACACCGGTGGCCAGCTCAGCACGATTACCCGTCCCGGAGGCGCCACCACCACGTTCACCTACGACCTCGTCGGACGCGTCGCGTCGATTCGGACGGGTTCAGGCGGAACCACCACGCTGGCCTACGACGCCAACGACCGCGTGCAGGAACTGACGCTTCCCGGCGGGGGCAAACGCACCTTCGCCTACGATAGTCGCGGCCTCCTCATCCGTTCGACGGACGCGCTGGGGCAGACGACCACCTACGGCTACGACGGCAATGGCAACCGCACGCTCATCACGCATCCCGACGGCAGCAAGATCGACCTGACCTACGACGACGAGGACCTGCTGCGCACCATCGGCCCCACGGGAGGACCGCGCACCACGTTTGTCCGCGATACTCAGGGTCGTCTGGAGGCCATGGAGGATCCCGCGGCGGGACGCACCGCCTTTTCCTACGACATCCGTGGCGAGTTGGTTCGTGTGACCGACCCCGCCGGAAAGCAGGTCCGCACCACCTATGACGAACTCAGCCGGCCGATCACGGTCACGAACGCCCGGAACCAGACACTGACCGCGACACGCGACGCCACCGGGCACGTCACACGGCTGGCCGGACCGAGCCAGACCTCCGACTTCACCTATGATGCTGCGGGACGGATCACGCGGGTCGCCGAGGGCACAGAAACCCTGGACGTCATGTATGGCAACCAAGGGAACCCGACCCGGCTGACGTATCCAGATGGGCAGCAAACCCAGGTCACCTACGACACCTCCGGCCGTCTCTCCACCCTCGCCTACGGCGGCGAGACGGTGGTCCACACCTACAACGACCGCGGCCTGCTCGCCCGCGTCTCCTGGGGCGGCGGATCGGTGGACTTCACCTATGACGGTTCCGACAACCTCACCCGCATGTCGCGGGCCAACGGCGTCACCAGCCAGATGACCTACGACCTGGAAAACCGCCTGATGCGACTCGTGCACGCCCAGGGCGTGGCCACCTTGACGGACCTGGTCATCACGCGCGACGCCCTCGGTCGGGTCCTGCGGGTGGACGGGCTCTGGCCCCTGGAAGCGGTCCCGGTCGTGTCCAACACCGTTGCGGCGTACGCCTCGACCAACCAGGTTGTTGACACCTCCGGTACCGCCTGCACCTCGGACGACGACGGCAATCTCACCGGTGGCAATGCCTGGCGCCTGACAGCGGTCTACGACGCCTGCAATCGGATGACGTCCCTCGTCCGGGGAGGCACCACGACCAGCTTCACCTACAACGGTCTTGGCTGGCGG
>JAEUGZ010000102.1 GCA_016794725.1 Opitutaceae bacterium | reverse complement strand
ATTGGGTTGCGACATAGGCTTGGTCGACGCATATGCCCCCCTGCTCAATCACCGTCGCCAGGTCATAGCGACTTCCAGGCCACATCATCTCGTTCGACGCGACCCGCTCCAGGCGATACCGAACCGAAGTGTAAGTCAGTGCAAGCTGCGCCAAGGGGACTTGGATGGCGGTTTGAGCCCATTTCAACTCCGCAAGTGGCGCCGCCAAGTCCACCACGTATTTAAGCTGGTCCGTGGACAGGTGAGCCAGGCGGTGCAGCATCCGGCCGGACCGGTCGGATGACACCAGGAAACTGAATGCTTCCACCGGAGAGGGTAACCGTCGGGGAAGAACCGCCTCCCCGACCTGACCATGCGGCCAACCCGGAGGAGGCGGCACGTCGTAAACCAGGGCGATGGCCAGGGCAAGTGATGCGTATGATTCGAACGCGATCGGATCGGACTCCAACAGACTACCGAGAATTCTCAATACGTCGGGCAAGGAGTCGCACGGCGAAAGAAGATCAAAAAACGACTCGGAGAATCCGCTATGTGACAACAGCCACGCCTCGAGTCGGGGCGTAACCGAATCATGCAATGATCGTCCCGGGGCGGCCGTGTACTCCTGGGCCATATTGGCGTGTCCTACTCGACTCCGATTGATCGCCTCGACCCAGCGGGCAAAAAAGTGACCCTCCGCTTCGGCAAAAAGACCCGACCATCTTGCGACCTGTAGCCACTGTCCCGCCGGCTCCAGCTGGCCACTTGCATAGGAACGTCGGGCGCCCTGAAAGAGCTCGTCGGCGGCCGCCTGCCAGCCTAGTCGTCGGGCGAGAATCTTCACTTCTGCCAATGCTGTCTCAGTAGGTCGCCGATCAAACCAATCCGAGGGAAGTGCACGCACCGCCGTTGGGAACCAGGCTAAAGCCAGCACGAAGGCTAGTCGAACACACGCCCTCCTACCCATCGAGGTCAGAGGTAGTGATGGCTGGCGTTGTACAGAGGTCTCCATAAAAAAAGGCCGCCCACTTGGGCGGCCTCGAATCAGGTGAGTCAATCCTAGCTCGCGACACCGGTGTCAGCGGCGGGTTGAGTGGGCTCCTTCAGCTTGAACTCCAGCTTTTCGCCATTGCGGATCACGAGGATCGCCTCGCCATCCTTCACGTTGCCGCGGAGTAGTGCTTCGGCCAGCGGATCCTCAAGGTAGTGTTCAACGGCCCGACGAAGCGGCCGAGCGCCATATTTCTCATCGTAGCCCTTTTCGATCAACAAGGTCTTCGCCTCTTCAGTGAATTCCAATGTGATCTTACGTTCAACCAATCGAGAGGAGAACTTCACCAGCTCGATCTCCACAATCTTGACCAAATCCGCCTTGTCGAGCGGACGGAAGAATATGATGTCGGAGATACGGTTTAGGAACTCCGGTTTGAAGATCCGCTTGGCTTCCTCCAGCACCTTCTCGCGCATGCGTTCGTTGTCGCCGAACGAACCTGAAGCCGCCGAAAACCCCATCGTAGTCTGACGCTGGAGCAAAGCCGCCCCAACATTGGAGGTCATGATGATGATGGTATTGCGGAAATCGACTACCCGCCCGAGTGAATCGGTCAAACGTCCATCCTCCAAAATCTGCAGGAGCAATTGGAGCACGTCGGGATGAGCCTTTTCAATCTCGTCGAAGAGTATGACCGAATAGGGACGGCGACGCACCGACTCCGTCAACTGGCCGCCTTCTTCATAACCAACGTAACCAGGAGGAGAGCCGATCATTCGCGAGACGGCGAACTTCTCCATATACTCGCTCATATCGATCTGAATGAGCGCATCCTGATTGCCGAACATCTGCGCAGCCAGCTGCTTGGCGGTCTCGGTCTTGCCGACACCGGTCGGGCCGACAAACATGAACGAGCCGATCGGACGACGCGGATCCTTCAAGTCCGCGCGTGATCGACGCAGGGCGCGAGCGATGGCAATCGCAGCGTTCTCCTGCCCCACGACGGTCTTTTTGATTTCATCCTCAAGTCCGAGCAACTTCTCGCTCTCCTTCTTTTCCATGCGGGAGAGCGGGATGCCGGTCCAATCGGCCACGACCTGCATCATGAGATCTTCGTCGATGGCAACGCGCTTTTCTTCCCGAGCCTTTTTCCACTGCTCGGTGATTTGTTCCTGCTTGAGACGCAGCTGTTTCTCCTGATCGCGGAACTTGGCGGCTTCCTCAAAATGCTGCGCGGCAATCGCCTGCTCTTTACGAGCACAGACCTCTTCGATCTGTTTCGTCATGTCTTCGACGTCTGGCGGCCGGCTCAGCGCCGAAATGCGGGCGCGGGCGCCAGCCTCGTCCATGACGTCGATCGCTTTATCCGGAAGGAATCGTCCGGTGATGTAGCGGTCGGACAACTTGGTCGCTGCCTCGAGCGCTTTGTCGGAGAATGTCGCCTTGTGGTGATCCTCATACTTTCCCCGGATTCCCTTGAGAATGGTGATCGTATCATCAACCGATGGAGGCTCAACTTTCACCGACTGAAACCGCCGATCCAAGGCTGAGTCCTTCTCGATGTACTTGCGGTACTCATTGAGCGTGGTGGCACCAATGCACTGCAACTCGCCACGGGAGAGTGCGGGTTTGAAGATGTTGGAGGCATCCATGGCCCCCTCTGCGGCTCCCGCACCAACGATGGTGTGCATCTCGTCGATGAAGAGGATCACGTTCTTGGCGCGCCGGATTTCGTCCATGACCGCCTTGATCCGCTCTTCAAACTGACCGCGGTACTTGGTCCCCGCCACCATCAGCGCGAGATCGAGGGTGATGACCTTTTTGTCGAAGAGGATTTCAGGCACAATGCCACTGGAGATCTCTTGCGCGAGACCTTCAACGATCGCCGTCTTGCCGACTCCGGCCTCTCCAATCAGCACCGGATTGTTCTTGGTTCGTCGGCAGAGAATCTGAATGACGCGACGAATCTCGTTTTTCCGTCCCACCACCGGGTCGAGCTCGCCTTTGCGGGCCAGCTCCGTCAGGTCGCGGCCAAAAGCCTTCAGAGCGGGTGTCTTGACCTCCTTCTTGCCGTCTTCAGTCGTGCCTCCGCGCGGTGAAGGGGCAGCCGCTTCCTCACCCCCTGGAGTCTCTCCCGACCCGGAGAACTGGGGATCCAATTCGCGCAGGATTTCGTTGCGTGTCCGTTCGATGTCGACGTCAAGGGATTTGAGCACGCGGGCAGCCACGCCTTCTCCCTCACGGAGAAGGCCAAGCAAGATGTGCTCAGTCCCCACATACGAGTGGTTCAGCGCCTTGGCTTCTTTGCCTGCCAAGGCGAGTACTTTCTTGACGCGTGGAGTATAGGGAATGCTCCCTTGCGTTTTGGTTTCAGTGCCCGTGCCCACCTGCTTCTCCACGGCGTTGCGCACCGTTTCGAGGTCGAGTCCCATTTTCTGCAAAACGGACACCGCGACCCCCTGGCCCAACTTGATCAGGCCCAGAAGAATGTGCTCGGTCCCAACATAGTTGTGGTGAAAGCGATCAGCTTCTTTGCGCGCCAGTGCGAGCACTTGCTGCGCACGGGGCGTGAAATTGTTCATCGGTTCTGACATGGGAGGTAAGTTCCTTCCTGAGTACGTTCGTTAATTGTTACCGTTTGTTGTGAAAGTGGGTACAGGAAACCGGGCGAATTCCTGCCGCAGGCGCATTGCGCGGGTGCTGTCACGTTCTCCCGCCTCCAAGTCATGACTGACAGCGTGTTGAATATGGCCCGGCTGAGCCTCGATGAAGAGCCGGTCAATCACCGGACGACAGGACTCCGGAAAGATCTGCAGATCGATTCCCAGCCGGAGCAACGAAAGCAGGTTCATCGCCTCGGCCGAATTGAGAACGTGCGAGTTTTGCAGGATTCCATAGGCCCGTCCAATCTTGTCGAAGAGCTTCCTCGCGTCTGCCTCAAGCAGCTTCTGACGGGCATTCAGTTCGTGTTCTATGATCGATTGCAAAACGCTTTGCAGACGCTTGATGATTTCCTCTTCCGGTTCGCCCAGCGTGGTCTGGTTCGATATCTGGAAAATGCTGCCCGAGGCGTCCGAACCCTCTCCAAAAAGCCCCCGAACCACCATCCCAAGCTGATTGACGGCACGCACAACCTTCTCCATCTGCCCCGAAATCACCAGCGCCGGCAAGTGCATCATCGCCGAGGCCCGCATCCCCGTGCCCAAGTTGGTCGGGCAAGCGGTCAGGTATCCGAGCTGCTGCGAGAACGCGTAATCGAGCCTGTCCTCCAGGGCCGTATCCAATTCGTTGATAGCATTCCATGCCTTCTTGAGCTGAAAACCAGCCCTCAGCACCTGGATGCGCAAGTGATCCTCCTCATTGATCATGACCGAGAATGTCTGGTCCTTGTTGATCACCACACCCGAGCCCGATTTCGAACCACTCAATTCGCGGGAAATGAGGTGACGCTCGACCAGTATCTGTTTCTGCAACTCATTCAGGTCGGTGACGCCGACGTCCACACACCGCTTCATCTGCGGCGCCGCACTGACAGCATCACGGCAGATGGCAAGAACGTCGGCCCGTTGATCGGCATCTGCCCATCCTGGAAATGATCGGCCAGCGAGGTTCCGCGCCAAGCGCACACGCGTCATCAGAACGATTGCACACTTGGTGCTGCCCGCGGAGTTGGTCAGCTCAGAGGGAGTGTCGATCAGCGAGGCAATCGTCATGGGACTAGACGCCACCCGCGGGCTTCGGCTCGAAGGCTTGTTTGACTTGGAGGATTTCATCGCGGAATCGGGCAGCGTCTTCGTAGCGTTCTGATTTGATGGCGTCGTCGAGTTCACCCTCCAGCTTGCTCAGTTTCTCGTTGAGAGATTTTCGGTTGAGTGCACGCAGTGGAACCTTGCCGGTATGGGCAGTCCCTTTGTGCATCGAACTCAGCATGGGTTCGATCACTCCTGAAAAAGTTTGATAGCACTGCGGGCATCCAAATCGGCCGTGCTTCTTAAAATCCGATTGGGTGAAGCCACATTGCTCACATTGCACTCCCGACGGCACGACCGGTTCGTTGCTCAGGGACGCCTTCATCAAGAGATCCGCCAATGAAAACCCGTTCGGATCGGTCACGCCTTTGGCCTGAGCACATTCTTCACAAAGATCGACTTTATGAACTTTGTTATTAACAATTTGCGTCAAGTGCACAGTCGCTGCCTTCGTACAAAAATCACATTTTAGAGGGCTAGGCATGAGGCGAGGATAGCACACGCGTCGAATTAATCGACACGTCGCGCGCAAAATTGTGTGAGAGCAGGGACATTCGATAGAGAAGCCAGTGCATTCACCATGCCATGCGTGGCTCTTCGACGCAAGCATCGGAGAGCCTATCAGGGCTAGCAAAAGGCCGAGACGAACATGCGCCGTCGCGGCACACGGGTGCGACAGAATGATTCGGAGCGATGTGTCACTCCGCCTGCGCCCCAGCCAACTAGATTTTCGTGCCTTCGCTCCTTACCCGTCGCCGGAACGACTCCAATACTCGGGCGAATATCGGGCCGGGAGTTCCGCTGCCAATGACGCGTCCATCCACTTTCACCACCGGAATGACTTCGGCTCCGGTTCCGCTGAGAAACACTTCATCGGCGTTCCAGACGTCGTACCGTGTCAGATCGTGTTCCTCCATGTGCACCCCAAGCTCCTTCGCGATGTCAAAAACGGCATCGCGCGTGATGCCCTTCAAGGCGCCCTGCTGAGCGGCCGGAGTGTAGATCTTGCCCCTGTGAACTGTGAAAATATTGTCGCCGGTGCACTCGGCGACAAAGCCCTGATCGTTGAGCATGATTGCCTCAAGCACTCCTGCCTGGCGCGCCTCAATTTTGGCCAGAAT
>JAEUGZ010000092.1 GCA_016794725.1 Opitutaceae bacterium | reverse complement strand
ACGCATGGGCAGGTTGGTGTACCCGGCCAGTGGCGACAGGCAGAGGGGGGAGGAGAGCGTATGCGGCCCGATGCGCATGCGGGAACGCTGCCGGGCGCTTGCACGGTCCGAAAGCGAAATCCCTCCGTCACCCGAGACTCCGATCCGGATACCGATCCGGGAGCACGCCGGATTCCCGCGTCGGGAAATCCCGCCGGAGTCCGGGAATATTCACCCTTTACGGCAAGGCAGTGGCACTATCTAATCGGGTATTCGCTGGTAATTTGCAGACCAAGTCGGTGAAGGCGAAGCCGGCCGAAATTTATCTCAAGCTAAATGCGATTGATGCGATACCTTCGAAAACCCGTGATGACGTCACTTCCATCCTGTTGGGCTTCCGACTCACGAGCTCTTTGTGGACTGTGGCTCGCTATCGGGTACGGGATGGCGCATGATCTCCTCCGATGGAGTGAAAGAGGCCAAAGGTTCTTGGACCTTGGGCCGATACCCTGTTCGCTCCGAGTTTGTTCGATGGAGGGACGCGGCCACGAGTCACCGTTTCCCGCGACTGTTTTTCTTCGCTTACCCGTATGAGTACTTCGTTGCCCACCATCCTCATCGCTGAGGACAGTCCCCAGGATGTGGAAATGACCCTGACTGCCTTGGCTGAGCACCACCTCGCCAATGAAGTGGTGGTGGTTTCGGATGGCGAGGAGGCGCTGGACTACCTCTATCTCCGCGGCCGCTTTCAGGCGCGACCTGTCGGGAATCCGATTGTGATCCTGCTCGACCTCAAGATGCCGAAAGTCGACGGACTGGAGGTTTTGCGAGCGGTGAAAGGGGATCCAGAGCTGCGCATGATTCCCGTGGTGATGCTGACCTCGTCGCGCGAAGAGCAGGACCTGGTGCGCAGCTACCAGCTTGGAGCCAATGCCTATGTCGTGAAACCGGTTGGTTTTCCTGAGTTTGTGGATGCGGTGAAGCAACTCGGCGTGTTCTGGGCGATGCACAATGAGCCGCCGCCGGGTTCCGCCCCGCGCGGGGGTTGAAGGCCTGATCGAACCCTAGCGATGCGAATTCTTCATCTCGAAGACAACGCCAACGATGCCGAGCTGATTGAGGATGTCATTCGGCGCGAGTGGCCGCTGTGCACCATCGAACGCGTCAGCGGTCGAAGTGCGTATGAGGCGGCGCTGCGCCGCGGAGAGTTCGACATGGTGCTGTCGGACTACTCGCTTCCTGATTTCGACGGACTGGCGGCCCTGGATCTGGCCCGCAGCTGGTGCCCCCGCAAACCCTTCATTTTTCTTTCGGGCACGATCGGCGAGGAGCGCGCCGTCGATGCGCTCAAGCGAGGGGCGACCGACTACGTCATGAAGGACCGGCCCAGCCGGCTCCTCTCGTCGGTCCTGCAGGCGTTCGCCCGGGCCGAGGATCGCGAACGTCAACGGGCCGCGGAAGCGAGAATCCGGGAGCAGGCCTCGTTGCTGGACAAGGCGCGGGACGCGATCTGTGTGACCGGGCTCGACTTTCGCATCACGTATTGGAACGCCCGTGCGACCGAACTTTATGGCTGGACTTCGGACGAGGTGATGGGACGTGACTTGAGCAGCCTCATCTTTGCCCCGGACGTGGAGCGGTGCGCGGAGGCGCATGCGCGGCTAATGTCGGCGGGCGAATGGTCGGGCGATTTGCGAACGCTCAACCGCCACGGCGCCACCCTCATCGTGGAAAGCCGCTGGTCCCGGGTCGATGACGGGGAGGGTCGCGCGGTCTCCATCCTGTTGCTCAACACCGATGTCACGGAACGTCGCCGCCTGGAAACGCAGCTCCTGCGGTCCCAGCGTCTCGAAAGCATCGGCAACCTCGCCGGCGGCATCGCGCATGATCTGAACAACGTGCTGGCGCCGGTGGTCATGGCCTGCAACCTCCTGCAGCTTCAGTTGACCAAGCCGGAGGAGCTCTCACTTGTCGGCACCATCGAGAACAGCGCCCAGCACGGCGCCGCCCTGATCCGACAGCTCCTGGCTTTTGCCCGCGGAGCGGAGGGCAAGCGGGTCGAGCTCAACGTTCAGACGGCGTTGAGCGAACTGGAGATGCTGCTCCATTCCACCCTTGGCCGGCGGGTTGAGCTCACCATGAAGTTCACGGAGCCGCCGCGGACGATCCTGGCCGACGTCACCCAGTTCAACCAGGTCATGCTCAATCTCTGCGTCAATGCACGGGACGCGATGACGAACGGAGGCCGTATCGAGATTTTAACGACAAACGTCACCCTCGATGAGCTTGCAACCCGCGCGTATCCGGGGGTGGCCAGCGGGCCGTATGTCCGGATCGCCGTGTCGGACACGGGCGCGGGCATCCCGCCGGACATCATCGATCACATTTTCGATCCGTTCTTCACGACCAAGGCCAGCGACAAGGGCACGGGCCTCGGCCTGTCGACCGTGCGCGGGATCATGAAGGGACACGAGGGCTTCATCTTCGTCGACAGCACGGTCGGTGTGGGCACGACCTTCACGTTGTTGTTTCCCGCGATGACGGAGGCGTAGGCGCCGGTGCCGTCGCGGTTGACCGCGGCCGTCACCCGGGGGGCAGGGCGTGTTTCATCCGCCGGAGCGCCTCGTCGAGGGTGGACAAGGGACAGCCAAAGTTGAGACGGACGTATTCGCCTGCCCGTGCGCCAAAGAAGCGGCCTTCGCTCAGGCCAACTCCGTGCGCCTCGAAGTGGCCGATGGGATCGGGCAGGCCGAGTGCCTTGACGTTCATCCAGGCGAGGTAGGTGGCCTCGATCGGTGCTTCGATTTCAACACCCGGCAACTCCTGGCTCACATAGGCCAGCAGGTGGTCGCGATTTGCCCGCAGTCGGGCCAGAAGGGCCTGACGCCAGGGTTCGCCGTGACGGAACGCGGCTTCGCAGGCGACGTAGCCGAGGATGTTGACCTCGGCCACAATGCCGGCGGTCGCCTGGACAAACCGGGCACGGAGGGCGGGATTGGGAATCACCGCGAGGGCGCAGCCCAGCCCGGGAACGTTGTAGGTTTTGCTTGGAGCAATCAGGGTCAGGGTCTGCTCGAGGATCTCCTTGCCCAAAGAACCCGTGGGAATGTGCCGCAACGCAGGATCGAGAATGAGGTCGCAGTGGATTTCGTCGGAGCAAAGGGCGAGGCGATGGCGGAGACAGAATTCGGCAATCCGCTCCAACTCCTGCCGGGTGAACACCCGCGAAACCGGATTGTGGGGATTGCAGAGGAAGAACGCCTTGGTGCGCGGAGTCACCGCCTTTTCCAGGGCGTCCCAATCGATCTCCCAGCGCCGCCCAGCCCGATCAAGGACCAGTGGGACCGGCACCGGCACACGCCCCGCATTTCGCGGGGCCGTCATGAAAGGGGGATACACCGGCGTCAGACAGAGGATCTCGTCCCCCGGACCGGAGCAGGCCAGAGCGGTGACATTCAGTCCGACCACCAGACCCGGCAGCCAGACCAGCCAGCTCGGATCGATCACCCAGCCATGGCGCGTAGCGAGCATCTCCACCACCGCTTCAATTTGGGACGCCACCGGCCTCGCGTAACCGAAGATACCGTGGTCGATCCGGCGATGCAGCGCCTCGATCACCGCCGGGGGCGAAACAAAGTCCATGTCCGCCACCCAGAGCGGCAGGATGTCCTTGCCGGCGTACTTCTGCCACTTCTGGGAGTCGGTGCGGCGGCGCTCGGGATGCGTTTCAAAGTCGAAAGTCATGGCGTTGGAAGGGGAGGTTCAACCATGGAATGGACCGATTGAACACGGATTTCTGCGCTGGACTGACGAGCAGTGCCGGATTTTCCCACGTGGGACAGATCAGACTGTGCAATTTCTTCCCATTTCCATTTTGAGCCAAACTAAAGTGTTATTAATCAAAGGATAAGCGGTAGGCTTAATCCGGCATTCGGTGTGCAGAAGAGGGGGCAAGTTCAACACGAACCGAAATCATCCAACCCAATCAACCTACCAGGAGATCACTATCATGAGACTCGTACGCTACACCTATCCTTCCCACCGCAGTCTGGCACCCTCCACGCTCTTTTCGCGTGCGCCGTGGTCCGGGCTTGAGAGCGAAATTGACCGTCTGTTCGAAACCGCCTTCGGCGAGGTTCCGACCACCTCCTTTGATGGTTCGTTCCCGGTCGACCTCTATGAGGACAAGGACAACACCTATGTCCGCGCCGAACTGCCGGGCGTAAACCGTGAGGCCATTCAAGTCGAAGTGATCGACGGCTATCTGACCCTCCAGGCCACCCGCAAGACGGGCGATGACAAGGCCCAGGAGAGCGTCTCCTTCAGCCGCTCGATCGCGCTGTCCGACGAGGTCAAGACCGACGCGGTCACCGCTCACTACGAAAACGGCGTGCTCACCGTCACGCTTCCCAAAAAGGAAGAGGCCAAGCCTCGCAAGATCTCCGTTCAGGTCAACTGAGCCGGCGATTCACTCCGTATCCACTCATCACCCTCCAATCCCATTTCTGCCATGAATCTTCTTCAATCCCTCGTTCCCTCGTTCAACCGCAACACCACCAGTCCCGCCCGCCGCAACTCCGCCGTGGCGGACCGCGACCTGGGCCCGACCGTCCGTCCCAGCTACACCCTGAAGGAGACCGATGACGCCTATGGCGCCACGGTGTACCTCCCGGGTGTGACCAAGGAGGGTCTGGAAATCGACGCCGAGAACGGCGTGCTCACCGTGGTGGGCCGTCGCTCCTGGAAGCAGCCCGAGACGTGGACCTCACTTTATCGGGAAACGCCTGAGGCCACGTTTGTGCTCTCGCTCCGCCACGACCAGTCGATCGATGTCGACAAGACCAGTGCGGAGTTGCGCGATGGCGTGCTTCGTCTGTCGCTGCCGAAGAGCGAGGCGATCAAGCCTCGCAAGATCGCGGTGGCGTAAGCGGCCGCTCCGACTTTGTGCCAGTCAGCCTTGAAGCCGGCCCGCGAGGGCCGGCTTCTTGTTTGAGAGTGGCCTCACCTGCCCGCCGGCAACTCCTCGCGCCGAGAGACTAACCGGCCTTGGTTCGATCCTTGATCAGCACGCTGGCGAGGACCGAGGTGGTGAGCACCCCGCCGATGACGCTGAGCGAGAGGGTGGTGCCGATGTGGATTTCGAAGTACTCGATCAGCATTTTTACACCGATGAAGACCAGAATGAAGGAGAGACCCAGTTTGAGAAACCGGAAGAGCTGCATGATCCCGCTCAGGGCAAAATAAAGGGATCGCAGTCCCAGGATGGCGAAGATGTTGGAAGTCAGTGCGACAAACCCATCCTGGGTGATGGCGAGCACGGCGGGCAGGGAGTCGAGGGCGAAGACCAGATCGGTCGACTCGACCACCAGCAGCACGAGGAAGAGAGGCGTCGCCACGCGCCGCCCGTCGATGTGCGTAAAGAACCGGCCGCCTTCCATGGTCGGACTGACTGGGAACAGGCGGCGAAAGAGACGGACCGCGAGGTTCTTTTCGGGGTCCACTTCGCTCTCACCACTTCCGGCGAAGGCCATCTTGATGCCGGTGTAGACGAGGAATGCGCCAAAAACGTAGATGACCCAGTGGAAGCGGGCGAGCACGCTGACCCCGACCAGAATGAAGATGGCCCGCATCACCACCGCGCCGATGATGCCCCAGAACAGCACCCGATGCTGCCACTCGGCCGGAACCCGGAAGTAGGCGAAGACGAGAATGAAGACAAAGACGTTGTCGACACTCAGGCACAGCTCGATGAGATAACCGGCAAGGAATTGCTGGGCGGTTTCTCCTCCTCGCCAGAGGCTGAGCAATCCGCAAAAGGCGAAGGCCAGCGCCGACCAGACCCCGCACCAGATGAGCGCCTCCTTGGTCTTGACGATGTTGGATCCGCGGTGGAACACCCCGAGATCGAGCGCGAGCATCGCGGAGATGAAGGCGAAGAAAGCCACCCAGGCCCAAATGGGCAGGGGGGGAAGGTCGGTGAGCACGGCTGCCAGAGGCATCATTCAACACGCAAGATGGGCGGTGGGACAAGGGGCGGGCAAGCGGCGAGTGCTCAGAAGTCCGTCGAGTGGGAACTTTGGTCAATTTTGGATTTCGCACCTCGCTGACTCCGAGGTTTGACTCGGACGCCTGGGCGTCGTTTGAACGGTCGTTCCATTTCTGCCATGATTCGACGATTCCTTCTTCTCTGCGGTGTAGCCTTGGGTGGTCTGGCAGTGGTCCTGCAGGCGCAACCCGCTCCTGAATCGACGCCTCCGACGGTCCCGGATGCCTCGGTCGCCGCAGCGGCCGCCGTGAGCGGGGGGTACACCCGCGTGGAGTCGGCCGATTTCCTCGAGCACCTCGTCGACACGGTGCTCGAACTTTTTGACGTCCGGAGCAGTGGAAACACCGCGACCCACTACGCCATCGCTGCGCTCTTCCTCGTCGGCTCCTTCGTGCTGCGTCGGTTGGTCACGCGCATCCTGTTCGGCTTCTTCCGAAAACTGGCGGCGAAGACGCGCACCACTTTGGACGACAAGCTTTTCCCGGCCCTGGAAGCGCCGGTCGGCGCCTTCATTGCGCTGGTGGGTGCGCTGGCTGCGCTCAAGGTCCTGAAACTGTCCGCGGCCAGCGACCAAGTGGTCCGCTACGGCAGTACGATGGCATTTTCCCTGGTGCTGTTCTGGCTGCTGCTCCGGGCCTTCAATACGCTACTGGTCCACGTGCAGGAGGTTGCGACCGAGCGCCAGTTGGGGATCGCCGCGTTCATGCCCTGGATCCGCAAGACCCTCGTGGTGGTCTTTGTCATCTTTGGCGTCCTGATGGTCGCGCAAAGCCTGGGGGCGGATGTGAAGGCGTTCCTCGCCGGTCTCGGAATCGGTGGTCTGGCCTTCGCGCTCGCGGCACAGGACACGTTGGCGAATCTATTTGGCTCGGTGGTCGTTGCCGTCGACCAACCCTTTAAGATCGGCGAATTCGTCCGCATCGGCGGGAATTCAGGGATGGTCGAGGACATCGGATTGCGCTCCACCAAACTGCGGGGAGCCGACAAGTCGCTGACCATTGTTCCCAACAAGGCGGTGGCGTCGGAGTCGGTGGTGAACCTCTCGCGATTCACGCAACGGCGCGTTGAGCAGGTCATCGGACTGACCTATTCGAGCAAGGCTGGAGACCTTCAGTCCATCGTGGACGAATTCAAGGCCATCATTCTGGCGCAGGAGGAGATCGATCCGACCTCGGTCATGGTGTACTTCCGCGACTTCAGCGCGTCTTCCCTCGACATCTGGGTCGTCTACATGACGAAGGACGGCGACTTCAAGAAGCACATGCAGGTCAGGCAGGCGATCAACCTGGCTTTCATGCGCTGCGTGGAGGCGCGCGGACTGGCCTTTGCCTTCCCCTCGCAATCGATCTACCTCGAGGGCGAGGTGGGTCGTCTGCTGGGTGGCGGCGAAGCGACGGCGAAGGCGCGGCCTCCGGCCCCGTAGGGTTCCACCCTCGCGGGTCGTCGCCGGCGTATCCGGGAAAGGTATCCGGAACGCCGGGCGGACGCGCTCAGCGCAGGATGGGAAACAACGCGGCGTGGTCGTCGGTCCACAGGTCGATCTTGTCCGTCTTCAGGCTTGGCGCGCGCAGGTGGTCGTAGAGTTCGTCGACCTCGAGGGCTTCATGCTCGCGGGCCAGCAGCATCCAGGTGGTGTTGTAGACCCACCAGGAGTCGGAGTCGTCCTCTACGATCGTCAGCGCCTTGAGCTTGAAGTGCTGTGCCAGTTTTTCCACGACCGGTTGAAGGTCGAGGTAGCGGTTGGAGATGTGGACGGCAATGACGCCGTGCGTGCGCAGGTGGTGCAGGTAGAGCTCCATGGACTCGCGGGTCAGCAGGTGGATGGGAATGGCGTCACTGCTGAACGCGTCGAGCACCAGCAGGTCGAACGCCTGGGGCTGTCCGCGATCGCGCTCCTGCTCGAGGGAGAGACGTGCGTCGCCCAGCACCACCTCCACGGTGGCGGCGCTGTCCGCGAGGTAGGTGAAATAGCTTCGCGCGATCCGTTCGACGGCGGGATTGATTTCGTAGATACGCAGCGAATCACCCGCCCGGCCGTAGGTCGCAAGGGTTCCGGTGCCAAGCCCGACCAGTCCGATGTGCCGCTCGCCCGCCTTGCGGCGGAGGTGCTTGATGGCGAGACCGACGCCGCTTGACTCACCGTAGTAGCTGCTGGGCCAGACGGACTGGTCCTTGTTGAGGAACTGCATGCCGTGGGTGATGACGCCGTGCACCAGCTTGAGGTGGTGGCCGTTCTCGTTGTGCGACAGGTCCTCATAAACCTTGAGGGTGCCGTAGAAATTGCGGGTGGCGACAAGGGCCGCCCGCGCGGAGCGATTCAGCTGCACGATGAGCACCATGCCGAGTGCGACGCAGAGCAGCATGACAAGCCCGGCCATCCGCGGACGCCAGCCACCGCGGGGAGCGCCCTGGGGCCGGGTCAGGCAGAGGGCGCCGAGGGCCAGACCAATTCCGATGAGTTTCCAGTGCGGACGGTAGGTGACCACCGCCGAGTCCCAGTAGCGCGAGCACCACTCCAGCACATCGCTGGTGGCCGACAGGTAGAACATGGGAACCAGCAGGATCACGGCGGCGGCGCCCACCCCTGCACCCAGGGCGAGGCTGCGGCTGCGGTCCTTGAGCGCCACCATGCCGATCATATAACTGAGCAGCCAGAGTCCGGCCTGAAGCTCCGCCGTTCGGTCCAGGAGGGACGGAGCGACCACCGCCACCAGAAGTCCACCCAAGGCGCCACCGGCCGAGATCAGCAGGTAGTACGAGGTCAATTGCCGTGGCGGCGGCTTGAGTCGGTAGAGCTCGCCGTGGCAAATCATGCAGCCGACAAACAGCGTGCCGGCGTAGCCGCTCACCTGGAGCCAGAGCGGGGCGTTCGATTCGACGAAGAGCAGGTGACACACCACGGCGGTGCCGATCACCAGCAGGGCAGCAAACGGGCCGCGGCGGTACCAGCGCGGGTGGTCGAAACAGAGAATGAAGGTCAGCAGGTAAAGCGAAAGCGGCAGCACCCAGAGAAACGGGATGACGGCGATGTCCTGGCTCAGCTGATTGGTGGTGGCCAGCAGGAGGATTGAGGCGATCGCAGGGAAAACGACCCAGAAGAGTCGGTCGGCAAAGGGGACGGCGGGCGACGCTTGCACCCCTTCACCCGCTGGCTCGCGAGTTTGTTCCAGGGCGGGCTCCAACGAGCGGATCGACCAGGCCGCCCAGCCGCAGACAAGTGCGAACACCAGCAGTCCTCCCGACCAGAGAAGCGATTGCGTTTGTCGCGTGAACGCCCACTCAAAGTAGAACGGATAGGTGATCAGGGCCAGCAGCGAACCGGCGTTCGACAAGGCATAGAGACGGTATGGTGACCGTCCGGGGTGTGCGAGACTGAACCAGGTTTGCAACAACGGGCCGGTGGCCGAGAGGACAAAATAGGGCACCCCCAGGGTCAACGTGAGCAACAAGAGGATACCGACCACGGGGTCGTC
>JAEUGZ010000072.1 GCA_016794725.1 Opitutaceae bacterium | reverse complement strand
GGAGTCCGCGAGTTCCCGCGCACGGCGCAAGGCTCGCAAAGGAGGGGCTGACGGAAGGCATCAGTTAAAATCGGTTCGCTGGCAATGACTCGACCCGCCGGTGCCCCCACTTGAGCACAATCAGGCGTCCCGGGTGGGGTTCCTTCCTGCTGGGACTGGCGGCGGTCGCGAGCTTCGAGGCTGGAAGCGGCGCATGTCACGGTGGTTTTGTGCGATTGGATAGCGGGCGCACTTTCGCAGCTGGTTCGCCCGAAATCTTCCTGCACAGCGCAAGTAGCCCTAAGCGACCACTCAGATGGGAGACCACGAATAGACGTGAATGAACACGAATCCAGAAGGAGTTCGACTCACGGGGTCAGCCCCGAATGGCGCTAAGATAAGCCACAAGGGAGCAGCTTGTCCCGCGCACATAGGCTTTTCGATGTCACCTCTAGGGAGTACATTTCTCCTCAAAGATACGGCTTCGTATCTGGAAGTAGTTGATGCGTAACCTCCTGTTCCTATGGATTTTGCGCGTTTACCTTGCGCCATTCGGGGCTGACCCCGTCGGCCCATCTCGATCCGCCTGCACCAATCTCACAAACCGCACTTTTTCATCCATTTGGGTTACATTTTTCCAGGGCACAGTTGCCCGAAAGTGTCACCCATCAGTCCGGATAGACTGTTACCTATCTGTGCGGATCATACCGCGCGCCTTGCAACCGGGCACGAAACGGGTTCCCCGTTCCGCTACATCGGAGGCGGACCTACAGGGCGATGCGGTGCACCGCCGCGGGCTCGGCGAACCCTGCCGGGCAGGCCCTGTTCGGTTGGAATAGGTCGGATGGTCCATTGTCGACGGTGGGTGCCTCTGCTACGGTGGGGAAGGGGGGAGGAATGGGCCGCGGTCTGGCCTGTGTCGACCGCCAGCACATACCGTTGGAACACTCCTTATGTTTATTTTAAGCAGACGCTTACGTCGTGGTTTGGGTGGGGTTCTCTTGCTGAGCCTGGCGGTTTGGCTGGCCTCGTGCACGAGTCCCGGTCCCGGCGCGGCCGTTCCCGCGGGATCCACGGCTGGCCCGGTCCAGGTGCAGCCGGCAGGGCCGCGGGGCGAGCATGATGCGTTTGTCGTGCTTTCGGGAGGAGGCACCCCGTTGTCCAACAACTATTCGCAGTACCTGCAGGCCCGGGCGCTAAACGACTGGCTGCGGGGACGGTATCCGGCGGACGCGATCTGGACGTTTTTTGGCGCGGGCAACCGTCCGGATGCTCCGGCGGTGTTTTCGGATACGCGGAAGCAGAACAAGGAGGGCGGAATGCTCGTCGAATCATGGCTCCCCGGGCCGTTGGTGGGAAACCGGGCGGCGACCCGCGAGGAAATCCTGAAGGCCCTGCGCGAGGAGGTCCTGCCCCGGGTGGCCAAGGGCGGGACTCTGTTTCTCTTTGTCGGGGACCATGGGGAGCTGAGTCGCGCCGAACCGCGCGAGAGCGTCGTCACCCTCTGGCAGATGGAAAAGAGCGGGGAGGCGGGAAGGAGCTGGAAGACGAATCAATCGCAGGTTCTGGGAGTGACGGAATTGCGCGCGGCCCTGGAGGCGGGACTCGGCCAGGGCAGGGTGGTGTTCTGTTTCACCTGTTGTCACTCCGGTGGGTTTCATTTTCTCGGCCAGCCGAGGACGGTGGCGCCGAATCCGTCCTGGTTTGCGGGCTTTGTGCCAATCGAGGCGGCGGATTGGTCCTCGGAACCCGCGGTGGCCCGCGTGGCGGGCTTTACCGCCACCACCGAGGATTCCCTGGCCGCGGGATGCGCGCCGGATCCTGATCCGGACCGGTGGGCCGGATCGGAACGCTTCATACCGGAAGCGTTGCTGGGACAGGATCTGATGTCGGGTGCCCGCAAAGGGCCGGGACTGGCGAGTTTTGCCGAGGCGTTCGATGCGGCGATGGTGGTCAACCGGACGATCGACAAACCCCACAGCACCGCCGAGGCCTACCTCGCGGCCTACGCCACCCTGATTGAAACCCAGCTCGCTTCCGCCGAAGGCCTGACCCCGGCGGTCCAGGCCCGGGTGGCCCGTTATGCGCAGATCGTGGACGGCGAGCAGCCGACGGCGACCGAAGCGGCGTTTCTGGAACAAAAGCGGGTGTATGCCCGGTACCTCGAAGCCCTCGTGGAGCAGAATCCGCTGAGCGAAAGCCTCCTGCGGACGGGCACCCGGGCGCAGCTTGAGGCGGCCATCGGGCCGGTGGCGGGCAATGCCCAGGGACGCCAGCGGCGCGCAATGAACCCCGAGGTGCGCCGCCAGTGGACCGATGTCATCCGGCCGGTCT
The DNA here is from genome assembly GCA_016794725.1 of Opitutaceae bacterium. Taxonomy (GTDB): domain Bacteria; phylum Verrucomicrobiota; class Verrucomicrobiia; order Opitutales; family Opitutaceae; genus UBA6669. Next base: position 22,379 of record JAEUGZ010000072.1, on the reverse strand, counting down.
GGAAGGCCGCGGTGCAGTCGGGTGGAGTGCCCGGACTGGGCGAGGCGGCGCGGGAGTTTGAACTGCATTTGATCGCGCTGGAGGAGATGTCGCCGCGTCGCGAACTCACGCCGGGCAACCGTGACGCCGTCCGCAACGAATTGTTTTGGAAATCCGGATACGCCATACCGTCGCAGACCGATGCGAAGAAGGCGGTCGAGATGGCCCGCTGGGAGGCCGCCCGGCGCACCACGATCCTCGACTGGGCCCGTGGCTCGGAGAGCGCGGCGGTGCGCGAGGCGGCGGAAAAGTGGGGCGGTCCCGTCCGGTCGGGCGCTCCAACCGGCCCTGGTTTCTCCGGAACACCGCGGGCCGCCCGCAAGGAGGCATTGCAGCGGGCGCTGTTCTTCCGTCGCGTCCTCGCCGCCTGGGATTTCCTGCTCGCTCTGGAGGAGACGCCGGCCCTGACGCGGCTGGCCTCCCTGCGTGACCTCGAACGTCGTGCACTGCCGCGGCCCGGGCTCTGAGCCCGGGCCTGCGGTGGGGCGCGCATCCCGCGGGCGCGCGGGGGCGAAATCCCCGGCCTCGGCGAGGCCAGCTCCAACGGAGCGTGGGAGGGTGGAGGCGGGGTCGCCGAGCCGGCGGGGAAGGGGCGCGGCGTGAAGAGGAGGCGCGGGGGCGAAGTCCCCCCGGCCTCGGCGAGGCCCGCTCCAACGGGGAGGGTCGATGCAGGGTGGAGGGGAGAAGAAAGTGGCTGCGGCTTTGGCCGCATTCGGGTTCGGGGACGGAGTCAGGAGCGTGGCGATCGGGAAAGGGAAATGCTGGGACGCGAAGGGAGGAGGAAGCAGAGTGCGGCTAAAGCCGCAGCTACTTTGGTGAGGCTGCGGATGCTTCGGGACCGGTGCGCGGAGCGGGGACGAGCGGGGCGTTGATTTTTTGGTTGCCAAGCGGGACCTGCCGACCAACGGTGAAATTGTCGTTCATTAGTGAATAGTGGGCGATCGAAACGTTACCCCCCAACCCTTTCTGTGTGTGCTCCGCTGGCCTCGGTCTGGATGCGCCCTTTGACTTTTGCGGGGTGACTCCCGTGGAAACAGTCCGTTGTCCCGCGTTGGCTTTACAGTTTACGCGGGGGCGGCGGGCTGGGGTTTAGGGGTTCGTTCCGGTCGGATGGAACGTTGTACAGCCCGGAGCTGTGGTGGCTCCGGGCTGTTTTGCGCTCCGGGGGCGGCGTGGTGTCGCGCTGACGACTCGGAGAAGGGACGTCCGCTCGCGGTCGCGCAGTCGCGCATGCGCGTCCACGGGAGCGACGCCGGTTGCGCGTCGCGGATTTCAAAACGGTCGGACGTGGCGGTTCGTGGACCGTCCCCCGGCGTCGTCGGAGCGACGCCCTCCATTCCAGCCCAAATCTAGTCAACCGGGTACGTCTGCGAACCTCTAGGTTGACGCGCATGCGCGTCGAAGGGACTACCTCCGGCGGAAAGCCCACGCGGCTGCGGCGCCTGAAGCGCCGGGATATCCACGGGCCGGCTCGCTCAAGCGCCGGAGTGTCCGAGCAGGCGCGACAGTTCCTGCGCAATCGCATTCACCTTGGCGGCCATCTCGGGTATCCGTTCTTTGGTGAACCGAAGGGTGGCGGCGGTGATTCCCATCGCCGCCACCACGGTGCCATCCGAGGCAAACACGGGTGTGGCCAGACAACGGACGCCCAGATGAAACTCCTCGTTGTCGAGGCTGAAGCCCCGCTTACGGGTCAAGTCGACTTCCTTCTTGATCGCGGCGGGCGTCGTCAGCGTACCCGGTGTCCGCTGCACCGGCACGTTTTCAGAAATGATTTCGGAAAGCCGGTCGCGATGGAGGTAGGCGAGGAAGATCTTGCCGGTGGCAGAGCAGTGCAGGTCGGCGAGAAAACCGGGACGCGAGGCGGCGCGGAGCGGGTGGGGACTGTCCTGGACGGCGACAATCAGGGCCCGGTCGTCGCAGGGAATCGCGAGGTGGGACGTCTCATCCGTCAGTTCCGTGAGGCGCTGGAGCAGCGGCTGCGCGAGGTCGCGCACCTCGGTGCCCGCCAGGGCGGCATCGCCGAGCTGGATCAAGACGGGGCCGAGCTCAAAGCGCCCGTCGATCTTTCGCGCCAGACCCTCCAGGCAGAGCGTCGACATGATGCGCAGCGTGGTCGTGACTGGTATCTTCAGATCCCGGGCCAGATCGGCCGCTTTCATGCCCTTGCGCTGACGCCCGAGCAGCTTGAGAATCCGACAGGCATTGCGCAGGTTCGGAATGACATAACGCTCGGGGTTGGGCTGGGAGGACCTGGAAGCGGACATCGGCGAAGTGGCGCCATCCAAGGGGATTGTTGCGGTCAATCCAAGTTCATAGGTGAAATTTTCATTTCAAATGTTGGGTTGGCCCTTGCGCAAACGCGCAAGGCAATAACATTGGAGCGCCGGTTGAGTCGCACCGGTTGTTCGAAATTCATCTCCGTCAGTGAGGAAGAAAACCAATTCGAACCGGCGGACGATTTGAATTGCACTCATGGGTGCTCAGTTTATGGGTGAATGTATCGTTCATTAGTGAACGACGGCGCCGCGCCCCCTTACGCGTCCCTCCCCTCGATTTTTTAACCACCCCCAAACCCATGGATACTACCGCCCGTGCGTCGCGGCAGCGGCCCTGCCGTCTGTCCCCCGTGTCGATTGTCTCAACTGCGCATTTCTTCGCGCGAGTTGTCAGCTTGTTGGTTCTCACTGCGATGCTGGTCTCCCCCGCGGCCCTGCTGGCCCAGGCCGGTGGCGGCACGATCGAGGGTCGTGTGCGCAATGTGGGAAATGACCGCTATTTGAATCGGGCGCGCGTGGTGCTCGAGGGCACCAGTCGCGAGACGTTCACCAACGAATTCGGTGAATACCGCTTCACCGATGTGCCGGCGGGCGAAGTGCGGGTGCGGGTCAATTACACGGGTCTCGACGCCGAAGCCGTCCCGGTCACCGTCACCGCCGGCGGCACCGTGCAGCAGAATTTCGATCTGACCAGCAAGGATCGCTATGGTGACGACAAGACGATCACCCTCAGCGAATTCGTGGTCCAGAGCAACCGCGAGTACGAAGGCAACGCGCTGGCGACGAACGAGCAGCGCTATGCCCCGAACGTCAAGGTGGTGGTGGCGGCCGACGCCTTCGGTGATATCAGCGAAGGAAATCCGGGCGAGTTCCTCAAGTACCTGCCCGGTCTGTCCGTCGACTACGTCGCGGCCGACGTACGCACCGTCTCGGTGCGCGGCTTTGCCTCCAACTTCACCAATGTGTCCTGGGACGGCATGCGCCTGACCAGTTCCGCGTCGGGTTCGAACAATCGTATTTTTGAGTTTGAGCAGGTCTCGATCAACAACACGTCCCGGACGGAAGTGACGAAGGTGCCGACACCTGACACCCCGGCGGACTCCCTCGGTGGCAGCATCAACTTCATCTCGAAGAACGCCTTCGAGCGAAAAGGGGCTCAATTCAACTACCGGGCCTACCTGAACATGAACAGCGAGAACACCAAGGTGTTCAGCAAGACCCCGGGGCCTGGCAATGAGAAGACCTACAAGGTCCTGCCGAATTTCGATTTCGACTACACCCTGCCGGTCAATGATCGCTTCGGCCTCGTCATCACTGGCCTGTCCTCGAACCAGCACGTCGAGCAGCATCGCTGGCAGCCCACCTGGAACTACGCGCAAGCGGGAGCCACCCCGGCCAATCCCTACCTCCAACAGTGGCAGCTGCAGGACGGTCCCAAGACCACCAATCGCGCCTCCATCGGCATCAAGGCCGACTGGAAGGTCACCGATCGCCAGACGCTGTCGGTTGCGGTTCAGAACAACTACTACAAGACCTTCTTCGGCAACCGGAACCTGAACTTCAATATGGGCACCAATGCCGTGCCCACCCCGGCCACCGGCACCGCTTTGCTCTGGGGCCCGACCTTTGTGCAGAGCGCCACCGGCCGCGCCACGGTCACCCAGGGAAGCTCCTTCCGCGACAAGCTCGGCAACACCGCCGCCGCCAACCTCCGGTACAACTGGAACAACGGTGACTGGAACGTCGACGCCGGTGCCAATACGGTGGTATCCAAGACGTGGTACCGCGCGCTGGCCCGCGGTCATTTCGCCAACATCGGCACCCAGCTGCAGGGGGTTTCCGTCGTCCGGGCAGACAACATCGACTTCCCCTCGCTGACCTGGGTGGCGCGCGACGCCGCCGGTGCGGTGGTGGATCCGTACAACTTGGCCAACTACCGCCTCACGACCGCGACGAACGATCCGGTCGACGGCAAGGCGACCGTGCAGAGCGCCTATGTCGATGCCCTGCGTCACTTTGACAAGTGGTCAGTGCCGATCTCTGTCAAGGTCGGTCTCAATGTCCGCGAAGAAGGTCGTGACAACCGCCGCTACTCCGAGACCTACACCTACCTCGGCGCCAACGGCATCGCGGCTGATGCGGACAACCTCGCCGCGCCCTTCCTCGACAGTTCCTACTCCGGTTCGAATCCCGGCTTTGGTTCGCCCCCGATCCAATGGGTTGATGCCTACAAGCTGGCGGATCTCTACCGGACCAGCCCGCAGCAGTTCCGTCTCGGCACGGGCACGAATCAGGACGGCGTCGAGGCGGAGACCAATCGTATCAACAACTCGGAGAAGATCACCGAGCGCATCAGCTCCGCCTACATCCAGTTCGACGGCAAGCTGCTGGACAGCAAACTGCGCTTTGTCACCGGCGTCCGGTTCGAGAAGACCCAGGACAAGGGTGAGGGCGCACTGTCCAATCCGGATGCAGTTTTCCAGCGCAATGCCAACGGCTCCTATGTGGACGGCGACCCCGTTGCGGCCGGGATCCAGCGCGTCCGCCGGGCCGACGCCGGCACCGCCGGCTCGTTGCAGGAGCTGAAGCTCATCCGCGTCGAACGTGGGTACAAGGCCGACCGTGAGTACGACGGTTTCTATCCCAGCCTGCACCTGACCTACAACTTCACGGACAACTTCCTCGCTCGTTTTGCCTACGCCAAGACCATCGGTCGTCCCGATTATGCCAACATCATCCCGAATGCCGACATCAACGAGGATGACACCAATCCGGATGCTCCCGGCTCCATCACCATCCGCAACACCGCGCTCCAGCCCTGGACGGCGGATAACTTCGACCTGTCGCTCGAGTATTACTTCGCCAAGGGCGGACTTTTCTCGGTCGGCGCCTTTGAGAAGAAGCTGACGGATTTCTGGACCAGTCGCGGTGGCACCCTTGATGCCGCACTCGCCTCCGAGCTCGGTCTGGAGAGCCGCTACGTGGGCTGGACCGTCTCCACCTTGGTCAATGGCGGCGACGCGTCCATCAGCGGTGCCGAGTTCAACCTGGTGCAGCCGCTCACGTTCCTGCCAGGATTCGGCAAATACCTGACGATCAAGTCCAATGGAACGATGATCCATCTCTCCGGTGACAACACCCCGGACTTCCGCGGCTTCATCTCCAAGACGGGCAATTTCAGCATCAGCTACAACCGCAGCCCGATCGTGTTGAATGTGAATTTCAACTACCGCGGGCGCCAGAAGGGCACCTCCATCACCGCCCCGGCCTCCCAGACCGGCGCGCAGTACGGCACGACGACGGGTTTCTTCGAGTACTATGAACCCCGTTACAACATCGACCTGAGTGCAGAGTACAAGCTGTCGAAGCGGTTCAACATCTTCGCCGGCGCCCGCAATATCCTCAACAAGGAGCAGGTCATCCAGCGCTTCAGCGCCGCGTCCGCCGCTTACGCGGCCGGATTCCGCCATGAAGAGTTTGGGGTGAACTATAGCCTCGGAGTCAAAGGCCGTTTCTAGGCAGCCCGCCGGGCGTCAAATCAATCGTCAAAATCCGGACTTTAGCCTGAATCCAAGTCCCCGGGGAAGTGCAGTGGGCTTCCCCGGGCAAGGGCCGGCGCCTTCGAGTTACGACGCCTGAGCGGTTGGGTCCCTCCTCTGACATTCGTTTGTTCTCAGTCACGGTCCACCTTCACCATGGAATTGATACCCGCGCTCGACATCCGAGGCTATGCCCGGATGGCTCCTTCCGAACTTCGCCAGGCAGCTCTGGCGGAGTCGCTCTTCACCGCGGGAGCGGTCGTTCTGAAATACTGGGAAACGGATCGCACGCTGCTGGGTGGCGCGATGCCGACCCAGACTGAGCTCGTTCTGCCGGTGCCCAAGCAGCTGGCGGCCGCAACCTTCAATGAGCGGCGCGAGCTCGGTATCATCAATCTGGGTGGAGCGGGCACCGTGCGGGTGGACGGCGAGGTTCATGCGCTTGGACCCGTGGACTGTCTGTATGTGGGGCGCGGTGCGCGTCAGGTGGCCTTTAGCTCCAATCAGGCCGCCCAACCGGCGCGGTTCTATCTGCTGAGTTATCCGGCGCACGTCGCCTATCCGACGCGGCGGCTCGCCTTTCAGGACGTCAAGGGCGTCGATCTGGGAGATCCCGCGCAGGCGAACGCCCGCACGATCTACAAGTTCATCCATGCGGATGGCATCCCCAGCTGCCAGCTGGTCATGGGCGTCACCACCCTGAAAGTAGGCAGCGTCTGGAACACCATGCCGCCGCACACCCACCTGCGCCGGTCCGAAGTCTATCTCTATTTCAATCTGCAGCCGGCCCAGGTGGTGTTTCACTTCATGGGACAGCCGCAGGAAACGCGGCACCTGGTGGTACGGGAGGGCGAGGCGGTGGTGTCGCCGCCCTGGTCGATCCATTGCGGTGTCGGCTCCGCCCACTACAGCTTTGTCTGGGGCATGGGCGGGGAGAACCAGGCCTTCGCCGACATGGATCCGGCTCCGCTGACCTTGTTGCGCTGAGGTGGCGGGTGAAGATCCGACGGATCCGTCGGATCTACCTTTTCTCTCCCAAGCCCCCTCTTCTCCCATGCCCAGCATTCTCGACCAATTCAAACTCGACGGAAAAGTGGCCATCGTCACGGGTGCTTCCAAGGGCCTGGGCGCTGCGATGGCCGAGGCGCTGGCGGAAGCCGGCGCGGATGTCGCCCTGGTGGCGCGCAGCCGCACGGACGAAGTGGCGGCACGGATCAAGGCCGGCGGTCGCCGGGCGCTGGTGCTGCCTTTCGACGTGGGTGCCCCGGATGTGGCCCAAAAAATTGTCGAGGAGACGGTGACTGGACTCGGTCGCGCGGATATCCTGGTCAACAACGCCGGCATTATCCGGCGGGCTGACTTCCTCAACTTCAGCGAACAGGACTGGCGCGAGGTCATGGATGTGAATCTCAATGGCGCTTTCCGATTGAGCCAGCAGTTCGCCCGGCACCTCGTTTCCCAGGAGTCCCCGGGCAAGATCATCCAGGTGGCTTCACTGCTCTCGTTCCAGGGCGGCGTGCGCGTCGCTTCCTACACCGCAGCGAAACACGCACTCCACGGTTTGACCAAACTCATGGCGAACGAGCTCGCCGGGCGCGGCATCAACGTCAATGCCATCGCCCCCGGCTACATGGCGACCGACAACACGGAACAGCTGCGAGCCGATCCGGCCCGCAGCCGGGCCATCCTCGATCGCATCCCGGCGGGACGCTGGGGCACGCCCGACGATCTCAAGGGCGCGGTGGTTTTTCTCGCATCAAAGGCGTCCGACTACCTGCACGGTTTCACGCTCGCCGTCGACGGAGGCTGGCTGGCGCGGTGAGCGCCGGCAAACCGGGAATCAACCACGGATGGACACGGATGGACACGGATTCGGGCGGGTTGGCCAGGGGCCACGCACGCGTCGCGTCATCTTCCGCGCCTTTGTCCTCGGTATCCGTGTTGATCCGGTTCCATCCGTGATTATTCTCCGGCCTCTGCTAGGCGGTTAGGTTCCTGCCCCATCCCCCCTGTCTTTCTCTATGAAAACGTCCCTGGCATTCCTGCTCGCAGCCTTGGCGGCTGTTTCGGTGGCGCGTGGCGCCTCCAAATTGTCGGTTGTCGCGAGCCATTCCCTGGATGCGGCCCGTCCCGCCGAAACCCTGGTGGTTCCCTGGTCCGAGGTGCGCAAACACCTGCCGGACGCCGCTCCGGACAAGCTGGTGGTGAAGGATGCGCAGGGTCGCGTCCTGACCTACCAGTTCACCAATTTCCAGCCCGAGGACAAAACCGGGCGCTACGACGACGTTCTTTTCCAGTACACGTTCGCCGCCGGCGAAAAGTCCGCGACCTTCACAATCGAACGCTCCTCGATCCCCGTGCCACCGGTGGCGACAAAGACGTTTGCGCGCTACGTGCCGGAGCGGCTCGACGACTTTGCCTTTGAGAACGACCGGCTGGCCCACCGGATGTACGGCCCGGGGCTCGACACGCCGGCCGCCGGCAAGTCGCGCATGATCAGCAGTGGCATCGACGTCTGGACAAAACGAGTGGCCTATCCGGTCATCGACCGCTGGTACCTGCGTGGTCATGACAACTACCACATCGAGAACGGCGAGGGACTTGATTTCTACTCCGTTGGCACGGGCCGCGGTTGCGGTGGCACCGGGGTTTGGGATGGCGCCAAACTGCATGTCTCCCACAACTGGAAGACGTGGAAAGTCGTCGCCAACGGTCCGGTGCGCACGATTTTCGAACTGGGCTACGCCCCCTGGGAGGCCGCCAATGGCGTCAAGGTCACAGAGGTGAAGCGGTTCACCCTCGATGCCGGCCACAATCTGCACCGGGTGGAGAGTACCTTCACCTTTGAGGGCGCTCCTGGCCTGGTGGTTGGACTGGGACTCGGCAAACACAAGGACGTCCCCGCCGCCGTCGACCGCAACGCCGGGGGATGGCTGACCCAGTGGGAGAAGTACCCGAAGGCGACGGAAGGCGAACTGGGCACGGCGGTGGCGCTGGAGTCGGGCCCATTCCAGGAGTTTGTCGAGGATGACCTCAACCAGCTGGCGCTGGTGCGTGTCGCGTCGGGTGTGCCGGTCCGCTATGCGTTGGGCGCCGGCTGGAGCCTGGGCAGCGAGTTCACCTCTGCCGCCAAGTGGAACACCTATGTCGCCGCCGAAATCGCCCGGCTGCGCGCCCCGGTCAAAGTGGCGGTGACCCCTGTTCCCTAACCGAGCACCGCCATGCACCGTTCCCGCGCTTTTTTGTGTCATCGTTCCCGCCGGCTGGCCGCCCTGTTCATCGTCGGTGTGTCGGCGCATCTGGCCGCCGCCCAGGAAATTCCCTCCACGTTCCAGGGTGCCTCGCCCCTGGAATGGTCCGAACGGCTGGCGAAATCGGACATGGCCCGCCGCGGGGACCGGTTGTTTTACGCCGAGGGCTCGCGCGCCCGCTGGGACTACACCACCAGCCTGTTCGGACTTTCACTGCTCAAGCTGTCGGAGCGGACCAAGAACCCGGCCTATGCTGACTTTGGCGCGCGCACGGTCGAATCGTTCATCGCTCCGGACGGCAAGATCCGCACGTACAAGCTGGAGGACTACAACCTCGACATGATCCCTCCGGGGAAGGTGCTTCTCCTGCGGTGGGAGCAGGGGCGGCACGAGGCGGCGTCGCGCACCGCGATCGAGACGCTCCGGGGCCAGCTCAAGACCCATCCGCGCACCAGCGAGGGTGGTTTCTGGCACAAGCTTCGCTACCCGGAGCAGATGTGGCTCGACGGTCTGTTCATGGCCTCGCCGTTCCTCGCGCACTATGGCAAGGTGTTCGAGGAGCCGGGTGCGTTCGACGAGGCTGCGAAGCAGCTGTTGCTGATGGACAAGGTGGGCTTTGATGCCAAGACCGGGCTCTACTTTCACGCGTGGGACTCCAAACGGGCTCAACCGTGGGCGAACAAGCAGACCGGTCAGTCACCGCATGTCTGGGGGCGCGCCCTGGGCTGGTACGCCATGGCGCTGGTGGATTCACTCGATTTCTTTTCTCCGACTCATGCCGAAGTTGACCACCTGAACGAGGTGTTGCGTCGGGTCGCGGACGGAATCGTGCGCTGGCAGGATCCGAAAACCGGGCTCTGGTGGCAGGTCATGGACCAGGGTGAGCGGGCCGGCAACTACCTCGAGTCGACCGCGAGCAGCATGTTTGTCTATGCCCTGGCGAAGGGAATCAACCGGGGTTACCTGCCCCGGGACAAATACCTTCCCGCCGTGATCAAGGGGTATGAGGGCATCATTCGCGATTTCATCCGAACGGATCCCGATGCCAGCGTCAGCCTGACCCGTTGCTGTGAGGTTGCAGGTCTGGGGTACACCAATTCGAAGGGACGCACCCGAGATGGCTCGTTCGACTACTACGTCACCGAACCCATCATCGACAACGATCTCAAAGGCGTGGGTCCGTTCATCCTCGCCGGGATTGAGATGCAGCAGCTGGTGACGCAGGCACCCGTCAAGGCCGCAATCCGCGGGTGGGCCGACTACGAGCGCGTACTGGCGGGCATCGTGGCTCCCACCTTTCCTGACCGCGATTTTCCGATCACCGACTTTGGTGCACGCCCCGGCGCGGATGTCACCGCGGCAATTCGTGACGCCATCGCCGCCTGCCATCGCGCTGGCGGTGGCCGCGTGGTCGTGCCGGCCGGCCAGTGGTTGACGGGAGCGATTCATCTCAAGAGCAACGTCAACTTGCATGTCAGCGAGGGAGCCACCCTGACCTTCACCTTCGATCTCGCGCAGTACCCGGTGGTGTTCACCCGATGGGAGGGCGTCGAGTGCATGAACTACTCCGCGTTCATCTACGCGTTTGAGCAGGAGAACATCGCCGTCACCGGCAAAGGCACCCTCGACGGCGGCTCCACCGAAGAGACCTGGTGGTCCTGGAACAGTCGGAAAGACCCCGTGCGCAAACAGAAGGCGGATCGCGACCAGTTGATCAGCATGGGCGAGGGCAATGTCCCCGTGGCACAGCGCGTGTTTGGTCCGGGACACTTCCTCCGGCCCAACTTCATTCAACCTTATCGCTGCCGCAATGTGCTGATCGAGGGATTGACCCTGCTGCGCTCACCCATGTGGGAGGTGAATCCGGTTCTTTGCGACAACGTCACGGTGCGCGGCCTCAAGATCAACACCCACGGCCCGAACAACGATGGCTGCGACCCCGAGTCGTGCACCAACGTGCTGATCGAGGACTGTGTGTTCGACACGGGCGATGACTGCATTGCGATCAAGTCCGGCCGCAATGGTGACGGGCGTCGGGTGAACAAGCCGACCGAGAACGTGGTCATCCGCAATTGCGTGATGAAGGACGGCCATGGTGGCGTGGTGCTCGGCAGCGAGTGCACCGGAGGCATCCGCAATGTCTTTGTCGAGAACTGCGAAATGGACAGCCCGAACCTGGATCGCGGCCTCCGCTTCAAGAACAATGCCGTTCGCGGCGGCGTGCTGGAGAACGTCTTCATGCGCAACGTGAAGATCGGCCGGGTGACCGAGGCGGTGCTGACCATTGATCTGCTTTACGAGGAGGGGGCCAAGGGGGACTTCATGCCCATCGTTCGCAATGTGCAGATGGAGGGCATCACCAGTTCGGCCAGCCCCCGCGTCCTGTACATCCGCGGTTTCCCCGGGGCCGTGATCGAGGGCATCCGCATCAGCAATTCAACGTTTAACGGTGTGACGGAGACGGAGGTTGTGCAGCACGCGGGTACGATCACGCTCCAGAATGTCACCATCCTGCCGGCCAAGGCCGTGAAAAGCCTGAATTCGGTTCCGGCCACCAAGTAGTAGTCCGACCCACCCCCAACCCCCCATGAGCCAACCAGCCCGTGATTCCGCCGTCCCGTCGACCAACTATCGCTGGATTGTCTGCGCCCTCCTGTTCTTTGCCACGACGATCAACTACATCGACCGGCAGATCCTGGCGCTGATCAAGCCGATCCTCGACGAGCAGCTGCACTGGACGAACGAGCAGTTTGGTCTGACCAATGCGTTCTTCCAGCTCGCCTACGCCCTCAGCCTCCTGATCTTCGGCTGGGTCGTCGATCGCTACGGCACCAAGATTGGGTACGCGGTTTCCATCGCCGCCTGGAGTGTGGCGGCGATCGGGCACGCATTGGTCAACACGATCTCCGGTTTCTACATCGCCCGCGTTGCGCTCGGCCTCGGTGAGGGCGGCAACTTTCCCTCCGCCATCAAGGCCGTCGCGCTCTGGTTCCCGAAGCGCGAGCGCGCCACTGCAACCGCCATCTTCAACTCCGGCACCAACGTCGGTGCGATCGTGGCGCCGCTCATGGTGCCGCCGATCGCCCTCGCGCTCGGGTGGCACTGGGCCTTCATCCTCGCCGGCATCGCCGGCTTCCTCTGGCTCTTCCTCTGGGGCCCCTTCTACAATGTGCCCGAGAAGATCAAGGCGACCAATGCGGCGGAGCTGGAGCACATTCGTAGCGACCAGGATGATACCAGTCGCGATGGCGAGAAGATCTCCTGGCTGAGCCTGCTCGGCTACCGGCAGACCTGGGCGTTCGTGGTCGCCAAGGCGCTGACCGATCCCGTCTGGTGGTTCTTCCTCACCTGGCTGCCCGACTTCTTCAAACAGACGCGGCATCTCGACATCAAGGCGAGCGGCTACAAGCTGGCGACCATCTACGGCATCGCCACGGTGCTGAGCATTTTCGCCGGCTATGTCGTCGGGGCGCTGGTCAAGCGGGGCTGGAGTGTCACCCGCGCCCGCAAGACCGGCATGTTCGTCTTCGCCTGCGGCGTGCTGCCCATCATCATGGTCAAGAATGTCGGCGACTGGACCGCCGTGCTGCTCATCGGCCTGGCCTGCGCCGCGCACCAGGCCTGGTCGGCGAACCTGTTCACCACGGCTTCGGACATGTTCCCGAAGCGGGCGGTCGCCTCGGTGGTCGGGCTGGGCGGCATGGCCGGATCGGGCCTGGGTTTTGCCTTTCCGATCCTCGCGGGACAATTGCTCGACCGGTTCAAGGCCGTGGACAACATCTCGGGTGGATACGCAGTCCTCTTTGGCATCTGTGCCGGCGCCTACTTGCTGGCGTTTGTGCTCCAGCATCTGCTGGCGCCGAAGTTTGAGATGGTGGAGCTGAAAGCGGTCTCCTGAGCCATGAGGGCGCGCGCGAAATGGCTGGTTCTCGGATGGGCGCTGGTCGCTTCCGTGGCCGCCGCCGCAGTGCGGTGGAACGAGGTGAATCGCCAGCCGGACAACTGGTACGCCGGGGCCGAGGCGCGCGCGATTGCGACCAGCGTGCTGGCCTACCAGACGGAGCAGGGGGCCTGGCCGAAGAACACCGACATGACTCAGCCGCCCTCCGCGGCCTTCTTGTCCGACAGGCGGTTTGATCACCGGGCTTCGACCATCGACAATGGTGGGACCACGACCCAGCTGCAGTTTCTGGCTCGTTTCATTCAGGCGACCAACGATGCCGAGGCGCGTCGGGCGTTCGATCGCGGCATCGAGTATCTGCTGCGCGCCCAGTACGAAAGCGGTGGGTGGCCGCAGTACTTCCCCCTGATCAAGGGCTACTACACCCACATTACGTACAACGACAATGCGATGATCAATGTCATGCTCCTGCTCGACGCCGTTGCGCAGGGGAGGAAGCCAATGGGGTTTGTCGCCGCGGAGGTGAGGGCGCGGGCGGCCACGGCCGTCTCCAAAGGAATCGCCTGCATCCTGCGCACGCAGGTCAAACAGGAGGGCAAGCTCACCGCGTGGTGCGCCCAGCATGACGAAACGACGTTCGAACCCGCCTGGGCCCGCAATTTTGAGCCGCCCACGCTTTCCGGATCCGAATCCGTCGGCATATTGCGATTTCTCATGAGCATCGAACGGCCGTCACCCGAAGTGGTCACGGCGGTGCACGCGGGTGTCGCCTGGCTCCGGTCTGTGGCCATCACCGGTCTTCGGATGGAGTCGACCCGAACGCCTGAAGGAAAAATGGACCGGCGTGCGGTGGCCGATGCGAACGCCCCGCTGATCTGGGCGCGCTTTTACGAGTTGGGAACGAACCGACCGGTCTACACGGGGCGCGACAAGATCATCCGTTACTCCGTGAACGAGATCGAAGCGGAGCGCCGCAATGGATACGCCTACCTGGGCGACTGGCCGGCCACGCTGCTGGCGAAGGATTATCCGCGCTGGTCGGCCCGGCACCCCCAGCCATGACGCGAGGGCGGGTGAGTCTGTCGCTCGTTCTTGGGCTCTGGCTCCAGGTGACTGCCGTGTTGGCTCGGGTGGCGCCTGATGCCGTGGTGGCGGCCGACGGTTCCGGCCAGTTTACCTCGCTGCAGGAAGCGATCAGCCGGGCCCCGTTGCCGACGGATCCCCACGGTCCGCGCTGGGTGATCTTCGTCAAAGCCGGCACCTACAAGGAACGGATCTATGTGCAACGGGAGCGGGGCAACCTCCGGGTGATCGGCGAGGATGCCGCGACCACGCGGATCACGTTTGACCTGCATGCCGGCCTGCCCGGTCCGGATGGCAAACCGATCGGAACCTTTCGAACCCCGACCCTTCAGATCGACGGAGATGGGATGGTGTGGGAGAACCTCACGCTGGCCAACGGGGCCGGACCCGTCGGTCAGGCGCTGGCGCTGCGGGTCGATGCGGATCGCGTGGAGTTCCGTCGCTGCCGGTTCCTCGGCTGGCAGGACACGATTTTGCTGAATCGGGGGCGTCACTTCTTCGCCGATTGTTACATCGAGGGACACGTTGACTTCATTTTCGGGGCCGCCACGGCGTTCTTTGAGCGCTGTCACATCCACTGCCTGCGCGATGGTTACATCACCGCAGCCTCGACGCCCCAGGGGACCGCCCACGGCTTTGTTTTTGCCGACTGCCGCATCACCACGGTCGAGGGCGTTAAGACCTACCTCGGACGCCCGTGGCGCATTTTTGCCCGCACGGTTTTTCTGCGCACCTCCATGGATGCGGGAGTTCGTCCCGTTGGCTGGAATAACTGGGGAAAGCCCGAAGCGGAGGCCACGACCTTTTACGCCGAGTATGCCAGCACCGGCCCCGGCGCACCGGCGGGTGAACGCGTGCCGTGGGCCAAGGTACTGACCGCGGAGGAAGCGGCAGGCCTGACCCCGGCCACGGTGTTGGCCGGCACGGACGGATGGGTGCCCGGGCGCGACCCCTGACCCGTGCCGTCCTTCGCGTGTGCGTTAACCTAAGCGCGATTCGAAGTCACCGTCCGTTGAAGGTGGGTCGCCGACCCCGCGAGGATTGGCATCGCGTGAAGAAATCGGGCAGCGGAGGCGGGACCGGTCGGTCCCGTCGCGGGCTCGTCGAGGCCACCTCCACCAGAACCGCTGCGATTTCCACGGCTTGGATGCCGTTGCGTCCTTCGGCGTTCCCTCAAGACAAGCGTTGGGCCCGCTTTACCCCAGCCGCCAGGGCGGGGTGGTGGTGGGTGAGGTAGTGCCGCAGCCAGTAGGCATAGCGTTTCGGGTGTGCGACCGCCGACCGGGTGAGATCGGGCAGCGAGTGCATCGCCAGGTCCATCACTTCAGCGGGATCGGGTTGCAGCCGGTCCGGCACCCGGCCAAAGTACACGTGCACCACTTCGTTCTCCTGCAACCCGTTCGGAAAGTGGGTGCGGTAATGGGTGAGAAACCCAAAACGGAGCGGCACGCGGACGCCGAGCTCCTCGTGCAACCGCCGTCGTGCGGCGGTCAAGGTGCGCTCGCCCGGGCTTGGGTGACCGCAGCACGAATTCGCCCACAGCCCACCCGAGTGGTACTTCTGGCGATTCCGCTGCTGAAGCAGCAGGCGCCCCGAGGCATCGACCAGAAAAATGGAAAACGCCCGATGTCGAAGCCCTTGGGCATGAACCGTTGCTTTGTCGGCGCGACCAACCCGGCGGTTGCGGCGGTCGACGAGGATCAGGTCATCGGGCGACGGGGGCCGGGGGGCCTTCGCGGACGCAGCCTCAGCTCTGCCTGCGCGGGTGAGCCGCACGCGGGGTGATGGGAGGAACGGCGAAACGGCGCGGGGCATGGAGCGAGGGGGCACGGACAGGCTCCGCCATCGTCCCAGGCATTTCAACGATTTGATTTCGGGGCCGGGTGTGCTTTGCTTTGACCTCGCTCCTCTAATCCCAAGGTTTCCCCGCTTCCGCATGTCCACCTCGCGCCCCCCCCGCTCGACCGGGCAACTGCCTCCCAGTTCGGCTGCGCAGGCGATTGTCGATACCTCCTTTGTCCCGGTCCGGGCCAAGTTGTTGGAAGTCGCCGCGTTCCTGGACCGGGTGGAGCGCTATGGCGTGGCCGATGACTTTCGTTGCGCCGCCCTCCGCCAGGCGGCGGGGTTGCTGGTGGATGGGGAACCCGAGCGGGCCCGTCGCATCCTGGAAGCCTTGAGCGATCCAACGACGGCGCCCGAAGCCACGTCATCGGGCAAGGCGGCACTCGGAGCCTGGCAACCGCCCGTGCGTTAAGACCTGCGTATGCGCTACATCGAACCTCACGGCCACATGGTGAGCCGCACGACGGACGACTACCAGGCGATGGTGGCCGCCGGGTGTGCCGCGGTGTGTGAGCCTGCGTTCTGGGCCGGTTTCGACCGGAGTTCGGCCGATGGATTTCGCGATTATTTTCGGCAGCTGACCGTCTATGAGCCGGCGCGGGCGTCGAAATTTCTCCTCCCTCATTTCTGCTGGCTCTGCCTCAATCCCAAGGAATCGGAGGACCTCGGACTTGCCGCCGCCGTGCTGGAGCTGATTCCGGAGTTTCTCGGCAAGAAAAACGTGCTGGGCATCGGCGAGATCGGCCTCAACCGCAATACCCGCAATGAGCTCGAGGTGCTCGAGCGGCACATCGAACTGGCGGTAAGGCACGATCAATTGATTCTCGTCCACACCCCCCACTTGGAGGACAAGAAGAAGGGCACGCGCCTGATCGTGGATGTGCTCCGCGCTCATTCGGGCGTCAAGCCCGGTCGGGTCATCATCGACCATGTGGAAGAGCACACCATCCAGTCGGTGCTCGACCAGGGATTCTGGGCCGGCATCACCTTGTATCCGGATTCCAAATCTTCCCCGCCCCGCGCGGTGGACATGCTGGAGGTCTGCGGTCGCGAGCGCATCTGGCTCAACTCGGCCTGCGACTGGGGCGTGAGCGATCCCCTGGCGGTGCCGAAGACGGCGTTTGAAATGCGGCGGCGCGGCCACAGCGCCGAGTTTGTCGACCAGGTGCTGTACCAGAATCCCGTGCGGTTTCTCTCCCAGTGCCCGAAGTTCGTGCTCGGCGATGCCGCCCACGCATGAAGCTGAATCACGGCCTTCATCTCGCCTATTGCACCAACGTCCATCGCGGCGAGACCTGGGCGGAGACCCTGGGTACGCTAGAGCGTCACACCCTGGCCGTGCGCCGCGACGTCGCCGCGGGGGAGCCCTATGCGATCGGGCTTCGTCTCGGGCAGCGTGCCGCGGCAGAATTGGCGCAGCCGGCCGAGTTCGATGCGTTTCGTCGCTGGCTCGACCGTCACGGTTGCTATGTTTTCACCATCAACGGGTTTCCCTACGGCAGCTTTCACGGGACCCGGGTCAAGGAGCAGGTGTACGCCCCGGATTGGTCCACGCCCGAACGGCTTGCCTACACCAGGCAGCTCTTCGACTTGCTGGTGAAGTTGGTGGCCCCGGGAACGGGAGGCAGCGTCAGCACCGTGCCGGGATCGTTCAAACCCTGGACCGAAGGCGATGCCGCCCGCCGGAAGGCCATTTTTGGCAATCTCACCCGGTGCGCCCGTCACATCGCGGAGCTGTCGGAGCGGACCGGTCACGACCTGCACCTCGGGCTCGAACCGGAACCCTGCTGCACGGTGGAAACGACGGCGGAAACCGTGCAGTTCTTCGAGGCCTGGCAGGCGGGAGAACCGGCCGTGGGGACGGAACAGCTGCTGCGTCGGGTCGGAGTGAACTATGACTGCTGCCACCTTGCGGTGGAATTCGAGTCACCCGGCCCCGCCCTCGACCGCCTGGCCGCCGCCGGGCTCCGCCTGAGCAAGCTGCATGTCAGTTCCGCGCTCCGCGTCCGACCCGATGCCATGGGCCGGGCCGCGTTGGCAGCGTTCGTCGAGCCGACCTACCTGCACCAGGTCGTGGTCGGTCAGGCCGGGGAGACGGTGCGGCGGAGATTTGTCGATTTGCCGGAGGCACTGGCTGCGCCGGAAGCCTCCGAGCCCGGCGACGAATGGCGGGTTCATTTTCACCTCCCGTTGCACGCCGCTCCGGGAGCACCGTTTGCGGACACCCGCGACCATGTGCTGGGGGCGCTCGACTGGCTGCAACGCCACCCGGGGGCCTGCCAGCACCTGGAGATGGAGACCTACACCTGGGAAGTGCTGCCGGCGGCGCTGCGACTTGGCATTGAGGAGCAGCTGGTCCGTGAGTATGCGTGGACGCTCGATGGGCTGGCCGGACGCGGACTGGCGCCGCGAGCGCTGGCGGAGCGGGTGGCGGGGAAGGTGCGGTCGTGACACCCCAGATCGCGATTCGCCGGCGCGGTGCGGTGGGGGTCTGGCTCGACCTGGCGCGAGCGGGAAACTTTCCGTCGGTCTGGAGCAATGCACTCGCGGCGTTGGTCCTTTCGGCGCCGGTCGCCGGAACCTGGCCGTCGCCGTCCTGGCTGGCGCTGGCCCTGTTGGCGGGCAGCCTGGCGTACGCCGGTGGCACCACGTTGAACGATGTGGCCGATGCTGCGTTTGATCGTCGGCATCGCCCGGAGCGCGCCATTCCCCAAGGCTGGATCAGCCGTGGCACCGCCGCATGGGTCGGTGGCGGCCAGCTCGCCCTGGGATTGGGACTCCTGCTCTTCGCCGGGGCGTCGCCGCTGGCGGCGGCCGGCTTGGCCGCGGTGATTTTGCTCTACGACTGGCTGCACAAGCGTTGGGCAGGATCGGTCGTGCTGATGGCAGGCTGCCGGGTGATGCTGGCGGTGACGCTGGCGACTTTGCCTGGACAGGTCATGCGTCCGGCTTTTGCCGCCTGGCTCGTGGGCCTCTTTGTTTACATTGTGGTGCTCAGCCTGTTGGCACGTCGAGAGTACAAACCCGGTGCACCGGCGGAGAAGCTGGGTCGCTGGGTGCGGCAGCTGCTCGCGTTCATTCCCTTCGTCGACGCCGTGGCGCTGCTGGCTATCGGGGCCTGGCTCCCGGCCTTGGCTTGCATGGCGGCGGTACCGTTGGGACGGTGGGCGCAGCGCCGGGCTGCTTCCAGTTGAGGGGTTCCCGTCAAGGCCCTCCGGTCCCTGGAGCGTTTCGGTAAACGATTGACTGTGAGGGGCGGGCGGTACGCAACAGGTGCCGATCCCGCGGCCGCGGGATCGCCCTCCATAAGTGAATCCTGCGAGTGACGGGCTGGACGCTGGAGCGTGCCGGTGGAGGTGGCCTCGCTGAGGCCGCGACGGGACCGACCGTCCCGCGTCCGTGGTCCGATTTCTTCATGCGACGCCAATCCCCGCGGGGTCGGCGACCCCGCCTCCAACGGAGGATGCGTGGCTGCCGCACCTCCTAGAATGCGTCCTTGCCGTTGCGGATGGGATCTGGGCTTAGTTTCGACCCGTTCATGCCAGAGCCTTTTGAAACCCTCTCGTTTCCCATCACGCTTCGAAACGAACACCGGTTGGTTTTTACCCGGGATGTGTTTGCGCCGGAGAATCTGACGTTGGCGAACGTACTCACGCCGCGGGAGCCGGGTGAACAGGTCCGGGCGCTGGTGTTTTGGGATCGTGGGCTGGAAACGCCGTTCCCGGGCTTTGGGACGAGGATCGCGGCATGGTTTGCGGCGCGAAGGGAGACCGTGGTCCTGGCGGGCGCACCGATCGGCCTCGATGGCGGGGAGCGCGCCAAGAATGAGTTTGAACAGCTTGAGCACGTCTGGAAGTGCATCGAAGTCGCCGGACTGTGCCGCCATTCGTATATCGTCGTGGTGGGAGGCGGCGCCATCCTCGACCTCGTCGGATTTGCGGCGGCGACCGCGCACCGGGGCATCCCTCTGGTGCGGTTGCCGAGCACGAGCCTGAGTCAGGGGGACGGCGGCGTGGGCGTGAAGAGCGGAGTGAATCACTTTGGGAAGAAGAATTGGCTGGGCGCCTTTGGCGTTCCCCATGCGGTGATCAATGACCTGTCCTTGCTGCACGGATTGCCCGTGCGGGAACGGCGGGTGGGTTTGGTCGAGGCGGTCAAGGTGGCGTTGATCCGTGATGCCGCCTTCTTTGAGTTCATCGCCGCGCGCGTGCAGCCGCTTTCAGTCTTTGCGCCGGAGCCCTTCGAAGCGGTCATCCGTGAAAGCGCGCGGCAGCACATGGAACACATTGCCACCTCGGGAGATCCGTTCGAGCGGGGTTCGGCGCGTCCTCTCGATTTCGGACACTGGGCCGCCCACAAGCTGGAGCAGATGTCCAATTTCTCCCTTAGTCACGGCGAGGCGGTTGCGGTCGGCATGGCGCTCGACCTGCTCTACGCCAAAGCCAGCGGCCTGCTCGCGCCGGCGCTGGCCCAGCGCATTCTCAGCGTGCTGCAGCAGCTGGGACTGGCCCTTTCCACGCCCTTTCTGGATCTGCGTGGACCGGACGGACGCCGGACGGTGCTGGACGGGTTGGAGGAGTTCCGTGAACACTTGGGTGGGCGACTCTCGATCCCGATGATTCGGGCGCCTGGCGACCGGCTGGAAGTGCATGAGATGGACGTCGCTCGCGTGGATGCGGCGATCGACGAGCTCCGCGCGTCCTATGGCTGAACGCACGGCGATCCTCAATGTGGTCGGGCTCACACCGCGGGTGTTGGGACCGGATACGCCGCGTCTGCTGGCCGCCGCGAACCGGAGTGGGCTCGTGCGCGTCAAACCGGTTCTGCCGGCGCTCACGTGTTCCGCCCAGAGCACCTACCTCACCGGACGCTCGCCCTCGGGGCACGGCGCCGTGGCCAACGGCTGGTACGACCGCACCCTGGCGGAGCATCAGTTCTGGAAGCAGTCCAATCATGTGGTGCAGGGACCCAAGCTCTGGGAGACACTGCGCGTCCGGCGCCCCGGCTTCACCTGCGCCAAGTTGTTTTGGTGGTACAACATGTACTCCAGCGCAGACTGGTCCATCACCCCGCGACCCCTGTATCCGGCCGATGGACGCAAGGTGTTCGACATCTACACGCATCCGATGGGGCTGCGGGATGAGATCAAGCGCGATCTGGGCCCGTTTCCTTTTCCCGCCTTCTGGGGGCCGCTGGCTGGAATCGCCTCGTCGGAGTGGATCGCCCGGTCGGCCCGCTGGATCGAGGAGCGGCATCGTCCCGACCTGTCCCTCGTCTACCTGCCGCACCTCGATTACAATCTTCAGCGCTGGGGTCCGGACGATCCGCGGCTGGCCGCTGACTATCGCGAAATCGACCGGGTGGCCGGTGACCTGATCGATTTTTATGCTCAGCGCGGTGTGCGGTCGATCGTGCTTTCCGAATACGGCATCACGGCGGTCCGACGTTCCGTGGCGCTCAACCGGCTGTTCCGGCGTCAGGGATGGATTGCGATCAAGGAGGAACTCGGCCGCGAGTTGCTGGATTGCGGGGCGAGCCGCGTCTTCGCGATCGCCGACCACCAGGTGGCGCACATTTACCTGAATGACCGCTCCCTGATGCCGGCGGTCAGGGCGGCGGTGGAGGGAGCGGACGGAGTCGCACGGGTGCTTGACGGG
This sequence comes from Opitutaceae bacterium, assembly GCA_016794725.1. Taxonomy (GTDB): domain Bacteria; phylum Verrucomicrobiota; class Verrucomicrobiia; order Opitutales; family Opitutaceae; genus UBA6669. The sequence continues at coordinate 788 of JAEUGZ010000072.1, read as the reverse complement.
AACGGACTGCGCGCGGAGGGACTCGATCACGCGCGCTCCGGCGACCTCGTGGCGGTGTCGACCGAGGATGCCTGGTTCACCTACTACTATTGGGACGACGATGCCAAGGCCCCGGACTTTGCCCGCTGCGTCGACATCCATCGCAAGTACGGCTACGATCCGGTCGAGCTGTTCGTCGATCCCGCCCTGAGGTTTGCCAAACTGAGGATCGCCGGAAAACTCCTGCGCAAGGCGCTCGGATTTCGCATGCTGATGGATGTCATTTCGCTCGACGCCTCCCTGGTCCGCGGATCACACGGCGCCTGTCCTGCCGATTCGCGCGACTGGCCTGTCCTGATCGGAGCTGGCGAACACCGGGACGGCGCGACCGTGTCCGCCTTCGAGGTGCACGATCGACTGGTGCGGGCCTGCCTGCGTGAACCTGGATCCGCGGCCTGAACGGCCCCGCGGTTGGGGCCGGAACGGCTGCATCACCGTCCACTGCTGCGCCGGCGCTCCGGTGGCAGGGCTTCGACGAGCTGGTTGGGCTGGCCCGGTCGCTTGATCAGGGTGAACTGGTCGTAGAGCCGGTTGGTGGCGGTGCGGGCGAGGTAGCGCAGCTCCGGGCCATCGACGGTGATGATCTGGAAGAGCTGCGTGTCCTCCGCCGTACGGACCGCCCAGGCGTCGTTGGTGAGGTCATACATCTTGGGTCCGCTGACCGACACCACGTACACCGTGCCAATGGCCGGATCGTAAGCCTGATTGTATCCGACCGGGACATTCTGAGTGCCGACCTGCACCCGGTT
>JAEUGZ010000596.1 GCA_016794725.1 Opitutaceae bacterium | reverse complement strand
CGGGCATGGTCGAGCAGACCTTCCGCGGTGAAGTGCTCCTTTTGCGCGAATGCCGCCTCAAAGATGGCGAGACGTTGGTTGGTGACGCGCAGTCCTTTCTTGGTCAGGAAGCTCTTGAACTGTTCGCGTTTCGCATCGGTGCTCACGTTTGGGATGTTTTCGGGGGACCGAGGGGTGTCAATGCCCGGTGTGCCCGCTTTGGGGCGGCATGGCTGGCCCCGGTCTTGGCGACTGCCCGGACGCTTGCAGGATTGCCGCGCGGCGCCGCAGGGCTCATTCACGGCGCCATGATGGTGGGAGTTCATCCTTTGGCCGGTTTTGACAAGGTATTGCACTACCGTGTGCCTGAATCGTTGGTGTCGTCGGTAGGGGTGGGGTCCTTGGTTCGCATACCGTTGGGGCGGAGGCACACGCTTGGGGTGGTGGGAGAAATTGGAGCTCCGGCCGATTTTCCCGCAGATCGATTGAAATCAATTCTCCAGGTTGTTTATCCGTTTCCGGCCCTTCCGGGCGACCTCCTGGGATTGGCGCGATGGATGGCGACCTACTATGCCTGCACCCTCGACGGCGTGATCGAGGGAATGCTCCCCGCTCCCGTACGGGCCGGAGCAGCGCTGAAGGAGGAAAAGCTCCTGAGCTTGGGACGACGGCTTTCGACCGAAGAGGTCGCCCGACTTGAAAAGCGGGCGCCCCAACAAGCGCGACTTTATCGATTTGTTGAGCCCCAGCTGGTGCCGCTGCAGAAACAACTGGTCCTGCATCGTCTCGGTGTGACCGGATCGGTGGCCGCCGCGCTGATCAAGTCGGGGGCTCTCAAAGAGGAAACGCGTCGGGTCGAACGCATCGCCTATGCGGATGGAATCGAAGCCAGTGAGCGGGTTGCGTCGCTGGCGCCGCTGCTCAACGACCAGCAAAAGGAGGCCGTTGCCTCGCTTGAAGGGCTGCTCGCCAAGGACGCATTTGGAGTGAGCCTGCTGCACGGTGTCACGGGTTCGGGCAAGACCGAGGTTTACCTCCACGCCATCGCGCAGGCCCTGAAGGGGGAAGGCGGCGTGATCTTCCTCGTGCCGGAAGTGGCGCTCACTCCCCAGACGGTCGCCCGGCTTCGCTCCCGGCTGGAGGCGATCGCTCCGGATCATCGCTGCGTAGTCTGGCACAGTCACCTGAGCGAGGGCGAGCGTCTCGACGGCTGGCTTGCTCTTGCGACCGGTGAAGCCCGCGTGGTGGTGGGAGCGCGGTCGGCGATCTTTGCCCCGGTGCGGAACCTCCGGTTGGTCGTCGTGGATGAGGAGCACGAACCCGCCTACAAGCAGGATGAGACACCCAGATATCATGGCCGCGATGTTGCGGTGATGAGGGCGAAACTCTGTCGCGCGGTGTGTCTTCTGGGCTCGGCCACGCCGTCGTTGGAGAGTTATGCCAATGCCAGAGCGGGACGCTACCAGTTGCTCCGCCTGACGGAACGGGTGGATTCACGCAAACTTCCCCATATCCAGGTTGTCGATATGAAGATCGAAGTGATGCGGCAGCGGGGCATGACGACCCTCTCGCGCGTCCTCGTCGATGCCATGCACGCGCGCTTTGAACGACGCGAGCAGACCATCCTCTTTATCAACCGCCGAGGTTATTCCTCGTCGATGCTCTGTACGAAGTGCGGACACGCCGAAGAGTGCCGGCACTGCAGTATCACCATGACTTATCATCGCAGCGATGAAACGCTGCGCTGCCACCTCTGTGGTGACTCCCGTCCGGCTCCCAACCGTTGCCCAAAGTGCGGAGCGCCTGACATTCGATGGAAGGGCCTGGGCACCCAGCGGGTGGAAGAGTCGGTCCGGCGCGTGCTGCCAAAGGCGCGGATCGAGCGGATCGATGCGGATACCATGGCCAAGAAGAACCGCTTTCGTGAACTGCTGGGCGAGTTTCGGACCGGGAAGATCGACGTGCTGGTGGGAACCCAGATGATTGGAAAGGGTTTGGATTTTCCCAATGTCACCCTGGTGGGACTGATTGACGCCGATATCTCCATGCACATTCCCGATTTTCGGGCGAACGAGCGCACGTTTCAGTTACTTGTCCAGGTGGCCGGCCGGGCGGGACGCGGGGACCGTTCGGGTGAGGTGGTGGTCCAGACATTTACTCCGCAGTCGGAGACGATTCAGTTCTCCCGGCACGCTGACTTCGATGGATTCGCCGAATCTGAACTTCGCATGCGCCAGCAGTTCCGATATCCGCCGTACCGGCATCTGATTCACCATCTCTTTCGCGGTCCCAGCGAAGAGCGGCTCAAATTCTACTCCGAACAATGGGCGCGCCTCGTCGAGACCACCTTTGCGGGACGGCTCGAACTTCGGGGCCCGTCGCCTTCGCCGATCGAGCGGATCAAGGACCACTACCGTTGGCAGCTCTGGTACTTTACGCCCAGCGTCACCAAGATCATTGCGGAACTGGACCGGCTTCGAGGCGGCTTTGCCTGGCCCGATGACATGGTGCAGGTCCTCGACGTCGATCCCTCGAACCTCGTTTGATGCCGCCGCCGGTGCGCCGGTTTAGCGGTAGCCGGGAAGAAAGGGCTTCTCGGCTGCGAAGAGTTCGAGCGTCATCGCCTTGATCTGTGCCGGAGTGCAAGTGGCCGCAGTCAGAGGATCGAGCAGGAGCGCGTAGATCGCTTTTTCCACACTGCGCTCGACTGCAGCCTGCGCCCCCAGATCGAACATGCCGAGATTTGAGGCGCAAATCGCCGCCATCTGCGGGGGAAGCGCCCCGTAGCGCGTGGGATGCACCCCGTTCCGATCCACCAGACAGGCCACTTCGACGCAGCTACTGGACGGAAGGTTTGAAATCAGCGAGCCTCCGCCGCCCTGACTGTTCATGACATTGCCGTGGATTCGAAACGCTGCGTCCTTCTCCCGTGCCTCGATGATCCACGAGGCGTACTCCCAGGACCGCTCCCAAGTCAAACCGGCGTCACCGCGCAGCATCGATCTGCGTTCCTGGTCGGCGTGAGATCTCCATTTCGGCCAGTTGGTCGCGTAAAAGCGCGAGCCTCCCTCATAACCGAGTCGCAGCAGTTTTCGGCCGGACTCACTTTTTCGATAGTACGGGAGGTATTCGGAAAGGTGCCCCGAACTCTCGGTGATGAAGGCACCGAAATGAAGGCACATATCCTTGCGGATGAGATCTCGCTGCCGATAGGCAACCTCCGCGTGGGCTCCATGGCTGTTGTCACGGCTGTCGTGAACCACGGCACCGGCATCATATTCGCGGATACCCTCCGCGATCTCGGATGCGAACTGAGCCTGGAGTCGGGAGGCATAGAGATCCTTGCCCTGGTGTTCGAGGCGGGTGAACCAGGCAAGGTGATTGATCCCTGCGCACTCCCACTCCAGCTCATCGTACGGTATGTTCGAGTACTCAGCCAGCAACTGGCTGGTGCCTTGGACCGAGTGGCAGAGCCCGACGACGGACATGGAGGACGCGCGGGCGGCCGCCGTGCACATCATTACCATGGGATTGGTGTAGTTGAGCACCCATGCCGAGGGACAGAGCCGTTCACAGTCCCGCAACACCTCCAACCACACCGGGATGGTCCGCAACGCCTTGAATAGTCCTCCGGGACCGATGGTGTCGCCAATGCACTGGTCGACACCGTATTTCAGCGGTATGTCGTTGTCGTGCACGACGCACTCAAGTCCGGAGACCTCGATGCAATTCACGACATAGTCGGTCCCGGGAAGCACTGCGCAACGATCCACGGACGCGGCCACCTTCCACGTGGTGGCACCGAGGAGCGCAAGTAGCTTTCGGATCAGTCGGGTCGTCACGGAAAGGCGTTTTTCGTCGATGTCGACGAGTGCGATCGTGCCACCGCGGTTGCCGGGGATCCTGACCACGTCGTTCACCAGTCGCGGCGCGAAAAAACTGCCGGCGCCGAGGAACGTCAGCTTGATCGGACGATGCATCGTACCGGAAAGCCCGCCATAGAGGGCGGACTGCGTGTGAGCCGCGTGACCGGCGCTCATTGATTTGCGAGGGGCCATCGGAAGAACGTGAAGGAGCGGGTTCCTGGAGTAACCGGCTACGAGCCCGTCAAGGCGAACCGACGTTGCACGCTGAAGAGCTCCCGCAGGTCTTTGCTCAGGCGATCCTGAATCCTCTGCAACTCGCGGTAGTGTGCAACGCGACTGCGGTCGGGCGCACACCGAGTGGACTGATCGACAGCGACCACCCGGGCGGTGAGCTCGGACAGCTTGGTCTTTCGACGTCCCTCGCGCAGGGCGACGCACCAGGCAGCCTGGAGCGCGCCTCCCAGGGCTGCCCCTTCGTCCTCAACCATGGCCACGACGGGCACCCCAAAGATATCGGCCATGATCTGGCGCCAAGCCGGGGATTTGGCACCGCCGCCGGTAATTCGTATTTCCTTGGCCTTGACTCCCAGTTGGGACAATCGGCGGAGTCCGTAGTTCATTCCGAGGGTCGCACCCTCCATCGCGGCGCGGGCGAAGTGGGAGGGTGTAAATGTCTTGGGGGTCAGTCCAAAGAGGACACCGGAGCCATCAGGCACATTGGGAGTCCGTTCACCGGCAAGGTAGGGCAAGAGGACGAGCCCGTTCGCACCCGCACTGACCGAGTTGACGGCCGCCGCCATCCGGTCGTGATCCATGCCGAACAGCAAACGCATCTGTTCCGTCACGGTGGTCACATTCATGGTGCAAAGAAGGGGCAGCCATCCCCCGGTGGAAGAACAGAAGGCTGCTATTTCGCCTTCGGGATCGATCACCGGCTTTGAGGAATGGGCGTAGATGGTGCCGCTCGTGCCGAAACTCGCGGTCACCACGCCGGGCACCACGTTGCCCGTGCCGATGGCACCCATCATGTTGTCGCCTCCGCCGGCGGAAACGACCACCTCCGGCGAAAGGCCGTAGGTTTCAGCCAGAGCAGGCCGAAGGGTGCCGGCGGCTTGATGGGATTCCGAAAGGGTGGGCAGGCAATCAACGACCCGTCGATCAATCGCGTTCGCGATCTCTTTCGACCAGGTGCGACGCCTCACGTCCATCAAGGCCGTTCCCGAAGCATCACCGTACTCCATGAAGTAGCGGCCGGTGAGATGGAAATTGAGGTAGTCGTGCGGCAATAGCACCTGCTTCAAGCGACGGAAGTGCGCGGGCTCGTTTCGTTTCAGCCAGAGGATCTTGGGAGCCGTAAACCCAGGTAGGATGAGATTTCCGGTTTTGCGGAGGGTGGCTTTCGCTCCGCCGAGCTTTTTCGTAAGGAGGGCGCATTCCTCCGTGGTGCTGGTGTCGCACCACAGTTTGGCGGGCCGGATCACTTTGCCTTCGGCGTCGAGGGCAACAAAACCGTGCTGCTGACCTGAAACGCCAATGCCTCGAATTTGGGACGCTAGGGCTGAACCGATTTTCGTCACGACGTCGCGAATCACCGCGTCCATCGCGGCGGTCCAATCCGAAGGATGCTGTTCCATGTGGCCTACGGGCAGGCCTTCAATGAGCCGATGGGGAGCCCGCGACTCGGCGACGACGGTGCCGGCTGCGAGGTCGAGAACCACCGCCTTGGTGCTTTGCGTGCCAGAATCGATACCGATGTAGAGAGACATGGGAAAAGGAGGGTGGAGGCCGCTCGTTGGCGGAAGAGGACGTGTGTCTGCCCCAGGCAGTGAGGTCAGCGGCGGGTCTTGGTCAGTTTGTAGTCCACCGCGGCGCGGAGCGCCTCCCAGCTGGCATCCACGATGTTCTCACTCACGCCCACGGTTCCCCATACGCTCTGTTTGTCGCCGCTTTCAATGAGCACGCGGGTGCGGCTGTTCGCCCCCTGATTGCTTTCGAGGATGCGGACCTTGTAGTCGCGCAGTTCCATTTCCTGAAGCTCAGGAAAATCCTTCTCCAGCGCCAGTCGCAGGGCGCGATCGAGCGCACTGATCGGGCCGGTGGACTCGGCGACCGTGTGATAGGACCGATCACCCACCTTGATCTTGACCGTGGCTTCGGCCCAAAGTTCGCCACCGTGGCGCTCAATGATCACACGGTACCCGTCGACGGTGAAGAACTGGGCGTGCTGACCAAGCGCCCGCGCGATCAGCAGCTGGAGCGAGGCGTCGGCCGCCTCGAATTCATATCCGCGGAACTCAAGTTCCTTCAACTCATCGATCAGTGTCTTGATGGCCGGGGATTTTTCATCGAGTTCAAATCCGAGTTCCCGCGCCTTGAGCACCACACTGCTGCGTCCCGCCATGTCGGATACGAGCACCCGCGTCCGGTTGCCCACCGTGGCGGGGTCGACATGTTCATAGCTGCTCTTGACCTTCTGCGCCGCGTTCGCGTGCAAACCTCCCTTGTGCGCAAATGCCGACGCGCCCACGTAGGGTGCCTTGGTGTCAGGCCGGAGATTGGCCAACTCGTCGAAGAACAACGAAAGCTCACGTAGCTGACCCAGATTGGCGGCACAATGGGCGCTCGCCCCCATTTTCAGGAACAGGCTCGGCAGAATGCTGATCAGGTTGGCATTGCCGGTCCGCTCTCCGTAGCCGTTGACCGTGCCTTGGACCAGGCTGGCACCGGCGGTGACTCCCGCCAGGCTGAGTGCCACGCCGAGTCCCGAATCATTGTGACAATGGACGCCCACCCGATCTGCGCCGAATTCAGAGACGACCGTGCGGACAATGGATTCAAAGCCATTGACCATGGTACCGCCATTGGTGTCACACAGGGTCAGATTCGTGGCCCCACCGCGCAGCGCGGCCGCCAGGGTACGGAGTGCGTAGTCCTTGTCTGATTTGAAACCGTCGAAAAAGTGCTCTGCGTCATAGATGACCTCGCGCCCCTGGGTGACGAGGTAGCGGACCGAATCCTCAATCATCGCGAGGTTTTCTTCGGGAGTTGTGCGCAGGATCTCGGTGACATGAAGCAGCCAGGTCTTGCCCACGATCGTCATTACGGGCATACCGCTGTCCAGCAGGGTTTTGAGCTGCGGATCTTCAGAGGACTTTGCGCCGGCGCGACGGGTGGAGCCGAAGGCGGCGAGTCGGGCATGCCTGAGTCTGAGTTTCTGGGCTTCCTGAAAGAAAGTGATGTCCCGCGGATTTGATCCGGGAAAGCCGCCTTCAATGTAGTCGACTCCGAACGCATCCAGCCGCTCAGCAATCCGAAGCTTGTCGGTGACTGAAAAGCTGATGCCTTCGCCCTGGGTACCGTCCCGTAAGGTCGTGTCGTAGATCTTGACGGCTTTGCTCATAAACCGGGCAGCGTTGGCAGGAGGGGCAGGGGTGGCAAGGGGGCATTTTCGAACGAAATACAGCGACGTCGAGCGCCTCCGGGGAGCCTGTTAGGCGGACGCTGCAAAATAGCGGCGGATGGTGTCGATGGTGTAGTTGACCTGTGCCTCGGAAAGGTGGGGACCGATGGGCAGGCTTAGGACTTCGTTCGCCATTTCTTCGGCAATGGGAAAGTCCCCCGGTTTCCAACCTGCGTCGCGATAAGCCCCGGAGAGGTGGGGCGGAATCGGATAGTGGATCTGAGTGGCAACATCGTGTCCGGCGAGGAAGTGGCGGAGGGGCTCTCGATGGGCCGTTCGGACGACAAACAGATGCCAGACCGGCTCCATCCCTGCGGCAATCGAGGGGAGCACCAGGTCGCCCACGTTCGCCAGACCTTGCCGGTAGAGTTCGGCGAGACACTTGCGGCGCTCATTCCACGCTGCCAAGTGCGGTAGCTTGACGCGGAGAAATGCACACTGGAGCTCGCTTAACCGCGAGTTGATGCCGCGGACTTCGTGGTGGTAGCGCACCTTCGAACCGTAGTTTCGAAGGGCGCGAATCTTTTCCGCGAGGGTGTCGTCGGAGGTGGTGACAGCGCCGGCATCACCAAATGCGCCCAAGTTCTTGCTGGGATAGAAACTGACTCCCGCGATGTGGCCCAGGGCGCCAGACTGCCGTCCTTGGCAAGTGGCCCCGTGCGACTGCGCTGCGT
>JAEUGZ010000320.1 GCA_016794725.1 Opitutaceae bacterium | reverse complement strand
GGCCAGTACCTGGGCCTCCTTGACGAACCACACCTGGCCCTGGGGAGCAGCCTCGACGACCAACGACACCTCGTCGAAGAGGTCGAGCGCAACCGAGGGACTGGAGGCTTTTCGGGAAATGCGAACGTAAGCGGTCATGCGCCCGTGCTCTTCCGAAAACGTCAGGTAGGGCTGGAATCGGTCGCTCGCCGGGCGACGACCCAGAATCCAGACATCGGAGGCGAGACTCGGCTTGGACACGGTGTCGGACAGGAGCCGGCTCGTTGGATCAGCGTTCAGCTTCGCGAAGCGGTAAAGCGATCGTGTGCCGTCTCGGATTCGCCCGCGACCGGCGACGGCCAGGGCGGCACCACGGCGCCGCCGGAAATGATCATCTTCATGCCATCACCCACGCTCATGTCCAACTCCATGATCTCGTGGCGCGGAAGCATGATGAGGAATCCGCTGGTCGGGTTGGGAGTGGTCGGCACAAAGACAGTCCAAACCTCCTGGGCCGTCTTGAGCTGGGGCTCGCCTTGGGTGCGGTTGGTCAGAAATGCCAGCGACCAGGTGCCTTTGCGCGGAAACTCAATCAGCACGACCTTCGAAAACAGATTCCGGTTCTGGGCGCTGAAGGTCCCGACAATCTGCTTCACCGTGTTGTAGACCGCGTTGACGCCCGGAATGCTCTGCACGAAGCGCTCCAGCAACTGGCCGAAGAACCGGCCGAGGACGTAGCGCGACACATAGCCGAACAAGGTCACCAGGCAGAGCACCAGCAACGTCGCAAGCACGTTCCACACAATCGAAAGACTCGGGTGATCCCGCAGGGTATCCGGCAGTGCGAAGAAGAAGAAGGGACGGAATCGTCCGCCGATGGCGTCGACCAGCCACGAGAAGACGATAAACGTCACCGCCAGCGGGGCCAGCAGGGCGAGTCCCGTGAGGAAGGCATTTCGAAGCTTGGTAAGTCGGGATGACACGGCGGGCATGAATCAACCAGATCGTCACTCCTGGCCCCGCCCGGCGCAACCGGTTTTCTGCGTTTCCCGAGCCGGCCGGGATCGCATTGGCAGTGGTTTGCAACCCGCCCTGCAGTCAACTGAACCGCCGTGCCAGCCTGCGCGAATCGGGGCGCTGGGAAGCTCGGGTGACCGTGGATTTTTTCCGGGGGGACGAAGGTGCCGTCGACTTAAGCCAGGGCTCGCCCGCGAGTCGGAACTCAGGGACCGCTTTGGCAGCCTGCAGCAGGGCCATGGCCCGGGCTTCGGCGGCCCGCATGCGGCGTTTCTTCTGCGGTTGCAGGTCGTCATATCCAGCCAGGTGCAGCCAGCCGTGCACGAGGTACAGCGTCAGCTCCCCGGCAAACGACCGGCCGTGATCCCGGGCGTAGGCCCAGGCGGTGTCGACCGACACGCACACCTCGCCGGCACTTCCGTCGAGTTCGCTTCCTTCAAACGTGATCACATCCGTGCAACTGGGATCGTCGAGAAACTGGGCGTGCAGCGCCGCGAGAGCGGGATCGGTCAAAAACACGAGGGAGAGTTCACCGGCGGGCACCGCGGCCGGTGGCCCGGCCGGCTCCGCGGACGTGCTCACGTGCTGATGCGCACGGCGCACCGCGGCATCGCTGAGCGTCGGCAGGTCAGCCGCCACGTAGCGAAACTCCGAGTCGAGAACCCGCACCATCCGGGTGACCGCCGCCCGGTTCAGCGACAAATCCGGATGCTGGTTGGCGAGGCCGATCGCGCGTTTCGGCAGGGTCCGGCCCATGGGCTTCAGGTGGCGGCCTGCCGCTCCGGAAGCAGGGCCGGGGCGGCGCCCGCTGCAGGGTAGGCCACGCGGCTGTGCAGCATGTTGAGCAGCGTGAAATTGAAGCTGCTCTTGATTTGGTTCAGCTCTTCGAGGGTCAGCGGAGCTTCGTCCAGTTGTCCGTCCGCCATGCTGGCGCGGAAAATCTGCTCGATCAGTTCGCCCAGATGTTGCGGCGTGACCTTGCGCATGGACCGTGAAGCCGCTTCGCACATGTCGGCCAGATGAATGATCGCGCTTTCCTTGAACTGGGGCTTGGGGCCATCGTAGCGGTAGGTCGTCTCGCAGACGCGCGCCGCGTCGCCCCGGTGGGCGGACTCACGAAGATCGGCAGCCGTGGCGCGCGCGGCCGGCGGACGGGCCAGTTCCTGCACCGCCCGTTGGAAGAAGTAGCGGATCAGGGTCGTGCCGTGATGCTGCTGGATCACATCAATCACCGCCCGGGGCAGCTTGTGTTTCAACGCCAGGTCCACCCCATCCTTGACGTGGGCCTTGATGATCAACGCGGACAGCGACGGGTTTGCATCGTCGTGCGGATTGATCGCGTCCCGTTGATTCTCGGTGAAATAATCCGGCTTGGTCGTCTTCCCGATGTCGTGGAAAAGCGCGCAGACCCGCGCCAGCAGCGGATTGGCATTGATGGCATTGGCCGCGTTCTCCGCCAGCTGTGCCACCACCAGGGAATGGTGATAAGATCCCGGCGCCTCCAACTGCATGAGTCGCAACAACGGGTGATTGAAGTCGGTCAACTCGAGCAGCGTGATGTCCGTGGTCCTGCGGAAGAGGCCCTCCAGAACCGGCAGCAGCCCGACCACCACGACACCGGTCAGCAACCCGGTGCCCAGCCCGGCGCCCATCTGCTTCAGCACGGTCGCCACCGGTAGTTGATCCACCACTCCAAACAGCAGGACAAACCCGGCCACAGTCAGTCCTCCGAGAATGGCGGCGCGCACCACCCGGCCGCGCTTGCGACTGGAGCGGGAGGCAAAAATGGCCACCATCGAGGCGAGGAAGGTGAGCACCAGCAGGTCGAGACGGTTGCCGTAGATCACTCCGGTAAAAATGGAGATCAGCAGCGCCATAAAGATGGCGGAGCCGGCGTTGATCAGGATGGCCACGATGAGCGGGGCCAGGGCGGTCGGTGCGAGGTAGGGGAGCAGGGAACCCGCGGCCGCGTTTTCGACGAAGAAAGGCAGGCTGCCCATGGAATAGGTGGCGCGCACGAGACCGAGGTTGACGACCACCGTCAACGCCAGCAGGGCCAGGCGACTGTTGCTCTGCACGGTTTCGTGGTCCTCCATCCGGATGTAGAAGAGGCTGGCCAGCACCATCGCAAGCACGAGCAGGATGCGCCCGAAGAGCTGCAGGCCCTCGTTGAATTCGAGATTCGCGTTCTCCATCAGGTACTTTCGGTGAGCCTGGAGCATTTCGTACTGCTCGGCGGATACACGCGTGCCCTGTTCCACCAGCGTCTGCCCGCGGGCCACGTTGACCGTCGCCGGCCGCAGGGCCCGCATGGCGTCGCTCTGCAGCCGTTCCGTCGCCGCCCGGTCGTAAATGAGGTTGGGGGTAAGGCCGTTTTGGAAGATTCGATACAGGGCGAGGTGGGTTTCCTTGCCCATGCCCTCGGCCGCGAGGTTGATGCGGAGAAACGTGTGCGCCTCCTCGAGTGATTGAACCGAGCGTTGCGCGACTTCACCGGTCTGCTTGAGGATGCGAAACACCGTCACCCGCCCCTCGGTCTGCCCGCCCAGGATGCTGCCATCGTGCACGCCTTCGGCATAGATCTCTCGCAGGACCACCAGCGCGCTTTCCACGAGCTTGTAACGCGCCGCCGCATCACCCACCTCAGCGAGCAGGGCGACGTGGTCGACATTGACGCGGTAGGGTCCCTTTTCGTTGAACGCGTCGACGAGGGGAGTCAGGGCCGCGGTACGACTGAGCGCGCCCGGTTGCTCCTTCTCCAGTTTCTCCAACCCCGCCAAGAGCTCCCGGATGTTCGTCTCAAACTGGCGCAGGGGTTCAAACTCGAGCCGGTAAACAGGCGGGGTGCGATCCCGCATCTGTTCTCCCTGCAGGCGCGTTTTTTCCGAACTTTCGTACGAGAAGGGGGCGCTGGCGACGATCCGGACCGGGGCGCGTTGATTGGGCAGGAGGGAAAGGTCCGCCGTTGTGACTCCGACGAAGCTCACCAGCACGATCGCCGCCACCGTCGCGACGAAGATCAGCGAGGCCACCAACCGGCTTGATTCCAGGTACTCGACCTTCTCCGAGACCTTGGCGGATTTTCGGGTGCGGCGCGCGCCACCGGCACCGCCACGCAGAAGTTTGAATGGACGGATCAGTGCCATCTCAGGCAAAAAACACCGGAACTGGAAGCGGCTTTCTGGTCATCGAGCTGGGACACACCTCTCAATCGTCACACTTTTTCGTCCGTTTGGCCAATCGGGTTTTTGTAACGCTCATAAGCTTCGATAATCTTGAGCACCAACGGGTGGCGCACGACATCGGCTCCGCTGAAGTAGTGAAAATCCACACCATCGATATCACGGAGGATCCGCCCGACCTCGACCAGGCCACTTTGTTTGCTTCGCGGCAGGTCAATCTGGGTCACATCTCCCGTCACCACCATGCGAGAGTCTTCACCTAACCGAGTGAGGAACATCATCATCTGTTCCGGCGTCGTATTCTGGGCTTCGTCGAGGATGACGAACGAGTGACTCAGGGTACGTCCGCGCATGTAGGCCAGGGGAGCAATCTCAATCACCCCCTTTTCGGTCAGGGCCGCGACGTCCTTGGCATCCAGCATGTCGTGCATCGCATCGTAGAGGGGACGAAGGTAGGGCAGGATCTTTTCGCGCAGGTCACCGGGCAGAAAACCAAGGGTTTCGCCCGCTTCGACGGCCGGACGAGTGAGGATGATCCGCTGTACCTTGTTCTTCAACAGTAGGTTAATGGCGTGCGCCACCGCCAGGTAGGTCTTGCCGGTGCCAGCGGGACCGATGCCGAACACCACGGGGTTCCGGATCATTGACTGCAGGTAAAGCTTCTGTCCTAACGTTTTTGGTACAATGCTCTTACGTTGCGTTGATATGACCAGCGGTTCGCCAAACAGCTGTTTGAGGGACTCGACTTCACCCCGGGCCAGCGTTTCGACGATGCGGGTGAAGTCATTTGTACGGATCGCCACTCCCTGGGTTCTGACGTCATTGAGGAAACCGAAGAGTAACTCGGTCCGGGCGACGTCGGTGTCGGAGCCCTCGATTTTCAGCCAGTCCTCGCGGGCCACAAGCACCACGCCCAGAGCGCGTTCGACGAGGGAGAGGTTCTCTTCTCGGCCGGCATAGAGCTGGTTGAGATGCCGCGGGGTCGGGAAACGGAGCGTGGTAGAGGCCATGCGAGAGAGGAGGGAAACGGAATGGGTCTGAAGCGAAGCCGATCAGAAAGGATCACGAAGCGAATCGAATCGACATGAAAGAGTGGTCGGGCGAGGCGGGTTCGTCGACGCGGCGATCTTCGTTCGAGACGGGATCGACTCTCCGGGAGCTGCCTGCACCGCCACCGGGGTCGGGCCGACGTGGCGTGCCCTTCAACTGGCTCGACGGAGTTCGCCCGCCGCAGCGGCCAGTTTGGACCAGGTCGCCTCCAGTGCTTCCGGCAGAATCCGCGACTGGCCGATGACCGGCATGAAGTTGTTGTCGCCCGACCACCGCGGCACGATGTGCCCGTGCAGGTGATCGATGCTGCCGCCGGCCGAACGGCCGAGATTGAATCCGACGTTGAATCCGTCCGGCTTCATGACTGACCGGAGTAGTTTCTTGCCGAACACCACGGTGGCGAAAAGGTCGGCGCTCTCGACGTCGGTCAGCTCCTCGATGTCGGACACTTCCCGGAAAGGAATGACCAGCAGGTGACCCGGATTGTAGGGAAACCGGTTCAGCATCAAGTAGGAGAGGGGAGAGCGATGAACGATCAAGGCCTGCCGGTCATCGCCCAGCAACGGCAGCTCTGAAAACGGTCGTTTCACCTCCGGCGCCCGCGGGGCGGAAATATACTCCATGCGCCAGTAGGCGTGCAACGATGTGAAGGGTGACTCCATGCGCGGGGCAGGAGTTGTGACATCCTGCCGCTCGAAGTCAAAGCCACTCCCCAAAAGGCTCCTGCACTGCCGTCTTTCCCCTTTTCCTCACCGCTTAGCCTGGCACCTCCGGGTTGTCGTTTCACGAGAGCGGCTTCACGGTGCCGCCGGAGACAAATTTAGGCAGGATGTAGGTCGGCTCGGGATTGAGGAATCCCTCGTTCACCAGACGAAGAAGCAGGCGCGCCAGCGTCTGAACGAAACTCTCGTTGGGATAACTGTAGTGGGAGATGGCGGGATGCGCGATTTCGAAGATGTGATCGTGGTCCCGGGCGATCAGGGAAACCGTGTCGGGCACCGCCAGTCCGCGGCGCAACAGGTGGATGATGACGAGAAACACGTCCTGCGGCTTTGCCACCAGCAGGGCGGTGGGTGGATGCGGGGATTTGAACAACACGTCGAGCCGTGCGCTGATGCTCTGGGCCGAGCCGGTGTGACGCACCACGATTCCCCGGGCATCGGGGCCGTGGCGCTCCATGCCCTCGCGGAACCCGTCCTCGCTCGCAAGGTAACCGGCGATGCCCGAATTCGGCACGATGAGCGCCACCTGACGGTGTCCTTTCGCCAGGAAAACGCCCGCCGCGTGACGACAGACGGCGCGGTGGTCGACATCCAGCGAGGGCAACCTGACTGACGGATGACAGGAACCGAGCACGAGCGCGGGGATCGACTGCGTTGCAAACCACACCTGCAACTCCCGACTGACCGACAGCAGCACACAGCAGAATACCCGGCCTTGTCGGATGAAGGCCTGCAGTCGGCGCCGCTGATCCGCGACACTGCTCTGGGCACAGACAAAGCTCTCCATTGCAAATCCCTGCTCCGACAATTGCGCCCGAATCCCACTCAGGAGCTGAATGGCCCGGGACGTCAGGTGTGCGATTGGTTCGTGGGTGATCAGACCCACCAATTTTCTTTTCTCAGCGACCGGCTGCCCCGGGGTGCCAAGGATGCGCACCCGTCGGCCTTGACTGATTTCAATGATCCCAGTGCCAGCCAGCATTCGCAAACCTGCCCGTACGGTGGGCCGGCTCACATGGAGGAGTTCGCACAGCCGCCGTTCGCTGGGCAGGCAGGTGTCCCAAGTGCCTTGCTCGATGCTCTTGCGAATCGAGGCTGCCACCTGCGCGGCCAGCGAGGTGCGCAGCGGGAGGTCGAACGGTGTAGCCGGTGACATGGCGTTAACTGGTAACGGCAGCTTACCCCAGGGGCCGCCTCGCGTCGATGCGATTTGCCCCATTTCGTCCGGCGTGAGCCCCCTGTCACCCATGAAATCCTTGATTGCTGGTATTCTCGCGATTGGCACGGCAGGTTGTGCCACCGTCTCCGCCGCCCCACTCGCGCCACCGGAAGGTGTTGTCCTCCATCGTGCCGTGACGTGGTCGGATTCCTTGCCCGCCGGACCCTTTGTTCGTCTCGTCGACGGCGCGCTCGCCACGGTTGATGGTATCCAGATGTTGACCAGCCGGGATGAAGGTCTGACCTGGCGCCCGTCGCCGCTCTTCGCTGAACCCGACCGGTACTTTGTCCGGGTGGAACGCGCCCTGATTCGTACGCGCAATGACACGCTCGTGCTTG
>JAEUGZ010000507.1 GCA_016794725.1 Opitutaceae bacterium | reverse complement strand
ACCGCCTGCTGGCACCACTCCCGGTCCGCCGGATCCACCGGGATGATCCGCGGCCCCATGGGAATGCGATTCAGGGTGTAGTAGGCGACTGGATGCAGCACGGTTTCGTTGCCCGCGCGCGAACGAACCCCGGTCATCTTGATCTCGTGCACGTAACCTTCCCGCAGGCAGGCTCCGGCGAGACGCACGGAAAGTCCGTCCGCCGACACCTCGATCTTCCGTATCGGGCAGGCCAGTCGCTCGATCGGGGCGCTGCCGTAGGTGCCGTGGTACTTGTAGGTGAAGCCGGCGATGGCATAGCTCGAGGCCTGTTCAGCCGTGGCCCGGTCGACCGGCTGCGTGAACCGCAGGAGAAACCCGTCGGGTTGGGCCGTGATTTCCTGGATCTCGAACGGCATCACTCCCGTGTAGGTCAGGCGTTCCAGGCCGTACTGCTTCGGGCCGACCGAACCCCAGCCGCGCGCCGTCTCACCGACAAAGACACGGCCGCGCTCGCCGACATGCACGCGCAGCACGCCACTGTCGAATCCCTCGCGAAACGCGTAAGCCGCCCCCTGCCAGACTCCACGGACCTGTTCGAGACTCAGGCGCATGAGTTTGCTCTGACCCTGGTCACCGACGAAGAGCTGGCCGGCAAAGGGACCGAACTGCCCTCCCGTCACATCCTCCGCCAAGCCCGCGTTGGAAATGCCGAACACCGTGTGCGGCAGCCAGACCGTCGGCGGTTTCAAGCCCGTCATGCGGTTCACCACGCGATGCATCGGCTCGCCATCACCGATCACATCGTCGGGTCCCAGCTTGACGGGTGAACCCGGCAGGTGGGACCACGCCAGGGAGGCAGGATGACCCAGAAAATCTCCGCTTTGCACCTCGGTGACCCGGCCGGAGCCCACCCATTCACCCTGATTCTCGGAGAACAGCCAAAGTCCCTTGGACGTCAGAAACAGGTCAGCCGGTGAACGCAGTCCCGCCGCAATGGGCGTCATCCGTCCATCGGGTGTGACCTCAATCATCCACCCGCGCCACGGTACGGAACTCTGCGTTGGCGCCCCAAACGACACGTTGAGCGTGACGCGCAAATTGCCATTCGGCGCCAGCACCGGGCCAAAGGCGTACTCGTGGTAGTTGCCGGAAATGGGCAGGCGGTAAAGGGTGCGAAACGAGTCCGCCCGGCCATCGCGATCCACGTCATCGATCCGCGTGATCTCTTGACGCTGGGCCACGTAGACGCCGCCACCCGGCGCCGGGGCCAGCCCCAGCGGTTCGTGCAATCCCGAGGCAAACAAGCTGGCGCGTGGCTTGGGATCATCCTCATAGGCGCCGTCGATCCACCAAATCTCTCCGCGGCGCGTGCACACCAACAGGCGTTCTCCCGCGACCGGGAGGATGCCACTGACTTCCAGCACGATGGACTCCGGCACCGGAATCGGGGTGCGACGCCAGTGGCGGTTCTCACGCTCCACCAACGCGGACGAGGGCGCGACAAAGCGTTCGATCGACGAGGGATTCTGCGCACGCAGCTCCAGGGAGCCGACCGTCAGAAGTCCGCAGCCGGCCGCCAGACAGCTCAGGGCACCACGGGTCCGGGAAAAATGAGCAACCAGGGAAAAGGAAGGGGTGTTCATGGCGGCAGTTACCAGACCAAGGTGTAGACCAACGGTTTGCCCAGGGTCTTCTCGACCACCGGTACCAGCAGGAGCTGCCGGCCGCCAACAGAGCGAATCACCGGCTGGTGGGGAGAGTCCTCCGGCCAATCCAAGTACCAGGTGCGGTCGCCGACGACGAATCCGCCCGGCACGCGCCGGATCACTTCAGCCTCGGCCAGCAGCACAAATCCCGCCCAGCCCGACCGGCGGCCCGCGACGACCAGGGTGCGAATCAAACCGGATTGGTCGGGCGCCGGGACCAGTCGATCCTCCACGGTCAAGGTACTCAGCCGCGACAAAAAGACCGGCGTACCGTCAGGCTCGAGCCGGTAGCCATCGGAGACAAAGAGATCGCCGGGACTGGTCGGCCATCCATCCACCAGCGGCTGTTCGATCAGCGCCACGGTCGGCTTCGCGGGGAAATCGAGGGGAGCTCCGGTCGGCCGGGCGGTCTGGCGCTCGCCCCGGCTTTCCCACATTTCCGCCGTGTCAAGGAAGCCGCCACGCCAGACACGTAGAACGGTTCCGGTTTCGAAGTCGTAGGCGAAATGCAGGCGGGACGGAGTCCCGACGGAGCACGCGTACACGCGCTTGCTCGGATCCCAGGGAACGAACCCGCGCTGCACGAGAACCCGGTCGGTGGGATCGACAAGAATCGGAGCCGGGACCCGCCGCGGGCGCGTCTCCGTCTCAAGGGCGGGTTCGGAGCTGACACCCGGCACCCGGCAGTGAATCGAACGCAAGGCAAGGGAGCCGTGGTCACCCTGAATCATCAAAGGACCCCAAGCCGCTTCGGTTTCAAAGGCGGCCGAACGCGTCGGGCCTTTCGCCTCCACGTTTTCATGGATGACGGTTCCATTCAGCACGACCTTCAGGAAACGGGCGGACTGCACCTTGGTCCCGGACGCATCAAATCGGGGCGCCTGAAACACAATCTGCAGGCGCTGCCACAGACCAGGAGCCCGGCAAGCGTTGGTGCGGGGCGCCACGCCATCAAACTCCTCCTTGCCCTTGCCGCGGCTCGCATCCCACCGCTCATAGATTCCGCCGCAGTCGCCGGGCTTGGGCTGCAGCACTTTCCAGCTGTCGAGCAGCTGCACTTCATAGCGTCCCATCAAATAGACCCCGGAGTTGGCCCCCGGCGGCAGGAGGAACTCGAGGTCCACCTCCAGGTCCCCATGCTCCCACGCGGAAAAGAGGTGCTTGCGGTTCACTTTGTCCGGCAGATTGACGAGCAGGCCCTGGCCGGCCACGGGCACGAGGACTTTCTCACGGCGGGGATCACCGGCGAGACCACCCGCGACCTGCCAATTGGTGCCGGTGGGTTGAAAATCCGACAGGGCGGCAAGGGTGGATTCGCCCGCCGTCAGGCGATCCGCAGCGGCGAGTCGAAGGGCCCCGGAAAAACAGGACAGCAGGAACGAGGCGGCAAAGGCCGCACGGGGAAAGAAAGCCATGGAGGGTTTCGCCATACGGTTCGATCCTCGCCGTCATGGCAAATCCGGAGTCGCGACAAATGCACCCGAACCGTTCATCCGCGTTCCAACCGGCCTGAAACGGAAGCAGGCAGACGTGTTACTCCGAATCCCGCAGCCGGCCTACGCATCAAATTGAGGGTCGGGCGTGGAAAATCGGCGTTGGTCTTGGTGGAGGTGGCCTCGGCGAGGCCGCGACGCGACGGGCCCGACCGGGCCCGCCTCCGTGGTCCGGTTTCTTCACGCTACGCCCATCCCCGCGGGGTCGGCGACCCCACCTCCACCGGACGCTGGATTCGCATCGCGATCCGGTTGACGCAGCGGCTCGGCTTTCAGCTTGCCTGGCGACGTTTCTGCGCTTTCCCGCCACCGTCCCAGCCTTCAACGTGCTTTCATGCATTCCCGGTCCCCGCGTTCCTTTGTCCTCCGTTGCTTCTGGTTCCTGCTTGCTCCGCTCATCACCTTTGCCGCTCACCCGGCGCCCCAGGATATGCCCAATCCCGTTTCGATGACGACGTGGAATGGATTCAGCCAGCTCCAGTTCTCCGTCGCCGGCCGACCCTGCCGTCTGGTCTTGCCCGAGCAGGCCGCACCCGGCCGGCCCTGGATCTGGCGCACCGAGTTCTTCGGCCACGCTCCTCAGGCGGACTTGGCCCTGCTCGCCCGCGGCTGGCACGTGGCCTTCATCCAAGCGAGCGATCTCTACGGCGCCCCGCCCGCCATGGCGATCTTCGACACCTTCTATCAGCACCTGGTCGCCACCCATGGCCTCGCGCGTCGGGCGGTGATGGAGGGTCTGAGCCGGGGTGGACTCTACGCGTTCAACTTCGCCGTCGCATACCCGGATCGCGTCGCCGCGCTCTACCTCGACGCTCCGGTCCTAAACCTCCAAAGCTGGCCGGGCCGGAGCAAGGCCACCCCCGAGGGAGCAAAATTGTGGCGCCAATGCATGGACGCCTACGGCCTCGACGACGCCGGCTTGACCGCCTTCAAGGGCAGTCCGATCGATCGGGTCGAGCCGGTGGCCAAAGCCGGCATTCCCATCCTTTCGGTTTGCGGAGACGCCGACGTCAATGTGCCACTGCCCGAAAACACCGCCATCCTCGCCGAACGGTACCGCGCCCTGGGCGGACACATCGAGGTCATCATCAAACCAGGCGGCAAACACCATCCGCACAGTCTGGAGGACCCAACCCCGATCGTCGACTTCCTGCTCAAACACGCCCAGGGACTGTCACCCGACGCCCGGTGAGTCGCCCGCTCGTGCCCTCCATCCCGATCGCTTCGGCCTTCGTCATGCGTCCGTTTTTTCCCTCCAGCCGGCTCCTCTGCCTCCTGGCGCTCGGCATCATCCGCCTCCGCGCCGGAGGTCCCGTCGATGATTTCGACTTTCTCGTCACCACCGTGGAGGAAAACTACGCCGGATTCAGTGACAAGGTGACGGCCGCCAATCGACCGGCCTACGACACGCTCATCGCCACCACGCGATCACAGCTCGAGTCGATGACCACAAGCGAGGCCGCCCTCCCCCTCATTCAAGCCTGGGCCGGCTTCTTTCATGACCGCCACCTGAGTGTGTACCTGCCAACCCCACCTTCGCCGCCGGCCGGCACCAGCCCTGCCACTGCCCCGTCCCCCGCACCCGCCGGCCCTTCGCCTCGCGACATGGCCGCGGCCGGTCCGCGTCGGTATATCACCGAGCCAGACTGGAAGGAACAGTGGAGCCGTCAGCCCGGCACCGATCCACTCGAGGGAATCTGGCAATCTGATGACGGCGTCTACCGGGTGGGGGTGCGTCGCGAACAGGACAAATGGGTCGCGGTCCTGCTTGCCACGACGACTGAATGGTGGTCGCCGGGCCAGATCAAGTTCGAGGCGGAACGGGCGGAAGGTTCGTATCGTGCCGCTTTTCGTCTGCGCAACCACAGCGAGCGTCAGATCCGCCTGCACCTGGCCGCCGGGAACCGACTGTTCCACAGTCCCGACCTCAGTGGCATCTGGCGACGGGTCTTTCCAGAACCGGAAAAGCCGCTGCCGGATCACTTCGGAGATCGGATGGTCCCGGCCAGCGGATTTTTCCTCCGACGCCTGAGCGACGCAACGCTCTGGCTGCGGCTGCCCCACTTCGAACCCGAAGGCCGCGATCTCATCGCCCAGCTTTTCCGCGACCACGCCGAAGCCCTCACCTCCACGCCCAACTTGGTCATTGACCTGCGGCGCAATCAGGGCGGCTGGGACTCGACCTATCGCGAAGTCATCCGCCTGCTCTACACCCGACCCATCTACACGGTGGGCATTGAATTGCTCTCCACCCCGCTCAACCGGACCAAGTGGCTGGAGCACGCCGAAGACCCGGCGGTGGGCGACCTCCGCAATGAAATGCTCAGGATTGCCGCACTGATGGAGGCGAAACCCCGTGGGTTCATCCAACCGCACGATCGTCCTTTCAGCATCCTGACATTTCCCGAGGTCAAGCCGTTCCCGCGTCGCGTGGGCATCCTCATCACCGGCGCCGCCAGCTCCGGCGAACAGTTTGTCCTCTCGGCACGCCAAAGCCGCAAGGTCACCTTGTTTGGCGGAAACACCTCGGGGACTCTCGACTACGCCAACCTTCACACGGTCTCCACCCCGGGAAAGCGCTTCCAGCTCAGTTACCCGACCAGCCGCTCCCTCCGGTTGCCTGACGAACCGGTCGACGCCGTCGGCGGGATCGCTCCGGACGTGGCCATTGCCGCCGACGAACTCGATCCGGTCGGAGTCGTGCAGGCCTGGCTGGAACGGCAGGTCGATTGATCGCTGGCGCGACCGCCGGGATCGAATCGGGACGTCGTCCACGCGGGCTCTCCCAGTCAACCGTTGACTCGACAATCCCTTGCCCCGGGACCCGTCGGTCGCGACCGTCACCGTCGGCGGCTCGTCTCGCCCCGCCCTTTCCTTCGACCTGGTAAGGTTCGCCCCCGCCGATCGCCGCCCTTTCCATGAGCACCCCGTCACGATCCAGCCTGAAAGTCCCCGGCCTGCGCTGGTGGATCGCCACCCTGTTGTTCGGCGCCGCGGTGCTGAATTATGTCGACCGGCAGACGCTTTCGGCACTGGCACCGACGATTCAGCATGATCTGGGCTTGGATGACCGCGACTATGCCAATGTCGTCAACATCTTCCTGGTCGCCTACACCATCGCCTACCTGGTCTCGGGACGGATCACCGACAAGGTCGGCACCCGGGCGGGCATGGTGATTTTCGTCGTCTGGTGGTCGATCGCCAACATGGCCACGGCCGCCTCCCATGGCCTGCGCTCGCTCAGCGTGTTTCGTTTCCTGCTCGGCCTGGGTGAGGCAGGAGTCTGGCCGGCCGCGTCCAAAGCGGTCTCGGAGTGGTTTCCAGCCCGGGAACGCGCACTTGCCATCGGCTTTTACACCATGGGGGCGACCATCGGCGCCACCGTCGCCCCCTACCTGGTCATCCCCCTCGCGGCCTACCCGTACGCCGAATCCCTTCCCTTCCTCGCCTCGTTGCTCGGTCACGGCACCGGGTGGCGGATGGCCTTCATCATCACCGGAGCCGCCGGTCTGCTTTGGCTGATTCCCTGGCTCCTGTTCTACCGCAAGCCCGGAGAGAGCCGCTTCCTGTCCGAACCTGAACGCGCCTTGATCGCCTCTGACGCCGGTCAGCGGACTCAGGATGCCGGCAAGCCGTGGACCTGGGGACAGGTTTTCTCCAGCCGCATCGTCTGGCTGTTGCTGGTCGGGCGCCTGCTGACGGACCCGGTGTGGTACTTCTACCAGTTCTGGTTCCCGAAATACCTGAACGCCGAGCGCTCGCTCTCCCAGGGTCAGCTGACCATCACCTGGATTGTCTACGCCGCAGCCGGCGTCGGGAGCATCGCCGGCGGCTGGCTCTCCGGATACCTGATCAAGCGGGGCCGGCTACCGGCGGTGAGCCGGCTCTGGGTCATGTCCGGCTGCGCGGTCCTCGTCTGCGTCTCGCCACTGATTTCACGCGTGAGCGGTACCACGACGGCCATCGCGCTGACGGTGGTGGCCGTGGTCGCCGCCCTCGCCTGGCTCATCAACATCAGCTCGCTCGTGGTCGACGTCGTACCGCAACACTCGCTCGGCACCGTCTTCAGCGTGGTCGCAGCCGGCAGTACGGTCGGCGGGATCATCATGAACACGCTGGTCGCGTTCATGGTGGCGGGACCTTCCTCCAAGCCCGCCGGCTTTCTCGACCAGGCCCTGCAGACCGTGTTCGGTCCACTCCTGCACGCCGTCGAGGGCAAGGGCTACGGCTTGTGGTTCCTGATCATGGCGGTGCTCCAACCCCTCGCCCTGCTCGTTCTCTGGTTCGGAGGTGTCCACCGCACGCGATCCGAAGTCCGTCCCGGCTGACTCGGCGACACCTGATCCCGTTCTCAGCCATTGAATTGATCTCGTCGGTTCGCAAACCACGGATGGACACAGATAAACGCGGATTCGGTACCCAGGCTGTTCTTCACCTACAAGGCGAGTACCCACTCTGGCTCAAC
>JAEUGZ010000503.1 GCA_016794725.1 Opitutaceae bacterium | reverse complement strand
GTATCTCAAACCAAACGTGTCGGTGACCAGGGACTTCACGCTGCGCGCTTCCGGACCGCTCTGGCAACTTCCAGGCGGTCCGGTGCAGCTTTCCGGTCTGCTTGAGCACCTCACGGATGACTTCGAGGAGTCAATTGGCCGCCAGGTAAACGCCTCCGGATCCATTTTCATTCTTGCGCCGAGTCGCTCCCAGTCATTCGACAGCACATACGTCGAAACCCTGCTGCCCATCTTCTCTCCCCGGAACCGCCGACCCGGATTGGAGGAGATCCAACTGCAGTTTGGGGCCAGACGCGATGAGTATAAAGTCGATGGAGCCACGGCTTTGCTCACGGGTATCGGATCTCTACCTACGACACCCGTGGTGCGGGCGTCGAATCGAACGCAGTCAAACAACTTCCTCGTAGCGCTGACTTACCGACCCGTTGCGGACCTTGCCCTGCGGGCCAGCTATGGGACTGGATTCCTCCCGCCGACGGTGAACCAGGTGCTGCCTGGCTCGCCGAGTCAGCCCCTGAGCGGCGCCAACCTGGTCGATCTCCGTCGGGGGGGGACGTCGGTTGGCACCTATCAATCGATCTCCGGCGGAAATCCCGCCATCGAGCCCGAGGAGTCGCGGAGCTGGTCGGCAGGTGTCATCTACAGCCCCAAGGCACTTTCCGGATTTCGTGTGTCGCTGGACTATGCCCGCATTGAGAAAGAGGACAATATCACGGCCCTCACGCCGCAACAGGTGATCGACAACGAGGCGATCTTCCCTGGTCGGGTGACGCGAGGGCCCAATCTGGCGAACGACCCGGTGGGCTGGGCAGGTCCCGTCACTGTGCTGAATGGCAGCCTCGTGAATCTGAGCGAAGCCAAGGTGGAGGCGTTCGACACGCAGTTGGACTATCAGCACAAGACCACAGGGATGGGCGATTTCAGTTTGTATTTTCTCGCCACGTGGCAAACGTCATTTGAAACACGCCTCCTACCGACAACGCCCGTGGTGGAGAATGTCGGAGTCGGGAACTTCCCGCTGAAGTTCAAGGCGAGCGGCGGCGTGAGCTGGACACTGCGGCGTTGGACGCTGGGCTGGAGTGTCCAGTCTTTTGATTCCTATTGGGCGGCTGACCCGACTTTGGCTTCGAGCGCACCCGTTCTGCAACGACAGGGGAATGGCGGGCGGGTCCCCCGGCAACACTACCACAATGTGTTTGTTCGATACCGGTTTCAAGGAACACCAGAGGGTCACTGGAGTGCGACTCTTCTTGGTTCAGGCGAGCTGACGGTGGGTGTGCGGAATTTTCTCAACGAGCATCCCCCGCTCGATGCCGGCGTGCTCACCCAAGGCTACTACAGTCCCTTTGGTGATGCCCGGCTGAGTTCCTATTACGTGAGTTTCGTCCGCCGCTTCTGAGTCGCATGAAGCCTCCGTTTGCGGTAATTCTGACGTGCACCTTTGTCGGGATCCTGGGAATCGCGACTGCGGCAGGTGAGACGACGCGGCCGGTTGACCTGCGGTCGCTCTTTGGGAGGACAAACGTCCCAGGACCGAAGCGCCTCATCACGGTGGAAGACGTCGCCACGCTGCGTCAGATCCCAACCTTGCGCGTTTCGCCTGACTTGCGTCGCTATGCTCTGATGGTCCGTGAACCGGATCCGGTGTCCAATGCCTACGTCTCGGCCTGGTTTGTCGGAGAGGTGGGAGGTGGATCGCCGGTCTTTTCCGGGGACGCCGGTGAAACGGCACTCGCCGTATTGCCGAGCGGGGTGGCTCCGGGGGACCTTGCCGCGCCCGAGGCATCGTGGTCACCGGATGGAGAGTGGCTGGCTTTTCCGGTCAGGCGGAGCGACGAGATCCAGTTGTGGCGGGCGCGTGGCGATGGCACTTCGGTGGAGCAGGTCACGCGCAATCCGGCGGATCCCCTTGAGTTTGAATGGTCGGTCGATGGCCGGAAGCTCTACTTTAAGGTCGCTTCTCCGAGGGAAATCCGGCGCGAGCGTAACCTGCGACGCGAGCGAACCGGTTACAACTATGACGAGGACCTCAGCACCTACTTTGAGTTGATGGCATCGCAGTTGCGCGAGCCTCCGGAACCAGCGCGAACGCTTTGGGTGTTCTCATGGCCTGACCGGACGGAACGTTTGGCGACTGAGAGTGAGCAGGCGGAGTACGTCGGTCTCAAGAGCCAGCGCTCCTCCGGCAGTGCGTCGGCCGCGCGATTTGCGGCGAAATCCGCCGTCATGCGCAACGCCAGCGGCGACTCTGCCTGGCTGGAGGGACAGGGAGACTACGTGCTGCAATACCGCGTGATGTTTTCTCGTCGTCCCGATCGGACCGAAGCCTTGGCGTGTCCGGGGGAGTATGGTTTCGGCCTGATCGACCGCCTCTGGTGGAGCGAGGACGGCGAGCGAGTTCGCTTTGTCCGGCTCGATCTTGCCAATGCTCCTGGCTACCGGGTGGTGGAATGGAACGTAAGGTCGGGACTGGTGACCGTGCTGTTTCACTTCCCGGACGAGTTCCTGCGCGAGTGCAGCCCAGTGGGCGGCGACCGGCTGATTGGGATTCGGGAGAGCATGAGCTCGCCGGTGCATCTTGCGCTAATGGACCTACGGGCACGCGAGGTTCGCGTGCTGGCTGATGTGAATCCGGAGTTCCAGCACATCAGGATCGGACGTGTGGAGCGTATTGAATGGGACACACCCCGGTTTGACTGGAACGAGGCTGGTGGCCCGCTTGACGGTGCCTACCCAAAGCGGGCGGTAGGCTATGTTCTGCTGCCGCCGGACTTTGATCCCTCCCGTCGCTATCCGGTTTTCATTGAGCCCTATGCCTTGATGGGATTCAATAGTTCCGTGGGGCAGGAGCATCCGCTCCAGGCCTATGCGGCTGCGGGAATCGTGGTGCTGAACTCGTCGTTCCCCGTTCCGCTGAGTACCGTGCAGAAACTGGGTGCGAACGCCATGGGCCTGGTTTACTCTGCGGAACTCGGCTTTCCGCACATCTCGATGCGCATGGAATCTACGGTGAACGGCCTGAAGGCCGTTGAGTCCCGCGGATACGTGGATTCCGCCCGGGTGGGGATTGGAGGTGTGAGCAATGGCACCTTCGTGCCTTTGCGCATGATGCAGAAACACGATTTGATTGCCGCGGCTTCCATTTCAGGTGGTGGCTGGGGTCCCAGCGAGTACTACTATCCGACCAAACGGGGCCGCGCGGCCATGCCTGGCAAGGATTGGCGGCCAAAGCCGGAAGGTGCTGGAGCGGACTACTGGCGCGAACTCGACCTGGCCGAACACGTGGAGACGCTTGAAGCTCCGATCCTGATGCATCACCCGCTTAGCGAAACCGCTACCGCCGTGCGCCTGATGCGCCACATGCTGGACGCCAACCGTCCCTACGATGCCTACGTTTTCACCGAGGAGACCCATATGAAGTGGCAGCCCGCCCATCGCCTCGCGATCATGGAACGCAATTTCGACTGGTTTCGATTCTGGCTGCAGGACATAGAGGATCCCGTGCCGGAAAAAGCGGCGCAGTATGTGCGGTGGCGAAAGCTGCGGGAGATGCACTTGGCGAATCGCAGGAAAGCAGCCGCTAAGGACTAAAGCAGCCCGCGCCATCTCGGGGCGAATTCACGCCCGGACTGGTGGCATCGTACTGACGGCTGTAGCCCAAAGGGTGCTCGAGTTCATCTGCGCCACCGGACGATTCAGAGCACTTGGGAGTGGAACCGTTGAACACCCAACTCCGTCGTCGCGAAATCGCTCTCGATGGCACGAGCTTTTTCGCGCCTTAGCGGCTTCGCGTGAGTCCGGTTCGAGCTTCTGGGATCGACGACGCGACTGCGGATGGGTTTGTTGAGGCGTCCGCTCCATTGTTGCGTTTCTCCGTTTGAACCGCCGGCCGGGTGGGGGTTGTTCGTTGGTCGCCTCCACCTGCCATTTTCCCTCCCTCCCCATGACTGCATTCTTCGCCCGGATTTTCACGGTTTGCTTGTCCTTCCTTGCTCTGACGGTCGCCTCCGGCCAGCCGGGTCTGATGACCCGGAAAGTCGTCTTCACCTTCAACCCGCAGCTTTCCGAATCGGAGCTCGCGGACATCAAGAAGGCCGCTCCATCGCTTGAGATGGTCTTCGCCTCGCGCGAGAACCTGATGAAGGAGATCGTTGATGCCGATGCCATCATTGGTGGCGTCACCCGGGAGATGGTGCTGGCGGCGAAAAAGCTGAAGTGGGTGCAGGTGAACTCTGCCGGGGTGGAGAACTACGTTTCCATCCCGGAGCTGCGAGACCGCCCGATTGCGCTCACCAACATGAAGATCGTGCAGGGGATCGAGATCGCTGACCATGCGTTCGCCCTGCTGCTCGGTTTGACACGGAACATCGACGTGGCCGTCGCCAATCGCTCGACCAAGACCTGGCCCACGCTGGCGAAGTATGGGCGTCCGCTGGAGTTGCATGGAAAAACCGCGGTGGTGATTGGGGTCGGGGGAATTGGCACGCAGATCGCGATTCGCGCCAAGGCCTTTGGCATGACTGTGATCGGCGTGGATCCGAAGGACCTGCCGTATGCACCCTACCTCGATCGGACGGTCTGGCCGGATCGGCTCGACAGCGTACTGCCCGAAGCGGACGTGATTTTCATTTCCGCGCCGCACACGCCGGCGACGGAGAAGATGATCGGAGCGGCCCAGTTCGCCCGGATGAAGCGGGGCGTGCTCTTCATCGCGGTGTCACGGGGCAAGATTTACGATAACCTGGAACTCGTCGCCGCCCTGAAGTCGGGCCGCGTCGCCGGGGCCGGCCTCGACGTCACCGACCCCGAGCCCCTGCCCGAGGATCACCCGCTCTGGACGACGGGTCGGGTGATCATCACGCCTCACATCGCCGGTCGTTCCGACGGTGAAGGTGCCCGCTTTCACGACATCTACGTCGACAACCTGATCCGCTTCGGCAACGGCGAACCCCTGCGCCACACGGTGGACAAGCAGGCGGGGTATTGAACGGGGAGTGGGGAATGGGGAACGCCCAACGCTGAACGCCCAACGCTGAACGCTGAACGCTGAACGCTGAACGCTGAACGCTGAACGCTGAACGCTGAACGCTGAACGCTGAACGCTGAACGCTGAACGCTGAACGCTGAACGCTGAACGCTGAATTTTTTAGTGTTGAAGTATGGACGGGTCGAAATTGTCGAGTGGGAAGTAGGTCTTGGTCGTACTTTTCCGTACTTCAGCGTTCGACGTTCAGCCCGTCCCGGCCCGGGCCGGGACGGCGCCCAGGCCGCCGCGCTTGAGGGAGACGTTGACCATCCAGAGGAGGAGTCCGCAGAGAAGGACGCCGCCGCTGACGAAGGTGAGGATGAGGCTGACGCCGATTTGGCGGTCGCGCAGGGCGCCGATCCCGTAGATCGCGAGGCCGCCCCAGATGGCGGTGCAGGCATTGAGGATGCCGATGGCGGTCGCGCGGAAGCGGGCGTCGACCACGAGGCAGACAATGGGCATGGTGTTCGCGCCGAGGAAGCCCATGGCGAGGCCCCAGAGGCTCAGACTGCCCAAGGTCAGGCTGATGTGGTGGATGGTGCCGGTCATCCAGAAAAAGGGTGTGGCAAAGAGGATCGCGAGCGACGGGATGATCACCCGCGACCGCGGGTTGGTCAGGCTCCAGCGGTCCGACCAAAACCCGCCGATGAGCAACCCGATGGTTTGGGCGCCGTAGAGGAAACCCAGAGTCGAGAACCCGGCGGCTCCCTGTTTCAGTTGAAACTGCTCCCGCATCACGGTCGGCATCCAGGCGATGATGATCCAGCTGATCGCGCCCTGCACCGACATGCAGAGGACCATGTAGTAGTAGGGTCCGGGTTTGGCCAGGCTGCGCAAGGCGTCGCCCAGACTGATGGCCGGCGGGCCGCCCGGCGTGGCGACGGCCACGGGGTGTTCCCGGGGAGCGTTGCGCAGAAAGAAGAAGAGGAGCACGCCGATGGCCATGTTGGGCACCGCAATGCTGATATAGGCCTGACTCCATCCATGCTTTTCGGCAATCCAGCCCCCGATGCCGCCGATCACCGCGCCAAAAATCATTCCAGTCAGGTGGATCCCGCCGGCCAGCGCCCGGGTGGGGCCGAGGTGGTAGTCGACGATCAAGGCGACCCCGGCGGGGATGTAGAAGGCCTGGGCGAGTCCCAGGAGTGCCCGCAGGGCGAGGAAAAGTTCAAAGGTGTGAACGTAAGCCGTTACCAGCGTGATTCCCGACCAGGCGAAGAGGCTGACCAGGACCACCATCCGGCGGCTGAAGCGGTCGGCGAGGAATCCGCCGAAGGGGCTGGCCAGCGCGTAGAGCCAGAGAAACGCCGAGGTCAGGAGGCCGAATTGCGCATCGGACATCGGGATGTCCTCGATGACCGATCCACGCATGGTGGTCAGCATTGTGCGCGTAAGGTAGTTGGAGCCTCCGGCAAACCACAATAACCCCACCGCGATCCAGGCCGCCAGGGCCGTGGACGAGTAGGTACGAACGGTTGAGGTGGGGGCGGTGGCCATGGTGGAGCGCGGAGTCAGTGGGGCGAAGGTGGAAGGGCGGGAACCGGGAAAATCGGTGGAGCAGGACACGTGGGGAACGTCCATCCTGCGCTTTCACAAAAAAGCCGGCCGGTCTCAACTGAACGAGACGGGCCGGCGGCAAATCAGCGACTAGGGTCTAGCCGGTCGGGGGATGGAAACAAGGGAGAGAACGGGATCGACCGACGAGTGAGGGAACCCCTGAGGGACTGCTCCTCTGGCGGTGGCCTGGCGTTGTCGGTTTCCAACGCCAGGCGTGCGCGCAAGGTTCAACCCTGCAGGGGGCGGTTCGGGGCGGGGTCGCAATCAGTACTCGAAACTGGCCCGGAAGCTGAACGTGCGCGGGTCGACGATGTCGGCGAGACCGACGCCCTGAGCGCCGATCGCGTAGGCCTTGTCGAGGACGTTCACGCAGTCGACACGGAAGGTCCAGTTCTTGTTGAATTCATACTCGGTGAAGAGGTTCACGAGCACGTCCTGCTTCAGCTTGAAGATCCGGTTGCCGCTGCTGTTTGCCGGGTAGGCCTGCCCGTTGGGAAGCGTCAGGCCACCCGTGGTGAACCACTTGCCGCCCGCCTTCTGCGCGCCGCCACCGAAGGCCAGTCCCTTGAGGGCACCGCTGCGCTCAAAGTCGTAGCGACCGAAGAGACTCCAGCTGTTCTCCACCGTGGCCGCGATCGGATTGCCGTTGAAGTCGTGCACCGTGCCTTTGTAGGCGGTGCCGACAATCTGCAGACCCTGCACCGGAGAGACGGCAAACGACGCATCCCAACCCTTGGATTCCGTATCACCGATCGGAATGTAGTAATTCAAACCGGCGACGTTGACGGCCGGGAAGGCCGCCAGAACCGTCTGGTTGGTCAGGTCCATCTTATACGCCGCCAGCGAGAACGAGTACTTGCCGTCCTGGAAGCTGGTCTTGAAGCCCACTTCCTGGCTCTTGCCGAGGACGGGGGGCAGCGGGTTGTTGTTGAAGTCGGTGCCGACGGCCGGGTTGAAGGTCGTGGACTCCGAGACGTAGACCGAGAGGTCCTTGGTGATCTTGCCGACGACGGCGTAGCGGTGGAGGATCTCCGTTTCTGCCGAGTTTGTTGACACGAAGGGATTGCGGAGCGCGAGATTCGTGTTGGTCGTCGTCTCGATGTAGGAGTAGGTGCCACCGGCAGCGACCGTCAGACGATCCTTGATGATGTCCACCGTCTGCATGAAGTAGCCGTTGTCGACCAGTTGACGGGTCCGGGTGCCGGGATTGGGACCATCGATATAGTCGCTGTACTTGGGGAGCACGATACTGTTGATGGCGGCCGCGTTGCCAATCGGAATGGTCACGCCGGTGAAACCGGGAATGCTGGCCGCGGAGGCGATCAGGAACTTACTTTCGCCGGTCTGGTCGTGCAGATTGAAGCCGAAGGCGCTCGTCATGGGCATGCCGGCGATCGTGTACTTGCCGGAAACGTCGGTCTGCACATCGAAGGCGTACTGGTCGCCACTGTTACGACGCACCGTGTAGGTCATCGTGTTGTTGGCCCAGTTGACGCCGGTCGGGAACGCCGTCGAACCATGGCGACGGACCTTCATGTAATAAACCTGCGACTTCGCCTGCCACGTCTTTGAGAGACGCTGCGTCCAGCTCAGGCGAATGTCTCCCATCTGGTTGCGGTCATTGTTGCCCGGAGGGCTGTTCTGATTGCGATGACCGAGGCCGGTGTAGATGCCACCGTCGGGAGTGAGGATGCCGGTGCCGCCCGGAAGGTACTTGTAGGTCAGGATGCCGTACTGCAGCGTGACGTTGGTATCCTTCCAGTCGAACGCGAGGCTCGGATAGATGCCGTTGCGATCGTCCTTCGAATTGTAGAGAGGACCTTCCCCGTTTTGGGAGATACCGACCAGGCGATAGGTGAATTTCGCCTCACCGATCGTAGCCAGCGGCTGGTTGGTGTCGAAGGTGAAGGTCGTCCGGCCCCATTGCTGAACCTTGAGGTCGAGCCGGGTCTGCGAGCGGCCCGCGAGGGGCTTCTTGCTCGTCTGGAGGACCAGACCACCCAGGGAAGCCAGCGGGTAGAGCGCCTGCTGCGGGCCCTTGATGACCTGATAGCTGTCGACGTTGGTGTTGTCGGTGACGCCGATGCCCACCGCCTGCGGAACTTCATCCATGTAGGGATTTCCGACGCGGGAGCCGCGCGACATGATCGCGGGTCCGCGGTAGTAGGGCACCAGACCGGCGTAGGACAACACATCGGAGGCGTTGTTGGAGCCGATGTCCCGGATCATGTCGTTGGTCACAACGATGATCTGGGCCGGCAGGTTCATGAGCGACTCCGACGTCTTCAGCGCTGACGCCGAATTGCCGGGGCTGTAACCCATGCCCTGGGTGGTGCGCACCTCAAATGCGGACATGCGCAGCCCTTGTTCGTCCTTGTCGGAATTCGGATCCACCGTCGAGACGGTGGTGGAGGCGGCCGTGGCCGCAGGCGCCGCGGCCGGCGTGGTCGCAGCTGCCGGTGCCGTCGCCGGTTTGGTCTGACCGAGCGCCGCCTTCAGACGCTCGATTTCAGCCGTCAGGTTTGCAATTTGTGCGTCCTTTTCCTTCAGGCGGGCGGCCTCAGACTGGGCCTGGGCCGGACTGCCTGTAATGAAGAGGGAAATACCAACCGACAAAGTCCCAAACCAGCCTCGGGTGCGCCGGCGGGACGAACGATCAATGAGCAGGGTAGCTTCATGGTTCATAGTGGATCGAAAGCAGGATGCTCGCCGCCTCCCGGCAAAAGAAGGACAGAGGAGATGTTAATTAATGTGACAGGTGGTGGCCGCGGGCGGACCGGGAGGGAAGGGGGCAAATCACGCGTCGGGCGGGGGTGCGTGCGAAGCGTTTGCTACGGGGTGGAGACCAGGGAGTGGAGGTCGGCGTCGGTGAGGACGATGGGGAGACGGACCGGGGTGCCGGAGGACGCGTTGGCGGGGGGCGTGTCCCCCACGGTTGGAACTACGGGCGGGCCCATTCCGAAAACGGCCGGAGGGGGACGCGGGGGGCAACCTTCGGGTTGACGGGGAATGGAGGCCAGAAGCCCCGGACAACCGCCTCGATGGTGTCGACGACCGTGCGGCGGGCGTGGGCCATGGAGTCGACGGAGTCGGCTCCGGTGTGCGGGGTGAGGATGACTCGGTCGAATTTGCGCAATGCACTCCCGGCGGGCAGGGGCTCCTCGGCCACCACGTCAAGTGCGGCGCCGGCGATCCACTTTTCCTCCAACGCCCGGATGAGGGCGGATTCGTCGATCACCGGTCCCCGGGAGGTGTTTACGATCACGGCGTTGGGCCTCATGGCGCGGAACGCCGCCTCGTTGATCAGTCCGCGGGTTTCGGGGGTGAGCGGCACGTGCACCGAGACGAGGTCCGACTCGCGCAGCAGGGTTTCGAAGCTGACGACCTCGACGCCGGGTTCGTTTCCCGGGCCGGTCAAATAGGGATCGGTGGCGAGGATCCGGAGTCGGAAGCCCGCCATTTTCCGGGCAGTGGCCCGGGCAATGCGACCGAGCCCGACCAAACCCAGGGTGAGCTGGTTGACCCGTCGCAGCGGCTGGGCGCGGGTGAAGCCGGCCCAGTTTCCAGCGTGGACGAAGCGATCCATCGACACCACCCGGCGGGCGCTGGCGAGGAGGAGGGCCACGGCATGGTCGGAGACTTCCTCGGTGCAGTAGTCCGCGGCGTTGGCGACGACGATGCCGGCGCGGGTGGCCGCGGCCGCGTCGATATTATCCACCCCGACCGCATATTTCGCAATCAACCGGCAACGAGGCAGGGCGAGGATGACGCGTTCGGTCATGGGTGTCTTTGCCCCCTCCAACACCACGGCATCGGCGTCCGCGCAGGCGCGAATGATGTCGTCCTCGGTCACCGTCTTGCGCAAGAGGAGGTCGACCCCGCAGGCGGCGAGGCGCTCGCGCTCGTAGGTGTAGTCGAAATTGCAGTCGATGTTAACGGCCTTGAAGGACTGGTTCATAGAAGAAAAACCGTTCGACGGAGAGACGCCGGTGGGAGGCGCGGCGGGATCATTGCCGGTCAAAGTCGAAAATGGAGGCCGAAGAACGTGTAATAAATGTTCACAGCCGACCCGTGCGGGAGCGCAACGGGAAGTGCAAAGGGCGAAGAGTGAAGAGTGAAATCGGAAATCGGGTCGAGGTGTGATTGGGACAAGGGGTAGATGCGTAGGCTGCGACTCAGGCTGGCGCCCGGGACTCCGCGAGCAGTCGGAGGAAGGACCGCAGGGCGGGGGCGGGGGGGCCGGCGAGGCGGGCGAAGACGTGGGTGACGGACGGCTGCGGGCGCAGGGGAATGACCACGGCGGCGTTGCCGACGATGCGCGCGAGCGAGGCGGGCAGCACCGCCACGCCGGTGCCGGCGGCGACCATGACGGCGACTGCCTGGGCGCGCGCCGATTCCATGACTATGCGCGGACGGAAGCCAGCCCGGGCACACAGGTCGCGGACGTGGGTGGCAAAAATGGGAGCGGCGGCACTCGAGACCGCCACCCACGGTTCCGGAGCGAGTTCGCGCAGGGCAATGTCCCGCTGTGCTGC
>JAEUGZ010000489.1 GCA_016794725.1 Opitutaceae bacterium | reverse complement strand
GCCTTGGTCAGCCTTGTCACCGCGCCCGACTCCTTCATGAAGTTGCCCAGCATGATCATGCCCATGAGGGGTAGGCCTTTGGGGGCGATGATTCCGGTGATGACGGTGACAACGATCGGGAAGGCGATCCGGGCGGACTTCGACACTGACCCTTTGACGCCTGGCATGGGTGCGGCCCGTTCCTTTGCCGTGGTCATGATTCGCATGATCGGCGGCTGGATCACGGGGACGAGCGCCATATAGGAATACGCCGCAACGGCGAGGGCGCCAACCATCGCCGTCGGGATCTTTTGCAGCCCGGCGAACAAATTCGCGACGTAAATGACGGTGGGTCCGTCGCAGGCGCCGATCACTGCAACCGCCACGGACTCCTCCTTCGAAAAGCCAAAGGCGAGCGCGACGATCAGGGTCAGGAAGATTCCCAATTGTCCCGCGGCGCCGAAAAGCAGGAGCTTGGGATTCGCCAGCAGCGGCGAAAAGTCCGTCATCGAGCCGATGCCGACAAAGATGAGCAGGGGAAACAACTCATTGCCGATGCCAAAATCATAGAGCGTCTTGAGCACGCCCTCGTTGTCCATCACCTCGCTCAGCGGCAGATTGGCCAACAGGCAGCCAAACCCGATCGGCAGCAGCAGCAAGGGCTCCACCTCCTTCGCGATCGCCAGGTAAAACAAGACCGCCGCCACCGCGATCATGATGAGATTGGGCCCCCCCGCACTCATGAGGTGCCGGGCGCCTTCCGCGAGTGCGGAGAGGGCGGATAGGATGGCGTCGACCATGACGGGTAGAGGTTAGGGTTTGCTCGGGGGCGGCGGGCGGTTGGGCAGCAGTCGTGTCAGGGCCCGAATGACGAGGGTGAGCAGGTAGAGGGTGAGCAAGGTTCCGCCCATCCCCACGATCAGCATGGTGGCGCCAAAGGTGAAGTTGCTCATGGGTGATAAGATTGAATCATGATGGCTTGTCGGCTTCGGGGAAGTAGCGGCGGTGCCAGACCGAGAGCAGGATTGAGCAGGCCAGCACGACTCCAATGACGATGAGGGACACGAAGGTGTGTGCTTTGAACCAGTGCTCGATCGGGGTGTAGATGCCCGCGATCATCTTTGCCCCGATGAAAAAGAGGATCAGTCCCACTCCGTGCTTGAGGAACTTGAACAGTCCCATGATCCCACGGATGGCGAAGAAGAGCGAGTTCAGTCCCAGCACCGCGAAGACGTTTGACGTGATCACGACAAACGGATCCTGGCTGATGCCCATGATGGCGGGAATGGAGTCGAGCGCGAAGAGGATGTCGGTGCTGCCGATGACCAGAAACACCAGGAAGAGGGGGGTGATGTGCAGTTTGCCCTCGTGGCGGACCGTCAGGCGTCGTGAATCCGGCGCGTCCTTGTGAAGTGGAAACACGCGTGTCGCCATCCGGTAGAGGATATTGTTCTCCGGATGCACCTGCTCGTCTTCGTCCGTTGCCACCATTTTCCAAGCCGTCCACACCAGCAGTGCTCCAAACAGGTAGAGGAGGGCATGGAAGCGCTCCACCAGTGCGATGCCGAAGAGGATGAACAGGATGCGGAGAAAGATGGAGAGGAAGATGCCCAGCTTGATCAGCTTCGGCTGAGCGGCCTCATGCACGCCCATCATCGAAAAGATGAGAATGAACACGAACAGGTTGTCGACCGACAGGGAATACTCGGTCAGGTAGCCTGTGATATAGAGTGTCGCAATGTCCTCCCCCTGGGGATGGAAAAAGTAGATGACCACGCCGAACAGCAGCGCGAGGCTGACCCAAACCGCAGTCCAGCCGAGTGCGGAGCGCACGCCCACCGTCGAGTGCCGGTGAGTGATGACAAACAGATCGAGCGCTGACACCCCGACCGACAGCGCGATAAAGATCGTCCAGAGGACTTGTACGGAAGTCATGGGCTGGGTCTAGCGAACCTGGTGCGATTGAAAGACCTGACGTCGACCCTCGAGCGACCAGCCTGCATCGCGGGAAGGGGGGGCGATCGCCACAATGCGATGTTCCTGTCCTGCGAGTGCCACCCTCACGGCGGCCGCAATCAGCGCGCACGTGGTCGCGTCAAGGTCATCGTCCAGCGCAGGCGCTTGACTGGGCGCCGGGCTCGAAATCGCGGCGGGGGGAAGACGGACGAGCTGTTCCCGCAGGTCTGCCACCTCGGCTCGCAGGTCGGCAACCGCCTTGGCCACAAACACCAGCAACCCAAGGGCAATCACCAGCAAGGCGGTTGAGACATCCACGGCCGGCGAGGGCGCAGGGCCTGCCGTGACGGCAAGAAACAGAGGACAACAACTCATGATTGTAGGTTCGGTTGAACGGGTGGGTGGGGGGTGTCGCGTGAACGCGTCGACTGGGGAGGTTGCAGGCCGCGCTGCTTCTCTACAAGCACGGCCATCACTCCCAGCGTCGCCCACGCAATCAGTTGTCCCGCTGCCCCCAGCATCGCTTGGGCCCGGAGGCCAAGCAGGGGCCAGAAGAGTCGGCCCAACCCAATCCCGCTTGCCAGCAGCAGGACGATGACTCCCACGGCCACGCTTCGAACCAGATTTGTCTTCACGGCGGTCGCATCGGCTCAGCCAGGGGCAGAGGGGGAGTCCCGTGTGCTGGGTTTCGGCGGTGGTGAGTGTCGCAGGAGCGCCGCCGGAAGGCTACGCAGGGATTGCCGAAAACCCGTCCCCGGTTGGTATTGAGTGCGGCGGAAGGGTCGCCCGGCGTGGTCCTCTCGATGGTCCTCGTCCGAGTGCGGGTCCGGTATTGTCACAAAATCCATGCATACGGTGGCACATCGTGTGCTTCCGGTTTACGACCAACACCCACCATGAATAAACGCTTTATGCTTGCGGTAGCTGCGCTTCCGACCGTGGTCGCGCTGCGTCCCCTCGCGGCCCAAACGGCTGCCAAACCCCCGGCGGAGGAGGAGGCGGTAAAAATGGAGAAATTCGAGGTCAGCGACGTGCCCATCGAGCAAAACGTCATCCCCACCTCGCGTCCGATCAGCTCGATCTACGGCAGTGATCGTTCCCTGCTCGATACGCCCCGTTCCGCCACCATCATCTCCCGCGAACAGCTGACGGCTGTTTCGATCCAGGACGTGCGGGACTTCTCCAAGCTGACGGCCAGTTCCTACACCCGGTCGAATTTTGGCGCCCCGACAACACCCGACCTGCGCGGTCAGATCGCCGATCTCTTCCTCAACGGCATGCGGATCGGGCTCTCTTCCAATGGCAACGGACTTCCGATCAATTTCAACTCGGTCGAATCCGTCACCATCCTGAAGGGGCCCGCCACCGCCGTGTATGGAGCTTCCCAGTACGTGGGTGGCTACGCGGACCTGGCCTCCAAGCAGCCCACGCTCGATTCCAAAAAGGGTTCGGTTTCCTTTACGGTGGGCAGCTATGACATCTACCGCTGGACGGCCGACTACAATGTGCCGGTGGACGCCAAGACCGCCTACCGGATCTCCTACTCGGGCGAACAGTCTAAGGGCTACTACGAGAACGGCAAGAAAAACACCCAGGCGCTTTATGCGGCCATCACGCACCGCAAGAACGACAATTACCGGCTGTTCGCCAACGCCGAGGTCTTTGCCGCGGACTACACCGAGAACTTCGGCATCAATCGCCCAACCCAGGAATTGATCGACAGCGGGATCTACCAGACCGGCATCAACAACAACCCGGCGCCTGACTTCAGTGGCGGCGCCTTCCTCGGGTACCGAGACGCCACTGGAGCTCCCATCACGTTCGACAACATCAATATCGTCGGAGGCACTGCCGCCGCCATCTCCGATGCGCAGAACTCGCGGTGGGTCGTGTCTGGCTTCCCCGCTGGCAATCGCATCCTGCTCGGGCCCAAGGTGGTGATTGACCGGAAGAAGCGGCTCTTGCGGCCCGGCGACGATTCCGAGGGCATCGCCTTCAACGCCCAGGTGATCCAGACCTTCACCCCCGAGCCCACGTTGACGATCAGCAACAATTCGTTCTTCCGCTACGTCAGCCGCAACACCCTCTCAAGCTACTCGTATTCAGAAATCATCGACCCGAGCTTCAGCTTCGAGAATCGAACCGAGTTTCAGAAGAAGTTCGACAAACTATTCCTCAACAGCGGGCTCAGCCTGCGCTACCAGCAGGTGAAGGCCTACAATGACTTCTTCAACGAACCGGCCAATGTCTGGGACCTGACCAAGGACCTCCGCTTTGCGAACTACTTCAACTCGGTGAACTCCCCGAGTCCCTTCACCCAGGTTCCGGTGCCCGGCTGGCCGGGTCGCTACTACACGCCGGACAACGGCGACTCGGGCATCTCCAAGGCGATGTACTTCTCTCCGTTCGCCCAGATGGAGTGGAACCTCAACGACGCATTCTCCATTCTCGGTGGCGCGCGGCTTGATATCCTCAGTATCAGCTACAGCGATCCTGCAGGATTTATTCCGGGTGACAAGGTCACCGTCGGCCTGCCGAACTACAATGTCAGCCTGAACTACAAGGTCACTCCCTCACTCAGCACCTACGCCACCTACAACTGGAGTCAGAATCCGGTGGGTTCGACCGGAAACGGTGGAGGTTTGACCACGGCAGGTGCCGCCAACTTTGCCGTCGCCAATCTTCGCAATG